>NZ_PJJU01000016.1:0-12482 GCF_002929635.1 Cryobacterium sp. M25 | reverse complement strand
CCCCCAGCCCCCGCGGCACCACCCCCCAGCCCACGGGCACGGGCAGAGAACAGGCACCCCCCAGCCCGCCGCCGGGGCAACCCCGCCCCCGGGCAACCTCCTACGCGGTCAGGTTCAGCACGGCCGCGGTCGCGGCGAGCGACGCGGCGGCAACGGCCGGGTCGTCGGAGAGCTTCGTTCCGAGGCTCGGGATCATCTCGCGCAGCTTGGGTTCCCAGGCCGGGTACTCCTCGGGGAAGCAGCGCTTGATCAGGTCCACCATGATCGGGGCCGCGGTCGAGGCTCCCGGGGAGGCCCCGAGCAGCCCCGCGATGGTACCGTCGGCCGAGGTGATGACCTCGGTGCCGAACTGCAGCACGCCGCCCTGCTCCGGATCCTTCTTCATGACCTGCACGCGCTGTCCGGCGGTGATGAGTTCCCAGTCGCCGAGCTTCGCGGTCGGGATGAACTCCTGCAGCGCCTTGAGCTTCGTCTTCTTTGAGGCGAACACCTCGCCGATCAAGTACTTCATCAGGCCGAAGTTGTGCGCCGCCACAGCCAGCATCGGCCCGATGTTGTGCACCCGGATCGAGAACGGCAGGTCGAGCCAGCTGCTCGACTTGAGGAACTTGGGGGTGAAGCCGGCGTACGGTCCGAACAGAAGCGAGGCCTCTCCCTCGACGACGCGGGTATCGAGGTGCGGCACCGACATGGGCGGAGCACCCTTCGCCGCCTTGCCGTAGACCTTCGCGTGGTGCTGGGCGACGAGCTTCTGGTTCGTGGTGCGCAGGAACTGCCCGCTGATCGGGAACCCTCCGAAACCCTTGATCTCGGGGATGCCGCTCTGCTGCAGCAGCGCCAGGGCGCCGCCGCCCGCACCGACGAAGACGAACCGGGCGTTGACGACGCTCGGGTGGTTGCCGACCAGGCGGCGAAGGTTGAGCTTCCATGAGCCATCCATGAGCTGTTTCACACCGGTGACCTGCTGGTTCGTGTGCACGCCCACGCCCTCGGCGGTGAGGTTGGCGAAAAGGTAGCGGGTGAGGGCGCCGAAGTCCACGTCGGTGCCGGACACGATGCGCGTCGCCGCGATCTTCTGGTTTTTCGGGCGCTTCTGGGTGAGGAGCGGGGTCCAGGTGCCGATCACGGCCGGATCCTCGCTGTATTCCATGCCCGCGAAGAGGGGCTCGCCCTGGAGTACCGCGAACCGCTTGCGCAGGTATTCGACGCTGCTCTTGCCGTGCACGAAAGTCATGTGCGGGGTGGAGTTGATGAAGTTGGTGGGCTCGGGCAGCACGCCCGTCTCGACCAGGTGTGCCCACAGCTGGCGGCTGATCTGGAACTGCTCGTTGATCGCCACGGCCTTGGCCGCGGTCACCGAGCCGTCCTTCGATTCGGGCATGTAGTTCAGCTCGCACAGAGCCGCATGGCCGGTGCCCGCGTTGTTCCACGGGTTGGAGCTTTCCTGAGCGACTTCCCCCAATCGCTCGTAAACCTCGATGCTCCAGTCGGGCTGCAACTGCTTGATCAAGGTACCGAGGGTGGCGCTCATTATGCCGCCACCAATAAGAACGACATCAATCTTCGCCATTGGATTCACTCTTCCACCATATCGGTGGCAACGGATGCCTCCCGCCGGGACGCAGACGCGTCAGGTCACGGTTGGCTCGGCAACGAGCTCAAAAGCGACCCAGTCGCGGCTCAAAACCGGCTCAGTCGCGACCGATAAGCGACCCAGTCGCCACCAAAAGCGGCTCAGCCGCGACTCTTCAGGAGCTCGTAGTTGGCGATGAAGTCGTCGACGGACACGCTCGCGACCTCGCGCACGATCAGGTCGAGATCGAGGTCGGCCAGCGTCTTGAACCGCACGCAGCTGTTGCCCATGTTCAGCGTGCGTCCGGTGGCGTCCCACCGGGAGCGGAACGCGGCATCCTTCTCGGGAAAGCTGCAGAGGCCCATCAGGTAGAGCGAGTTGTAGTGCTTCTGCGCGGCCAGGCTCACGTAGACGAGCGGCTGTTTGTCGTCGGTGTTCGCCAACAGCTCCAGCGGAACCGCCCAGCCGAGCATGCCGCCGTAGACGCCGAGCCGATACCCCGCGGGCATGGCATCGCGCACGACGTCGAGCACCGGGTAGATCACCGCCCGACGCTCGGGTTCGAGGTCGAAAACGATCGTCTCCACGTCGAACGGAACCGGTTCTGTGCTCATGAAGCAAGCGTAATGTCGAGCCTCGGCACGACCGCACGGGCGCCGTGCAACTCCAGCCGCGACAGGGTCTTCTCAAAGCTCTCCGGCACGCCGTAGTGGAACCCCTGCGCGCTGCGGATGCCCAGCGCACTCAGGTGGTTCGCCATCGCATCGTTCTCCACACCCTCGACGATCATCGAGTACTCGAGGTTGTCACCGAAACCCTGCAGGGCGGTGAGCACCTCCCGCTGGCGGATGTCGTCGAGGTCGTCGACCAGGCTGCGGTCGATTTTGAGGATGTCCATGGGCATCCGTACCAGGGCGTCGACCGACGAATCCTGGGAACCGTAGTCGTCGAGCGCGATCATCATGCCGAGGTCGCGCAGGCGGTCGGCCTGGGCACGGATGGCGGGGGTGACCTTGGTCATCGACCGCTCGTTGAGCTCGAGGCAGAGCGAGATGCCGGGGTAGCGGTCCGCGAGCTCCTCGATGTAGTTGCCCACACGCTCGGGCAGGATCTGCCCGGCCTCAACGTTGATGGTCATGCACACCACGCGCGGCTCGATCAGCCGGAAGTCCGCCGCGGCGGCCATGGCCTTCACGGCCACCTGGCGGGTCATCGCGTCGAGCCGGCCGAGGCCCTTCGCCTTCTCGACGATCGACGGCGGCGATAGCGGACCGAGGTCCGGGTCGGTGTAGCGCACGAGGGCTTCGAACGCCCAGATCTGCCCGGTGACGAGGCTGACGATGGGCTGGAAGGCCAGCTCGAGCAGGTCCTCGTCGATGGCGTGGGCGATGATGTCGTTCATCTGCGAGGAGCGGTGGCTCGAGATGTTGAGGCTGCTCTCCTTCGACGGGCCGCCGCGTCGCCGGGACTTCTTGATCGCGAGCATCGACCGGTCGGCATCCTGGACCAGCTGGTTGACGTCGGTTTCGCGGTGCGCCGAGTAGGCCAGGCCCACGCTGATGATCGGGCTGTGGGTCGTCTGGCCGATGAGCATCGGCTCCCCGGAGACCACCAGGATGCGCTCGGCGATGGACTTCGCCTCGGCCAGCGACGCCAGGTGAGTGAGGATGATCACGAACTCGTCGCCGCCGACCCGGGCGACCACGTCATTCGGACGCACCACGGCGCTCAGCCGACGCCCGAGCTCGCGCAGCACCTCGTCGCCGGTCTGATGGCCGAACCGGTCGTTCAGGCGCTTGAACTCGTCGAGGTCGATGAACAGCACGGCCAGGGCCTCTGAGTAGTCCCGGTGGTCGTTGATGTTCGCCAGGGCCTCTTGGAACGCGCCGTAGTTGGGCAGGCTCGTGAGCGGATCGGTGTTGGCGCGCAGGGTGAGGCCGGCAATGTTGCGGCGGGCCCGCACGACCATCTCGGCGGTCGTGGCCAGGGCCTGGAGGGCGCGGCGGTCGTTGCCGGTGAAGGCGCCGTCCATGGCGTCGCGCCGGGCCACGATGTACTGGTCCGGCCCGATGGCGCCGACCAGGGGCAGCAGCATGCTGATCTCGCCGGGCTGCGCGGGCTCGCTGCGCACGATGACGGATTCGGCACCGATCGCATCCGCCACCACCCGGCGCAGCAGGTCGGTGACGGCCGCCGGGGAGCCGGGCTCGGGCTCTGGGGCGGCGTCGGCGGCACTCGTGGCGGGGTAGGTGTTGTCGGCGGCGCTCGTGATGGCGGTACCGCTCGTGGCGCCGATGCCTGTGGTGGCTGGGCTCGTGGGGTTGACCCGCCCGGAGGGCCCGGTGGCCGGGTCGGCGGCCAGCGCGCTCGTGGCGGCGACCAGGCCGGCCAGCCGGTAGCGCATGACCGCCAACACCGTGAAGACCTTGACCACGGAGGCGACGATCATCAGGGTGAACAGCACGATGACGGCATCGAGCGTGTTGGTGACCTCGACCAGAAACGGCAGCCCCACGACACTCCAGTGCGCGGCCGTCACCGTGACCACGACGGTTCCGACCAGCACCAGCAGAACCCGCAGCGGCGACAGGGGTCGCCCGCCGCTGCCGCGACCGAGCGGGCCGGCGACGAAGCGCTGGCGCAGCACCTCGGTCGCGATGATGAAGAAGATATAGCCCACGGATGCCGCGGCCACGCCCGCCAGAATCGGCAGTCCGCCCGCGCCGAGCCAGGTGAACAGGCCGATGGCGACGAGAGCGCCGGCACCCTGCAGGCCGGCGCTGTAGAGCGCGACCGCTGCCCGCCCGGACTCGATCAGGATGGCCAGCAGAACGCCGAGCGCGATCAGCCCGGCCGAGACCGGCAGGGAGAGGGTCGGTGCTAGCGCCGGCAGCGCCAGAACGGGGAGGCTGATCATCGGGCTGCGGTGCGCCACGGCGCCCACGCGCACCCAGGTGAGCTCGAGGGTGGCCGCGCAGACCACACCGACGCCGGCGATCAGCCAGCTGTCTGAGGGGTCATCAAGGAGCAGCACGAACGACGTGGCGATGAGCGCGAGGCCGATGCCGGCGAACGCAAGGAAGGCCAGGCGTTTGACGCCCCTTGAGTTCCGATTCCCGCCCACGAAGTCTGACACTAGCGGAGTGAGCGCCCGGTTATACAGCACCACGCTGAGGTCAGCGAACGAGTAGGTCCGCGGCGACGAGTTCCGCGATCTGCACGGCGTTGAGTGCCGCACCTTTACGAAGGTTGTCGCTGGTGATGAACAGGGCCAATCCACGCCCGTTCGGCACGCCGCGGTCCTGACGCACGCGGCCGACGAAGCTCGGGTCCTGGCCGGCCGCTTCGAGGGGTGTGGGGACATCCGTCACGACCACGCCGGGGGCGGTGGCGAGCAGTTCGAGGGCGCGGGCGACGGTCAACGGGTTGGCGAACTCGGCGTTGATCGAGAGGGCGTGGCCGGTGAAGACGGGCACGCGCACGCAGGTGCCGGAGACGAGCAGATCGGGCAGCTCGAGGATCTTGCGGCTCTCGTTGCGGAGTTTCTTCTCCTCGTCGGTCTCGAATTCGCCGTCGTCGACGATGGAACCGGCCAGCGGGATCACGTCGAACGCGATCGGGCGGGCGTAGACGATGGGTGCCGGCATGGGCACAGCGGACCCGTCGTGCACCAGTTGGAGCAGGTTGTCGCTCAGGGCGGCGGCCCGCACCTGGCTGGCGAGCTCGCGGGCGCCGGCCAGGCCGCTGCCGGAGACCGCCTGGTAGGTGCTGACGATGAGGCGTTCGAGGCCGGCCTCGTCGTGCAGCACCTTGAGCACGGGCATGGCCGCCATGGTGGTGCAGTTCGGGTTCGCGATGATGCCCTTGGTGGCGAGCTTGATGGCCTCGGGGTTGACCTCGCTGACGACCAGCGGCACGTCGGGGTCCATCCGCCACCCGGAGGAGTTGTCGATCACGGTGACGCCGGCCGCGGCGAACCGGGGAGCCTGAATTTTCGAGAGCGTCGCGCCGGCGGAGAAGATGGCCACGTCGAGTCCGCTGGGGTCGGCGGTGGCGGCGTCTTCGACGACGATCTTCTCGCCCTTGAACAGCAGCACGGAGCCGGCGGACCGGGACGACGCGAAGAAACGGATGCCTCCGACCGGGAAGTCCCGTTCCTCGAGCAGGCTGCGCACGACGGCTCCGACCTGGCCGGTGGCCCCGACGACGCCGATCTGGATTCCTGTGGTGCTGGTTGCTGCGGTGCTGTTTGCTGCGGTGCTGTTCACTGTGTTTCCTCCGCTGGATGCCGTGGCTGCTGGTGGTGCTGGTGGTCTCGCTCTCGCTCGTGCACTTGCACTTGCACTTGCACTTGCACTTGCACTTGCACTTGCACTTGCACTTGCACTTGCACTTGCATCTGCATCTGCATCTGCATCTGCCTTTGTGGCTAACTCAGGAGATTCTCGCGATTTGGCCCGAATTCCAGCCGGATCGCGCCTGTGGCCTCTAGTTCTCCTGAGTTAGCCCCAGGGAAACCGGTTGAACGGGGTCGGGGTGGGGTGAGGCGGGGTGGGGCCGAGCCCGGCTGGCGTCCGGCCGAGCCCGGTTGGGCCGACGGATGCCGGCTAGCGGCCGGTGCCGCCGTGCACGACGGCGTCGTTGGTGGAGTCCAGGCCGAATGCGGTGTGCACGACCCGCAGCGCCTGGTTGATGGTGTCGGCGCGGGTGACCACGGAGATGCGGATCTCGCTGGTCGAGATCATTTCAATGTTGATCCCGGCCTCGAACAGCGCCTCGAACAGCTTCGCGGACACGCCCGTGTTGGTGCGCATGCCGGCGCCGACGAGCGCGAGCTTGCCGATCTGGTCGTCATACTGCAGACCGGCGAACCCGACGTTGGTCTGCTCGTTGCTCAGCGCGGTCAGCACCTGCTGGCCCTCCGATTTGGGCAGGGTGAAGGAAATGTCGGTCAGTCCCGTGGACGCGGCCGAGACGTTCTGCACGATCATGTCGACGTTCGCGTTGGTCTTCGCGACGATTTTGAAGATCTGCGCGGCTTTGCCCGGAATGTCGGGAACGCCGACGACCGTGACCTTGGCTTCGCTCAGGTCGGCGGCGACCCCGGCGATGATTGGCTCTTCCACTGTCTCTCCATTCGCGGATGCGTTATTGGGATGTGTGCGCTCGGTGGCCGACGAATTCGGGATCGCGACATGCGGGCTCGTGGTGTCGGGGTTGTAGACGATGGTTCCCACGTTGTTGTTAAACGAGGACCGCACATGCAGCGTCACACCGTGCCGACGCGCATATTCCACCGCTCGAATATAGAGGACCTTCGCACCCGCGGCGGCGAGCTCGAGCATTTCCTCGCTGGAGATGCGGTCGAGTTTGTGGGCCCGGGGAACGACGCGCGGGTCGGCGGTGAAGACGCCGTCGACATCCGTGTAGATCTCGCAGATATCGGCGCTGAGCGCGGCGGCCAGCGCAACGGCGGTCGTGTCAGAACCGCCGCGGCCGAGCGTGGTGATGTCCTTGGTGTCGCGATTGAAGCCCTGGAAGCCGGCGACAATCGCCACGGCACCGTCGTCGAGGGCATCGCGGATGCGCCCGGGAGTCACGTCGACGATGCGGGCGGCGCCGTGTTGGCCATCCGTGATCATGCCGGCCTGACTGCCGGTGAAGGAGCGGGCGTCGTAGCCCATGCTCTTGATCGCCATGGCGAGCAGCGCCATCGAGATGCGCTCGCCCGCGGTGAGGAGCATGTCGAGCTCGCGCGGCGCGGGGATCGGGGTGACCTGGTGCGCAAGGTCGAGCAACTCATCGGTGGAGTCTCCCATCGCGGAGACGGCGACGACGACCTCGTTGCCCGCTTTGCGGGTGTCGACGATGCGTTTGGCCACGCGTTTGATGCTTTCGGCGTCGGCGACGGATGATCCGCCGAACTTCTGCACGATCAAGCTCACGTGGCACTCCAAGGGTTCGGGTACGCCGGCACAGGCAAGCTCCCATCATAAATGCTGTTGTATTCGGCAGCGGCCATGTGACGGTGAGAGGCACCCATTGACGCTACAACGCGGTCGGCGACCACTCGTTCTTCGCCGGCGCGGCCCTGCTCGTGTCGTGCACGATCCCCGCCTTCTTCATCAAGCGCGGCGCCTGGCTGCAGCACCGCGCGCAGACCCTGGCGTTCTGGATGATGTTCACCATGGCCTTCCCGACCTTCGTGTCGAGCTCGCAGTTCGCAGTGAAGTCGTCGCACGACCCGGTCGCCCTGTTCTGGGTGAGCGCCGTGGCCCTCGCGGCCAACATCGCCGTTGTGGTCTACCAGATCTACACGATCGTGAAGAGACGCCGCAACCCGCTCACCGACGAGCTGTTCACGCACCTGCCCGCGTACCGCACGGTGCTCGAAGCGAACGAGCCGCTGGTGCCGGCGACGGCTGCTCCAGCCGCGCACCCGCGGGCGACCGCCAGCGCGAAATAGAACGCCGTGACTGCGAAGAATTTCGCGACACGCGGCATCCGTCGCCCCGCCACGCGGCGGGTCTCGAAATTCTCCGCATTCAGCGTTGCCCGCGAATCAGCGGGGCAACGGATGCCACGGGCCGGGTCTCCCCCCTCCCCCGGCCCGTCTGTCGTCCGGGCTGGCAGTCGGTTCAGTCCGGCGAGGTCGGTGGCGGATGCGGTCTCCCTGGCCACTCCTGGCCGCAACTGTTGCCGGAGCGGGCAGGCGGCGCGGGGTGCTAGTTCGTGACGGTACGGCGGCCCTCGAAGGCCCGCCCGAGAGTGACCTCGTCGGCGTACTCGAGGTCGCCGCCGACCGGCAGCCCTGACGCGAGCCGGGAGACCTTGATCTCGAGGGTGGTCAGCAGGCGCGACAGGTAGGTCGCGGTCGCCTCCCCCTCGAGGTTCGGGTCGGTGGCGATGATGACCTCCTGCACCGTGTTGTCGGCAAGGCGCTGCATCAGCTGACGGATGCGCAGGTCGTCCGGTCCGACGCCGTCGATGGGGCTGATCGCCCCGCCGAGCACGTGGTAGAGCCCCCTGAATTCGCGGGTGCGCTCGATCGCGACGACGTCCTTGGCCTCTTCCACCACGCAGATCATCGCCGGATTGCGGCGCGGGTCGCGGCAGATCATGCAGGTCTTCTGCTCGGACACGTTGCCGCAGATGTCGCAGAACTTCACCTTGTCGCGCACCTCGAGCAGCACGTTGGCGAGCCGGGTCACGTCGAACTGCTCGGTCTGCAAGATGTGGAACGCGATCCTCTGCGCGGACTTGGGCCCGATTCCGGGCAGCGTGCCGAGCTCGTCAATCAATTCCTGAACGATGCCTTCGTACATGGTTTAGTCGCCTCTGGTTCGGGATGCCGGATCGTGCGGCTGTTCTTCGAGGAAGGTGGCACCGAGGATTTCGCGCACCACCGACTCGCCGTAGCGCTGCTTCTCCGCAAAGGCGGGCCCGCGACGGGCAACGGATGCTGCGCCGCCCGCCCGGTTCGGAGCCTGCACCTGGGTGCGCGCCGGGGTTCCGGGCTGGGCGCCGTTCTGGACGCCGTTCTGGGACTGAGACTGGGCTCTCGCTTGGTGCTGGGCTCCCGCTGCGAACAATCCCGCACGCGCGGCGGGCGCCTGGTATCGGCCGGGCTGGCCGCCGTTCGGGTTCAGGTCCGGCGGGAATTCCTCGTCGTAGGACGGGGGCTCGTCGTCGTAGGGCGGCTGCGGCTCAGGATCTCGCCCGGACGCGGGAAGCGTCGTGGGCGCCGGCGCGCTCGGCGTGGAACGCGGGGCGGTCTGCGGGGCGGATGCGTGTGCGGGGGCATCAGGGGTCGCAGCGGAGGCCCCAGCGGAGGCCGCAGACGCAGGAACAGCGGTTTCAGCAGCCGGGGCTGCCCCCGGGATGGCCACCGTGGCCCAGCCGGTGCCGGCATCCGAGGGTCTCGGAATGGCAGCGGTCGCCCAGCCGGTCGCGGTCGCGGCGACCGCCGGGCTGGCAGTTGCGCGCCTGGTCACCGACGACTCGGGCACTGTCGGGCTGGCGACCGCCGGGCTGGCAGTTGCGCGCCTGGTCACCGTGGGGCTGGCAGCCGATGCCGCAGGCGCTTCTGGGGCGTCAACCTTGCCAACGCCGGCCGGGGCGGAACCGGCTGCAGCGTTCACGGCAGCAGCCGGATCGGGGTCGGCGGCAGCAGCCGGATCGGGGTCGGCGTCGGCGGGCGACGCCTCGTCGGTTGTTGCAGCAGCGGATTTGGGTGTCGTCCTGGAGCCGGTGTCGCCGCTTCCGGACCCGGCTGCGGCCGAGCCGCTGACGGTTGCGGCCCGCGCGACAGGGCTCGGCGCGGTGGAGTCCTGCACGCCGGAACCTGACCCCGGGGAGACCGGGGCTACCGGTGCCGGAGCGGGGGCGGATGCGTTGGGGGTGGCTGGGGCATCCGTTCTCGGGGAGTCGACCCGGGCGGTGAGCTGGGGCGTGAAGCCGAGCACCTCGTTGACGGCGCGCTTGAGATAGTCGCCGACGCCCTGCCCGGGGGCCGCCGACTGCTTGAGTCCGGCGACGTCGTTCTGGCTCGGGAAGGAGAGCACCAGCAGGTCGCCGCCACGCAGTTCCATGGCGCGGGCCGTGTAGAGCACGAGCCAGGCGCTGATCTTGGCGGCCTTGACTGCCTCGAGGATCTGCGGCCAAGAGTCCTTTACCTGCTGCAGGGTGACGGGTCCGACAGGGCGGGGCGGGGACGCGGCTTGGGTCGCGGGCGCAGCGGCAGCAGGCGCGGCGGCAGAAGCAGCAGCAGCAGCCGCACCGCCGGAGACCGCGGGCCGGCCGGAGGCATGCGTCGCCGAGACCGCAGCCGCGCGCGGGGGCGAGCCGACCGGGCTGGTGGCTGGGGCATCCGTCGCCGGGCTGTCGCCGGAACCAGAACCAGACCCAGAACCGACCCCGATGCGGCGCTCGAGGCGTTCGACTCGGGCGAGCGCGCCGCGGGTGGAATCGTCGCTCGCGGGGATGAGCACGCGGGCAATCATGAGTTCGAGGTGCAGGCGGGGGCTGGTCGCGCCGGTCATCTCGGTGAGGGCGGCGTTGATCACGTCGGCGGTGCGGGAGAGCTCGGCGGGGCCGAACTTCGCGGCTTGCACGGCCATGCGGTCGAGTTCCTCCTGCGGCACGCCGCGCAGCACGGCGGCGGCGCCCGCGGCGCTCGTGGCGCCCACGATGATCAGGTCGCGCAGGCGTTCGAGCAGGTCTTCGACGAAGCGGCGTGGGTCCTGGCCGGTCTGCACGACCCGGTCGACCGCATCGAACGCGGCGGACGGGTCGCGGTCGGCGATCGCGTCGACGGACTCGTCGAGCAGCGACGCGTTCGTGTAGCCGAGCAGCGCCACGGCGCGGTCGTATTCGACGGAGTGCCCGTCGGATCCGGCCATCAGCTGATCGAGCAGCGACAGGGTGTCGCGCGGCGACCCGCCGCCGGCCCGCACCACGAGCGGCAGCACGCCCGGCGCGACGGTCATCTGCTCGGTGTCGCACATCTGCTGCACGTATTCGAGCATCGGTCCGGGCGGCACGAGCCGGAACGGGTAGTGATGCGTGCGCGAACGGATGGTGCCGATCACCTTTTCGGGCTCGGTTGTCGCAAAGATGAACTTGACGTGCTCGGGCGGCTCTTCGACGATCTTCAGCAGCGCGTTGAAGCCCTGCGGCGTGACCATGTGCGCCTCGTCCAGGATGAAGATCTTGTATCGGTCGCGGGCGGGAGCGAAGATCGCGCGCTCACGGATGTCCCGGGCATCGTCGACCCCGTTGTGGCTGGCCGCGTCGATCTCGACCACGTCGAGGGATCCGCCGCCGTCGCGGGACAGCTCCACACAGCTCGGGCAGACCCCGCATGGCGTGTCGGTGGGACCCTCGGCGCAGTTCAGGCAGCGCGCGAGAATACGGGCGGATGTCGTCTTGCCGCAACCTCGGGGCCCGCTGAACAGATAGGCGTGATTCACCCGGTTCGTGCGCAGGGCCGTCATCAGCGGATCGGTCACCTGAGACTGACCGATCATTTCGGCAAAAGTCTCGGGCCGGTAGCGGCGATACAGGGCGGTAACCACGAGGTCAATCGTAGCCGGAGCCACTGACAGTGCGGTGTGGGGCGGGCGTGGGNACAGTGCGGTGTGGGGCGGGCGTGGGGCGGGGCGTGTGTGTGGGTGGGGTGTGTGGTGGGGCGGGTGGCATCCGTTTGTCAGGCGGGCGGGGCTCAGGCGCGGCGGGGCTAGGCGCGGCGGGCGACGGCCTGGTCGAACGCGCCGGGGCGATTGCTCACGATTTGTTTGCCGAGGGGCGCGAGCGAGACCGGCACCATCTTGAAGTCGGCGATGCCGAGGGGGATTCCGATGATGGTGAGGCAGAGCGCGATTCCCGAGACGATGTGCGCCAGGGCCAGCCACCAGCCCGCGAGGATCACCCAGATCATGTTGCCGATGAACGAGAACGCTCCACTGGTGGGTTTGGCCACGACGGTGCGGCCGAACGGCCAGAGCGCGTAGGCGGCGATGCGGAACGACGCGATGCCCCACGGGATCGTAACGATCAGCACGCAGAGCAGAATGCCTGCGGCGAGGTAGCCCAGGAACAGCCAGAACCCGCTCAGCACGAGCCAGATCAAGTTCAGGAGTGTGCTCACGGGAAAATACTACCCGCGCAGGAGGCGGAGGTCGCGGGATCGGAATTGGGCGCGGCGAGCGCGGACATCCGTCGCCGGCCGCGTGATGCCCGCCCGGCTCCCGGCTCCCGGCTCCCGGCTCCCGGCTTCCGGCTCCCGGCTCGACTCTAAACTCGGAAAATTTCGCAACACGCCGCCCACGGCGCCTGGGGTGACCCGGTGTTTCCGGACAGTCCTCCTGAATTCAGGATTGGATAGACAAATGGAACACGAGAAACACAA
>NZ_PJJU01000046.1:0-74112 GCF_002929635.1 Cryobacterium sp. M25 | reverse complement strand
TGTGGTAACCCAATCGATACCGGAGGTCCTCACTTTTTTAGCTCACGCCACGCTCACAACCTGTGTGGGAACAACATCTAGCGGCCGGCCGGCCGATGGCCGAGCACGACATCGATCGCTCGAAGCCGAACACGGCTCCGGACCACAAAGCGAGGGAATGCCGGCCGAGCTGAGTCCGAGGCCCTGCGCCTCGTTCCGAACGAATTCGACGGAGATTTTGCTTTAGAAAGCGTGTCTCGGCTCAAAAACGGGTGCTTGACCTAAAATCTCCGTCGAATTGGTTCGACGCCGGGCACAGCGTTCCGCCTTCGATGAACCGAGGCCACTCGGTGCGGTCAGCTCTGACCTTGCGAAAGCGACACAACCAAACGATTCGGACTCACTCATCTAGCTCCGGGGGCCGCCGTCGCAGCCAGGGGCGCAGCATCCGGGTGATCTGGGGCATGACCAGGAAGGTCCTGGCCCCGCTGAGCCCAGCGCGTGGCCTCAGAGATGCGGGTCGGCTCGACGCGGCGGGTGACGGAGACGGTGACGAAGGTCGCTGGGCGCGCTTGTGGCGATCTTGTGGCGATACTGTGGCGCCCCCAGGGTACGGAAGACATTGTGCGAGTAGCGCCGCCGCGCTCGCGCTCGCGCTCGCACGCGCCGTTGCCGGCACGTTTCCGGCTCGGTGCGCCGGTTAGAAGATCATCGGGCGGTCGTCGTCTTCGCCCTCGAGGGCCAGCTCCACGACCACGGGAACGTGGTCGCTCGGCGCATCACCCTTGCGCTCATTGCGGTGGATGCTCGCCGCGGTCACCAGATCCGCGAACGCGGGGGAGCCGAGGATGAAGTCGATCCGCATGCCTTCGTTGCGGGGGAACCTCAGCTGTTTGTAGTCCCAGAAGGTGTAACCCTCCGGAGCCAGCGGGCGCACCACATCGAGGATGCCCTCCGCCTCGAACGCGCGGAACGCGGCCCGCTCGGGCTCGGAGATGTGAGTGGATTTGCCGGGAACGAAGCTCGGGTCACCCATGTCACGCTCGAATGGGGCCACGTTCCAGTCGCCCATCAGTGCGAGGGCCAGGTGCGGGTCGCGAGCCAGTTCGTCCCGGGCGTGCGCGCGCAGGCGCTCCAGCCAGTCCAGCTTGTAGGCGAAGTGCGGGTCGTCGATGCTGCGTCCGTTCGGAACGTACAGGCTCCACAACCGCAGGTCCTCCACCGTGACGCCGAGCGCCCGGGCCTCGAGCGGGAGGCCGGGACCCTCCTGGCCCTTCAGAAAGCCGGGCATGCCGGGGAAGCCGGTGGCGACATCCGCCATCTCGAGGCGACTGGCGAAGGCGACGCCGTTCCACTGGCTGAGGCCGTGGACGGCGAGCTCGTAGCCGGCGTCCTCGAACGCCTGCGCCGGGAACTGCGGAGGCTTACATTTGATCTCCTGCATCGCGAGCACGTCGATGTCCTCGCGCACCATCCAGTCGACGACCCGGCCGACTCGGGCACGGATGGAGTTGACGTTCCAGGTGGCGATGCGCATGCTTCCAGCCTATTTGACGGATGCGCTGTGACGGATTCCCGGCCACGCCGGTGCTGCGCCGTTACGCGCGCGGCGGATGCCGCTCGGGCGTTTCTAAGTGGGGAGGGGAGTTCTCGGAGCCGGGAGTGACAGGATCGAACCACAACGAAAGGCAGGGCGGTACCCATGACGGATTTGCAGATCGGCTACGCGGCGATGCTGGAGCAGTTCGCGCCCGCGGAGGCGGTGGCCCTGTCGGCCTACGCCGAGGAACACGGGTTCACCGGGGTGATGGCGGCCGACCACTTCCAACCGTGGGTGCCCGCCCAGGGTGAGTCCTCGTTCGTCTGGAGCGTGCTCGCGGCGATCGGTGAGCGCACGAAGGGGGACCTCGGGCCCGGCGTCACCGCGCCCACCTTCCGGTGGCACCCGGCGATGGTGGCGCAGGCCTCCGCGACGCTCGCCTCGATGTACCCCGGCCGGCACTGGCTCGGCCTCGGCTCCGGCGAAGCTCTGAACGAGCACATCGTCGGCCAGTATTGGCCGGAAGCCCCCGAGCGCATCAACCGCATGTTCGAGGCCATTGAGATCATCTCCAAGCTGTTCACCGCCTCCATCGCAGGCAAGGACGTCAAGCACTCCGGCCAGTTCTACAAGCTCGAGTCGACCCGGCTCTGGACCATGCCCGAGGTGGCCCCGGAGATTCTCGTCGCCACCGCCGGCCCGGTCACGGCCAAGCGCGCCGGGCGTCACGCCGACGGCCTGATCACGGTCGGAGCCCCGCTGGAAAAGATCTCGATGCTGTTCGGCAAGTTCGACGACGGCGCCCGGGACGGCGGCAAGGACCCGGCCGCTATGCCCAAGGTGCTGCAGCTGCACATGAGCTGGGCCGAAACCGACGAGGAGGCCATGCGGAACGCCCTGGTCGAGTGGCCGAACGGCGGGATGAAGTTCCCGAAGGGGGATATCCGTTCACCGTTCGAATTCGAGCAGATCGCCAAACTCGTTCGCCCCGAGGACTTTGAGGGCCGCATGATCATCTCAGCCGACCCCGACGACCACCGGGCCTACATCCAGAAGTTCGTCGACCTCGGCTTCGACCGCATATACCTGCACAACGTGGGCCGCAACCAGCGCCAGTGGATCGACGTTTTCGGCGCATCCGTGCTGCCGAAGCTCGTGCGCTAGTGGTGCCAGAACCAACCGGCCTGCACGTTTTCGTGCTGGAGGGCATCGGTGAGGTCGAGGCCGGCGCAGACCTCGCTGCGCTCATCGCCGACGCGGCAGGCAGCCGCCTGCGCGACGGCGACATTCTCGCGGTGACAAGCAAGATCGTGTCCAAGGCCGAGGGCCGCCAGGTGCGGGCGGCCGATCGGGAGCAGGCGATCACCGACGAGACCGTGCGGGTCGTCGCGACCCGCACCTTTCCCGGCGGGATGACGCGGATCGTCGAGAACCGCCAGGGCCTGGTGATGGCGGCGGCCGGCGTCGACGCGAGCAACACCCCCGACGGGTTCGTGCTGCTCCTTCCCGTCGATCCGGATGCCTCCGCGCGCGCCCTCTGCACAGCCCTCCACGAACGCACCAGCCTGCGGCTCGGCGTGCTGATCACCGACACCGTCGGGCGCCCGTGGCGTGAGGGCCAGACCGACATCGCGATCGGCGCCGCCGGAGTCACGGTTCTCGACGACCTGCGCGGCACGACCGATGCGTCCGGCCGGCGCCTCGACGTGACCGTCGCCGCGGTCGCCGATGAGATCGCCGGCGCGGCCGATTTGGTGAAGGGCAAGACCAGCGGCAACCCGGTCGCGGTCGTGCGCGGGCTCGGTCGCCTCGTGGGCGAGCCCGACGACGCGGATGCGCGCGGAGCGACCCGGCTGCTGCGGCCGAGCGAGAACGACATGTTCCGGCTGGGGAGCGCCGAGGCGCACGCCGAGGGTTTCTCGGAAGGGTACGCGGCGGGGCTGGCCGCTACCGCCGTCGACGCGGCATCCGTCGTTTCCGTCACCGAATGAGCTGGGTGGCGATCGTGCCCGTCAAGGGCAACCCCGGGGCGAAGAGCCGGCTGGGCGAGCGGCCCGATCGGGCCGGGCTGGCGGATGCCTTCGCTCTCGACACGGTCGCGGCTCTGCTGGCGGCGCATGGTGTCGACCGGGTGCTGGTCGTCACGGGCGACGGTGAACTTTCGGGTCGGCTGGCCGAGCTCGGGGTCGACATCGTGCGCGAGGCCCCGGTGCGCGAATCGATCCTGCCCGCAGACCCGTTGAACGCGGCAATCCGGCAGGGACTGATGGTTGCCCGCGGGGCATTTCCGGAGGCGAACCTGGCCGTGCTGACCGGCGATCTGCCGGCGCTGACGCCCGCGGATGTCGAGCGCACTCTGCACCTCGCCGCCGCGCACGATCGCAGTTTGGTGCCCGACGCGGCCGGAACCGGCACCACGACTCTGCTCGCGCTCGCCGGAGTCCCGATCGAGCCTCGGTTCGGGGTTGGGTCTCGGGCCGCCCATGAGGCCGCCGGCCATGTGCCGCTCGTGCTGGCGGCATCCGTTTCGATCCGTCACGACGTCGATACCGCCGCCGACCTTGCGGTGGCGCAGCGTCTCGGCGTCGGGCCGCACACCCTCCTGGTCGTCAAGGCCCCGGGGTCGGACGCCGCGCGCTGATCGGCGCGTCGCTACAGTCGGAGATTTTTCGCAAAACGCCGGGTGAGCGGGCGCCGTGAACGGCGTGTCGCAAAAAATCTCCGAGGTTACGTGCACGCCCGTTGCGGCAGGGAGTCGAAACTGTTGCCGCTATGGATGGAGCTGCCGCGGCTGTGCTACTGCCGCTCAGACGACGGAGAGGGTGCCGCGAGCGAGGGCGAGCGCATCCGCCGCGAGCCGCATGGTTGTCGCGGCATCCCGCATCCAGAGCGGCACGGCGACCGAATGGATGCCGGCCGCCGCCAGCGCAGGCAGCGCGCCGGCATCCGTCTCGTCCACCAGCCACCCGTCGAGCACGCCGCCCGCGGCGCGGGAGCCGTAGTGCAGGCCCACGGCCTCGGCCGTAGTCTCGACGCCGATGGTGTGCAGGCAGGCGTCGGCCATGCCGCGCACGGCCGCGCCCGCGATGATCGGCGAGACGCCGACCACCGCGGCGGCGCTGGAACAAAGGGCGTCCCGGATGCCCGGTACGGCGAGGATCGTGCCGACCGAAACGACCGGGTTCGACGGGGGCAGGATCACCAGGTCGGCCGTCATGATGGCGTCGACGACGCCCGGCGCGGGCACTGCGGACTCAAGTCCGACCTGCACGAACTCGGTCGCCGGAACGCCGGCGCGGTAGCGCACCCACCACTCCTCGAAGTGGATCAGCTCGCCGGCCCGGTGCTCATCGGCATCCATAGCCAGTCGGGCATGTGTCTCGACGGGGATGTCGCTCATCGGCAGCAGGCGCGCCCCGGGCTGCCAGCGGCGGCAGAGGAACTCGGTGGCCTCGCTCAGCGTGGAGCCGTTCCGGAGCAGGTCGCTGCGCACGATGTGGGTGGCCAGATCCAGGTCGCCGAGCGTGAACCAGGACCAGCCGCGCCCGTAGGCTGCGATCTCAGCGGAGGCGCGGCGGGACTCCTCGGGCCGCCCCCAGCCCTGCTCCTCGTTGATGCCTCCGCCGAGGGTGTACATCACGGTGTCGAGGTCCGGGCAGATGCGCAGCCCGTCCAGCCACATGTCATCGCCCGTGTTCACGATCACCGTCACCGTCGCCTCCGGCTCGGTTTCCGCCAGGTGCTTCAGCAGCCCGCGGGTGAACCGGGCGCCGCCGATGCCGCCGGCCAGAACGGTGATGGTCGTCATCTGTGCGCTCTTCCATGCTGGGTGACTTCGGGTTCACGGGGAGGCGGGAAGGCCGGAATCGGCGTGGATGGAGCGAACACGATCACCGGATGCCCGCCGCGCGGATGTGGGATCACGTCGCAGTCCACGCCGTAGACCTCCGCGATGGTCGCCGGCCGCAGCACCGCCTCGGGGGTGCCGGCCGCGACCAGTCGCCCGTGGTGCAGCAGCAGGATCTGGTCGCAGAACGCGGCGGCCAGATTCAGATCGTGCAGGGCCATGATCGCGGTCAGGCCCGTACCGGCCGCGCCCGCGCAGAGCCCGCGCACCTGCCCGAGCAGCCCGAGCTGGGCGCTCACATCGAGGTGGTTGTTCGGCTCGTCCAGCAGCAGCAGACTCGGCCGCTGCGCCAACGCTCGGGCGATCTGCGCGCGCTGCTGCTCGCCGCCGCTGAGCGTATGCCACGCCCGGTCGGCGAGGTCGCTGCCGCCGACCACGGCCAGCGATTCCTCGGCCACCCGGTGGTCGTCGTCGCCGCCGAAGCTGCCGAGCACCCGGCTGCGGTGCGGGATCCGGCCGAGGAGCACGACCTCGCGCACCGTGAGGTCGACGCTGGGCGCGGCGTTCTGTTCGAGCAGCGCCACCCGCCGGGCGGTCTCGCGCCGCGACAGACCGGACCCTCTGCCGGATCGCGCTCCGTCGAGTTCGACGCCGCCGGCATCCGGTGTCTCCAGCCCTGCGATCAGGCGCAACAGGGTGGACTTGCCGGCCCCGTTGGGTCCGAGCAGGCCGGTCACTGCGCCCGTGGGCACGACCGCCGACACATCGGTCAGAATCGGGGTGCCGTCGACCTGGAACGACACCCGGTCGAGGATCACGACCATGCGGCGGCCTTTCTGCTCTTGATCAGCACGATGAAGACGGGCACGCCGATCAGCGCGGTGATGATGCCCACGGGCAGCTCGCGCGGGTCGAACACCGTGCGGGCGACCGTGTCGGCCACGATCAGGAACAGGGCGCCGAGCACCACGGTCAGCGGCAGCAGGCGGCGGTGGCCGGGCCCGCTCAGGCCGCGCACCAGGTGCGGCAGGATCAGGCCGACGAAGCCGATGGCCCCGCTCACGGCCACCATGGCGCCGGTCAGTAGCGCCACCGCGCCGAGCAGCATCCACCGAGTGCCGTTGACGTTGATGCCGAGGGATGCCGCGGCGGTATCCCCGAAGGTGAACGCGTCCAGACGGGTGGCCGAGAGCACGATCCCGGCCCCGACCACCACGAGGGCGGTGCCCGAGATGACGACGCTCGACCACGAGCTGCCGGCCAGCGAGCCCAGCAGCCAGTTGAGGATCTCCCGGTAGGAGTCGCCCTTGGCTGCCCAGAAGATGATGAAGGACGTACCGGCCGCACCCAGTTGCGCGATGGCCAGGCCCGAGAGCACCGCGCGCCCGGGCGTGATCGTGTTGCCGACCCGCGCGATGCTCAGCGTGGCGACGAGGGCTGCCAGCGCGCCGAGGAACGCCGCGGCCGGCAGCGCCACCGCGACGCCGAGAACGATCACACAGACCGCGCCGAGAGAGGCTCCGCTCGACAGCCCGAGCAGGTAGGGGTCCGCCAGCGGGTTGCGGGTCACCGACTGCATCACCGCGCCGCAGAGCGCGAGCCCCGCGCCGACAGCGGCCGCGGTCAGCACGCGCGGCAGGCGCAGCTGCCACACGATCGAGTCGGTCAGCGGGGCTACCCCGGCGGCGCCCGGCAGGCCGAGGTGCCCGGCGAGGCTCGCGGCGACATCCGTCAGGCTCACGTCGGCCGGACCGATGGTCACGGCCAGCCCCGCCGTAAGCACGAGGGCCAGGACCGACAGGGCGAGCCAGCCCAGGTAGCGCGCGCGCCCGGCCACGCGACGGCTCTGGGCCGCCGTGCGTTCCGGCTGCTGCAGCTCCACCCGATCCACCTGCCTCGCCTGTTCCGTCGTGTCTGTCCCGTTGGTGCTGTCCTGTCGTGTCCTGCGTCGTGCGTCGTGCTCTGGCGCCGGTCGCTAGCCGGCCGTCGTCGACTCGAGCGCGTCGAGCTGTTTGATAGTTGACGCGGCGGCTTCGACGTTGCGGATGCCGGCCTCGGTGGCCGCGAACGGCAGCACGATGTAGCGCTGGTTCTTCACGGCGTCGAGTTGCTGCGTGGCCGGGTTCGTCTCGAGGTTCGCGATCTTCGACTCCGCGGTGTTCCAGGTGGCGTCGACGAGCACGATCACGCTCGGGTTCGCCTCGATGACCGACTCCCAGCCCACCGAGGTCCAGGTGTCCTGCACGTCGGCGAACACGTTATTCAGGCCCGCGGCCGCCATGATCATGTTGGGCGAGCCGATGCCGGCGCCCACGTAGGGAGTGTCGGTGCCGCTGGAATACCAGAGCGCGGTGGTCTCCGCGGCGGCGGGGTCAAGGGCCGCGAGGGTCTTCTGCTGATCGGCGACCAGGTCGGCCGCGGCCTCTTCGGCGCCGAAGATCGCGCCGGCCTCGGTGATCTCGGCGAACACGGAGTCGAAAGTGAGCGGGTCAGGCATGTAGCCCTCGCCCTTGCAGGCGGAGGGGGAAACGTAGCTGCCGATGCCGAGGTCGGCGAGGCTCTGGCGTTCGCCCACGCCCTCGGCAGAGAAGTTGGACTCCCAGCCGCCGTAGACGAAGTCGGGCGTGAGTCCGAGCACGGCCTCCTGGCCGGGCACGAAGTCGCTGACCACGAACAGGCCTGCGCCGGCCTTCTCGAGGGATGCCGGCAGGGGGCCATCGAGGAACGCCGAGCCCACGATGCGATCGGAGAGGTCCAGTGCGAGCAGCAGCTCGGTCGTCGACGACTTGATCGTCACGATCCGTTCGGGCGCGGCCTCCACGGTCACGTCGGTGCCGCAGTTGTCGATCGTCATCGGGTAGCCCCCACCCGTGCCGGCGCTCGCGCCCGGCGCGGCACTGGGCGCGGCGACGGGACTCGCCGCAGCGCATCCGCTCGACAGCAGGGCAGCCGCCGCAACGACCACCAGCAGGGGACCACGGAACGAACGTAATTGGGACATGTTACCGATCCGGTTCAGGGCCGCGAGAGCTGGTGAATCGTCGGTATGAGCACGCCATGGCGACGATTCACCCGCTCTGGCGAGCACAGGGAGAACTGCGGGGCAGGAAGGGTGCGACCGAGCACGTGTCGGCGACCTGCCGCCCAAGTCGGGGCCGGCTCAACCGGTCAGAGCCAACCGGCGGTCTTCGTTCAGCCTAGGCCAGAACTTCGGCGCGGCCCATCCCGGGCGAGCGGGGCGATGGGGGACGGATGTCCGGCGCGCCCGGGACACGATGCGGCCAGTCGCCGGGCCGGGGAGAGTCAGTTTCGTCCTCTGCTTAGTTGAAGACCATTCCGCCGTCGACCAGAATCGACTGTCCGGTGATGTAGCCGGAGTCGGGGCCAGCCAGGAACGAAACGACCCCCGCGACCTCGGACGCTTCGGACAGGCGGGCGAGGGCGATGCCGTTCGTGAACTGATCCCAGCCCCACTCTTCCGACTGGCCCGCGTCGGCTGCCACCTTTTTCGCGAGCTCCTCCATGAGGGGCGTCTTCACGATGCCGGGGGCGAAGGTGTTGACCGTGATGCCGAATTGAGCCAGGTCCTTGGCGGCTGTCTGGGACAAGCCACGAATGGCGAACTTGGTGGCCGAGTACAACGCGATGCCGGGGTTCCCGACGTGACCGGCTTGGGACGCAGCGCTGATGATCTTTCCACCGTGGCCGAGCTCTTTGAACGCCTTGGTGGCTGCCTGAATGCCCCACACCACGCCGTTGAAGTTGATGGAGAATATCTTTGCGATGCTTTCCTGGGTGATGTCATCGATTGGAGACGTGGGGGCGATGCCGGCGTTGTTGACGATGACGTCGAAGCCCCCGAGCTCCGTGACGGCCTGCTCGACCGCGGCGAACACGCTGTCTCGGTCGGAGACATCGACGTGCAGTGCCAGTGCTCCGCCCTCCTTGCCTCCCAGGGATTCGGCAACCGCGCCTGCGGTCGCACGGTTCAGGTCGGCGATGGCGACCTTGAAGCCGTCAGCGTGGAGTCGCTCAGCAATGGCCTGACCAATTCCCTGTCCACCACCGGTAACGAGTGCGACTTTTCCGTTTTCTGTGCGTGTCATGGTATTGATTCCAATCTCGATTATTCACAACCTGCCGGCGAGTCGATGACGTCATGTCAAAGCAGGACAGGAGTTTTACTGATCCGATACGCACGGCGCCAGCAGCGCGGCGCGCACCGAGAATTTCCGGCGTCGTCGCGGTGGATGAGTGGCCCCGAGGGTGAACCTCTCGGGGTGAATCTGAGACGTCCCCGTTTTCTGTGTCGATGTTGCCTAAGAACTCCAGCAGCTGACGAGGCATTACCCCCATTGTAGGCGCGATCGAGTGATATTCGGTCGGCCAGTGACCCTGTGCCCGACCGCGACGATAACGGTTTGCATGAACCCTTGCCACCGGCAGATTCGCTCGACAGGATGATATACGCGTCAATCACACAGAAAAACAGCACCAAATGTTTGCGTCGAAGACTAATAAGCCCGGACGCTGTCGTTCGGCTTGACGTTGTTCCGTCACTGGCGAATGTGGAGACAAGATGACTGTAGTTCGGGCCGCAATCACCCAGACCGAGTGGACGGGCGACCAGGAGTCGATGATCCAGAAGCACGAGGGATTCGTACGCACCGCCGCCGAAGCGGGAGTGCAGGTGATCTGCTTCCAGGAGCTGTTCCACGGCCCCTACTTCGGCATTGTGCAGGACTCCACGTACTACGACTACGCGCAGAGCGTGCCGGGACCGCTCGTGGAGCGGTTCCAGAAGCTCGCCGCCGAGCACACGATGGTGATCGTGCTCCCCGTCTACGAGGAGGAGCAGCCCGGCGTGCTCTACAACACGGCCGCCGTGATCGACGCCGACGGCACCTACCTCGGCAAGTACCGCAAGCACCACATCCCCCACCTGCCCCAGTTCTGGGAGAAGTTCTACTTCCGCCCCGGAAACGTCGACTACCCCGTCTTCGACACCATGGTCGGCAAGATCGGCGTCTACATCTGCTACGACCGGCACTTCCCGGAGGGCTGGCGCGTGCTCGGCCTGAACGGCGCCGAGATTGTCTTCAACCCCTCGGCCACCAAGCCCGGCCTCTCGAACCGGCTCTGGGAGCTCGAGCAGCCGGCCGCCGCCGTCGCCAACCAGTACTACATCGGCGCAAACAACCGCATCGGCACCGAGACCGAGGAGTTCGGCGCCGACGCCGTCACCTTCTACGGCAGCTCCTACTTCGTCGACCCGCGCGGCAACTACGTTGGCGAGGTGGCCTCCACCGACACCGAGGAGGTCGTCATCCGCGACCTCGACCTGGGCGTCATCCGAGAGGTGCGCAACTCGTGGCAGTTCTACCGGGACCGCCGTCCCGACTCCTACGGCCCGATCGCCCGGCCGTAGCCAGGGGCGCATCGTGACGACCCTGATCCAGAACGGCACCGTGGTCAGCGCGACCGGCCGTGTGCAGGCGGATGTCCTCATCGACGGCGAGATCATCGTCGCCGTGCTGGCACCTGGCTCGGCCCTCCTCGGGAACGACCTCGCCGCATCCGTCGACCGTGTGATCGACGCCACCGGCAAGTACGTGATCCCCGGCGGCGTCGACGCGCACACGCATATGCAGTTGCCGTTCGGCGGCACCGCGGCCAGCGACACCTTCGAGACCGGCACCCGGGCCGCGGCCTGGGGCGGCACCACCACCATCGTCGACTTCGCGGTGCAGAGCTACGGCCAGCGGGTCTTCGACGGTTTGGCGGCCTGGCACGAGAAGGCGGCCGGAAACTGCGCCATCGACTACGGGTTCCACCAGATCATCGGCGACCTCAACGAGGACTCGCTGCAGGCGATGGATGGGCTGCTGGACGAGGGCATCTCCAGCTTCAAACTGTTCATGGCCTACCCCGGCGTCTTCTACTCGGATGACGCGCAGGTGCTGCGCGCCATGCAGAAGTCCGCCGAGACCGGGCTGATGACCATGATGCACGCCGAGAACGGCCCGGCCATCGACGTGCTCGTCACGCAGCTGCTCGCAGAGGGCAAGACCGACCCCTACTACCACGGTGTCGCGCGCGCCTGGCAGCTGGAGGAGGAGGCCACGCACCGCGCGATCATGCTCGCGAACCTCACCGGGGCGCCGCTCTACGTGGTGCACGTGAGCGCCAAGCAGGCCGTGGAGCAGATCGCCGCCGCCCGGGACCACGGCCAGAACGTGTTCGGTGAGACCTGCCCGCAATACCTCTACCTGTCGCTCGAGGAGAATCTCGGGGCACCGGGGTTCGAGGGCGCGAAGTGGGTCTGCTCCACGCCGCTGCGCTCGAAGGCCGAGGGCCACCAGGACCACCTGTGGCAGAGCCTGCGCACCAACGACATCCAGATGGTCTCCACCGACCATTGCCCGTTCTGCATGAAGGGGCAGAAAGAGCTGGGCCTCGGCGACTTCTCGAAGATCCCGAACGGCATCGGCTCGGTCGAGCACCGCCTGGACCTGCTCTACCAGGGCGTCGTCAACGGCCGCATCTCGCTCGAACGCTGGGTGGAGATCACCGCGACCACCCCGGCACGGATGTTCGGGCTGTACGGCAAAAAGGGGGTCATCCAGCCGGGCGCCGACGGCGACATCGTGATCTACGACCCGAACGGCCACACCTCGATCGGCCTGCCCGTCAACGGGAATGGCAAGACCCACCACATGAACATGGACCACTCCGCCTGGGAAGGCTACGAGATCGACGGTCACGTCGACACCGTTCTGTCCCGCGGCAAGGTCATCATCGACGACAGCTCCTATCTCGGCTCCAAGGGTGACGGCCGGTTCGTCAAGCGCGGCCTGAGCCAGTACCTGATCTAGACGGGACCCCAGATGGACTTTGGAGCAGTGCTGCAGACCAACCCCCCATCCGCCCGCACCGTGCAATTGGCCAAACTTGCCGAGGCGCACGGCTTCAGCCACGTCTGGACGTTCGACTCGCATCTGCTCTGGCAGGAGCCCTACGTCATCTACAGCCGCATCCTCGCGGAGACGGACAGGATCATCGTCGGACCCATGGTCACCAACCCGGGCACCCGCGACTGGACGGTCACGGCCTCCACCTACGCGACGCTGAACGAGATGTACGGCAACCGCACCATCTGCGGCATCGGCCGCGGGGATTCGGCGGTGCGGGTCATCAACGGAACCCCCACCACCCTGAAGACGCTGCGCGAGTCGGTGCACGTGATCCGGGAACTCGCGAACTCCCGGTCGGTCGAATACAACGGCGCGACCCTGCAGTTCCCGTGGAGCCGCGGCTCCACCCTTGACGTGTGGGTGGCGGCCTACGGGCCCCTCGCGCTGAAGCTCGCGGGCGAGGTCGGCGACGGTTTCATCCTGCAGATGGCCGACCTCGACGTGGCCGAGTGGATGATCAAGACCGTGCGGGAGGCCGCGGCGAAATCCGGCCGCGACCCGATGGCGGTCAAGTTCTGCGTGGCCGCGCCCATGTACATCGGCGACAATTGGGGCCACATGCGCAACCAGTGCCGCTGGTTCGGCGGCATGGTCGGCAATCACGTGGCCGACATCGTCGCCAAGTACGGCATCGAATCTCATGTGCCGAAGGCCCTC
Organism: Cryobacterium sp. M25; assembly: GCF_002929635.1. Taxonomy (NCBI): domain Bacteria; kingdom Bacillati; phylum Actinomycetota; class Actinomycetes; order Micrococcales; family Microbacteriaceae; genus Cryobacterium; species Cryobacterium sp. M25. The sequence goes on along the minus strand of NZ_PJJU01000046.1, from coordinate 61,115 downwards.
ACCGACTACATCATTGGCCGGCAGGATTACGACTACAACGAGCACGGCCGTGCCGGAAACGCGCACGCCGAGTTCGTGCCCGACGAGATCGTCGACCGGTTCTGTCTGCTCGGCACCGCGAAGGACCACATCGAAAAGCTCGAGGCCCTGCGCGCCATCGGCGTCGACCAGTTCGCCGGCTACCTGCAGCACGACAACAAGGAAGAGACGATGCGCGTCTACGGGGAGACCGTGATCCCGGCGATGACCGAGCCCATCGTGGCAAAGAAATGACCCGATCCAGGTGAATGGTGCAGACTTCAAGCCGATCGAGGTCACACTGAAGGTGGGCGATCCACGGCCTCACCATCTCAACGCAGAGAGAAAGAACCCGATATCTGTGAATGACATCACTTCCCCAAGCGCCACGGCCAGCCGCAACGAGCTCGCCTACGACCTTGACCGGGCGCACGTCTTCCACTCCTGGTCGGCCCAGGGTGCCCTCAAGCCGCTGGTGATCGCCGGCGGGCAGGGCTCCCGGGTCTGGGATTATGACGGGCGCAGCTATCTGGACTTCTCCAGCCAGCTCGTCAACGTGAACATCGGCCACCAGCATCCGGCCGTCACCGCGGCCATCATCGAGCAGGCCGGTCGGCTCGCCACGGTGGCGCCCTCCACGGCGACCCTGACCCGCGGCGAGGCCGCTCAGCGCATCGTCGAACGGGCGCCGGAGGGCTTCAACAAGGTCTTCTTCACCAACGGCGGGGCGGATGCGATCGAGAACGCGATCCGCATGGCGCGCCTGCACACGGGCCGCGACAAGGTGCTCTCCACCTACCGCTCGTACCACGGCAACACGGGCGCGGCCATCGTCGCGACCGGCGACTGGCGCCGCATCCCGAATGAGTTCGCCCGCGGGCACGTGCACTTCTTCGGCCCCTACCTCTACCGCAGCGAGTTCTGGGCGACCAGCCCCGAGCAGGAGTCGGAGCGGGCCCTGCGCCACCTCGAGCACGTGATCCAGAGTGAGGGACCCGCGGGCATCGCGGCCGTGCTGCTGGAATCCATCCCCGGCACCGCCGGCGTGCTCGTGCCGCCGCCCGGCTACCTCGCCGGCGTGCGGGCCCTCTGCGACCGGTACGGCATCATGCTGATCCTCGACGAGGTGATGGCCGGCTTCGGCCGCACCGGCAACTGGTTCGCGTTCGACGGCTTCGACGTGGTGCCGGACCTGATCACTTTCGCGAAGGGCGTCAACTCCGGTTATGTGCCCACCGGCGGTGTGATCATCTCCGACCCCATCGCCCACGACTTCGACACCACGGTCTATCCCGGCGGCCTCACCTACAGCGGACATCCGCTGGCGATGGCGTCGATCGTGGCGGCCCTGGACGCCATGAAGAACGAGGGCATCGTGGAGAACGCCGCCCGGATCGGGCGCGACGTGCTCGCCCCCGGGCTCGCCGAGCTGCAGGCTAAGCACCCGATCATCGGAGAGGTGCGCGGGGTCGGCGTGTTCTGGGCGATGGAACTCGTCTCCGACCGGGAGACCCGCCAGCCGCTCAGCGGCGCCGTGATGGGCCGGATCAAATCGGAGTTGCTGGCCCGCAACCTGCTGCCGTTCCTGGCCGAGAACCGCATCCACGTGGTGCCGCCCTGCGTCGTCACCGACGCCGAGGTCGCCGAGGCGCTCACTATCTATGACGAGGTCCTCAGCCTCGACCGGCTTGTCTGACGCCCCGCGCACCCTCACCCCGACTCGATGAAGAGAATGAAGAGAGACGAACGCCCATGACCGAACTGCCCCTCATCACCCACTGGGTCGACGGGGCTCCCCTCCGGGGAGCCTCGACCCGCACCGCGCCCGTCTTCAACCCCGCCCTCGGCGCCGTCGCGAAGAATGTAATCCTGGCCAGTGCCACCGACGTCGACACCGCCGTCGCCTCCGCCCACGCTGCCTATCCGCTCTGGCGCGACACATCCCAAGCCAAGCGCCAGGGCGTGATGTTCAACTTCCGCGAACTGCTGAACGCGCGCAAAGGCGAGCTGGCCGACATCCTCACCGCCGAACACGGCAAGGTGACCTCGGATGCGCTCGGCGAGATCGCACGCGGCCTCGAGGTCGTCGAGTTCGCGCTCGGCATGCCGCACCTGAGCAAGGGCGAGTACTCCGAGAACGTGTCCACGGGCGTCGACGTCTACACGCTGCGCCAGCCGCTCGGCGTGGTGGGTATCATCAGCCCGTTCAACTTCCCAGCCATGGTGCCCCTCTGGTTCTTCCCGATCGCCATCGCGGCCGGCAACACGGTCGTGCTCAAACCGAGCGAGAAAGACCCGTCCGCGTCGAACTGGATGGCTGCCCTGATGACCGAGGCCGGCCTGCCCGCCGGTGTGCTCAACGTCCTGCACGGCGACAAGGAAGCCGTCGACGCCCTGCTCGTGCACCCCGACGTGCAGGCGATCTCGTTCGTCGGCTCCACGCCGATCGCGCAGTACATCTACGAGACGGCCGCCCACCACGGCAAGCGCGTGCAGGCCCTCGGCGGCGCGAAGAACCACATGCTCGTGCTGCCAGACGCAGACCTGGACCTGGCCGCGGATGCCGCGGTCAACGCCGGCTTCGGCTCGGCCGGTGAGCGCTGCATGGCGATCAGCGTGGTGGTGGCCGTGGAACCGGTCGCTGACGACCTGGTCGCGAAGATCACCGCGCGGCTGAAGAGCCTCAAGGTGGGCGACGGCATGCGCGGATGCGACATGGGACCTCTGATCACGAAGGTACACCGTGACAAGGTGGCGTCCTACATCGACCTCGCCCAGACCGACGGAGCCGAGGTCGTCGTGGACGGCCGCGGCATCGAGGTGGACGGTGACGCGAGCGGATTCTGGCTCGGCCCGACCCTCTTCGACAAGGTCAGCACGGACTCGGACGTCTACCTCGACGAGATCTTCGGCCCGGTGCTCTCCATCGTGCGGGTCGCCAGCTACTCCGAGGGACTCGACCTGATCAACCGCAGCCGCTACGGCAACGGCACGGCCATCTTCACCAACGACGGCGGTGCGGCCAGGCGGTTCCAGAACGAGGTGCAGGTCGGTATGGTCGGCATCAACGTGCCGATCCCGGTGCCCGTGGCCTACCACTCGTTCGGCGGCTGGAAGGACTCCCTGTTCGGCGACGCCAAGGCCTACGGCCCGGCCGGGATCGCCTTCTACACCCGAGAGAAGGCCATCACGAGCCGGTGGCTGGACCCGAGCCACGGCGGTATCAACCTGGGCTTCCCACAGAACGCCTAGGGGATGAGGGCGTGCTTGGCCTGCACGCGGGCGGCCTCGGTGCGGAGCACCTCCAGAACGGTGCGCACGGCGAGGCGCTCGGCCCGATCGGGGCGCATCAGCGCCACGATTTGCCGCTCGGCGTCCACCCCGCGGAGCGGCTTGAGCACGAGGCGGCTCGGCTGGTCGCCGCCCCAGGTGTACCGGGGCACCAGAGCGATGCCGAGGCCTGCCACGACGAACGCTTCGATCACCCGCAGGTCGGCGAACTGCTGGGCGACGGTGATCTGGCTGCCTGCCTTCTGCTCGATCTGGTGCAGGATGCGCTCGAACGGGTAGCCGGTCGGCGCGCCGATCCAGGTCTCGCCGATCACGTCCGCCGGGGTGATCCACGACCGGGAGGCCAGCCGATGGTCGGCCGGCAGCCCGACGTCGAGCGGCTCTGTCATCAGCGGGACCACCGTCAGTCCGCGCCCGCCCCAGGGGAGCTGGCCGCGCAGGCTGTAGGCGAGCACGATGTCGTACTCCGCCGTGAGCGCGGGGAAGTCGCTCAGTTCCGGGTCCTTGTCGGTGCAGTTGACGATGAGTCCGGGCACGGCGGCGATGCTTCTCACCGCTCCCGGCAGCAGCATCTCGCCCGCAGTCGGAAAGGTGACCAGGCTCACCTCGCCCGTGGCGTCGTTTCGGAACTCGTCCCAGACCGCCCGGGCGCGGGCGAGGGCGACCGCGACATCCGTCGCGCTGCGGGCCAGAGCGCGGCCGGCATCCGTCAGAATGAGGCCGCGACCGCTGCGCTCGGTGAGCGGCAGGCCGGCCTCGCGTTCGAGCACTTTCAGCTGCTGCGAGACAGCGGATGGCGTGCGGTGCGTGGCGCGGGCAACCTCAGTGATGCTGTGGCGTTCGGCCAGTTCGCGGAGAAGTTCGAGTCGTTGGACATCCATGTAGTAACGCTACACACTCCGTGCAGAACTATGCGATTGTGCTGCAAAGTTAAAGATGATGAACTATATACGTCGAACTCGAGCAATGGTGCCTCCGTCTTCCCGACACTCAACCCCATTTCCCGAAAGGTACGACCGTGTTTGTTCTTCTCGCCGTTCTTGTTCTCATCGTCATCTCCTCCGTCGTTGCCGTCGTCTTCGACGTGCACAAGGACGGATTCCGCCGCGTTCCCGAGCGCAAGCTCGTTCGCATCTTCTAGAGCAACGCCTGCTTCAGGTTCACCGACCGGCCGATGGCCTAAACTTGGTCCTGTGACGGACACACGCCAGCAGCTCATCGCCCACATCTCGGCCGAGGCCGTTTTCCACGGGGATTTCACCCTGACCAGCGGCAAGAAGGCGACGTATTACGTCGACCTGCGCAAGGTCAGCCTAGACCACCGCGTCGCCCCACTGATCGGCCAGGTCATGCTCGACCTGATCGCGCACATTCCGGATGTCACCGCGGTCGGCGGCATGACCATGGGCGCCGACCCGGTGGCAGCGGCCATCCTGCACCAGGGCGTGGCACGCGGAGCCGCGTACGACGCCTTCGTTGTGCGCAAGGAGCCCAAGGACCACGGCCGGGGCAAGCAGGTCGAAGGACCTGATCTCGCCGGCAAGCGCGTCGTCGTGCTCGAAGACACGTCCACCACGGGCGGTTCGCCCCTGGCGGCGATCGACGCGCTCCTCAAGGTCGGTGCGATCATCGCCGGCGTCGCCGTCGTGGTCGACCGAAACACCGGCGCGCGCGAAGTGGTCGAAGCCGCGGGCTACCCCTATTACGCCGCGATCGGTCTTGAGGACCTGGGGCTGAACTAGTGCCCACAGACGAGGTGCCCGGCGAGGACGGAATGAAGTGGCTGGCATCTCAGCTCGGTGACGGCGCGCGCCCGGCCCTGCCGGACGAATATTCGCCCCGCCAGTCGCCGCGGTGGCCGAGAACCTCCCGCATTGTTCCACCGGCACCCGCCGAGCCGACGACCCATACCGGCGTCTTCCTTTGGGGGCTCAAGCCGACCTCCCAGCCTGACCCTCGGCTCGCCAAAGGTGCCGCGGCTCGGGCCGCCGCTGCTGCGGCTGGCGCTGCTGGTCCCGCTCCGGCGCCTCCTGCCGCTCCTGTGCCTTCGCCGGGAGCGACGCCATCGGCTGGAGCGACGCCATCGGCTGGAGCGACGCCTTCGGCTGCGGGGCCAGCGAATGTGACAGGATCCGTGCCGATCACGACCGCGGCCCTGTTCGTCCTGACGCCCGCAAACCCGGCGCGTGCTGTTTCTGCAGTCGGTGCCGCTGCTTCCGGGGCTGCTTCGTCTGCTGAGTCGGCTGCCGTCGCGGCGGCTACGGCGGCTACGGCGGCTGCGGCCGCGTTTTCCGAGCTCCAGCCGGCCGCGTTCGCGCCCTCGGCCGCTGTCAGGTCGGCGGCTTCGTCCGCCGCGCTCACGGATGACTCGGCTTCGGAACTGACGTCGGCCGAAACAGGCTCGGTCTCATCTTCGGGGCCCGCCCCGTGGGCGCCCGACGCGTTGGCACCGGCACCTCTGGCACCCGTCGAGGCTCCCGCGCCCCGGCCGATGCCCGGCGGGAACGGGCTGGACGAGTCTGACCGGAGCGGCAGCATCCGTTCGGAGAAAGCCGATCTCGCACCGGCGCCGTGGTGGACCACCTTCACGCAGTCGCCGCTCGAGCTGACCGCCGAGGAGGTTGCGGCCGCCGATCTGCTGGCCGGGCGCACGCCGCCTGCTCCCGACCCCGAGCCGGTCGCGCTGCCGGCTCCGGTCTCCGCCCGCGGCCGTCTGCGCGCACGACTGGCCGCGTCACTGTCGGCTCCGGCCCCTCTCGCGGGCCAGGGCCGCGACGCCGCCGGGATCGCTGGAGCCGAGGCCCGAGTTGCGGCGGGAGCCGCGGCCGTTGTTGCCGCCTCAGGTGCCCCGTTAGCCGCGGCAGCCATCCCGGCGCCGGAGGCAGCCGTCCCCGAACCGGATGCCCGTGCAGGCACACGGCTGGCCGAGACGGCGGCGCAGGCCTCGGCCGCGGCCCGCGCCGCGCCCACCGCCGCCCCGACTCCACCTTCACTGGCCGCAACGCCGGCCCACCTGTCCGCCGCGCCCGCGTCCGCGTCCGCCGCCCCCGCGTCCGCCGTCACTGCTTCCCCCGAACCTGCACCAGCCGGGGCTGGGGCCGGTACCCACGCCGGTGCGAGTGCTGCTGCTGACACCACTCCGCGGCCCGCGTCGGGCACGACCAGTATGTTCGGTGCGGTATCCCCGCGCCCCGCGTCGGGTCCAAACTCCTCGTCGGGCGTGGACACTCCGGTCGCAGCGAACGGCCGGCGTTCCGCAGTGGACGCGGCGCCGTCCGATGCCGGTGCCGGTGCCGATGCCGCGCGGCCGGCCTCCGCCGGTCGCCCGCCCGGAGGCAGCCGCCCCGGCAGGCCCCGGCTTCTGATCTGGAGCGTCGGCGGCCTGGTGGTCGTGCTCGCGCTGGCGGCACTGTTCTTCCTCGGGCAGAGCCTGGTCGGCGGCGACGCTGCCCCCGTTGCGGTGGCCACGTCCAGCGCTACACCTGCCCCGAGCGCCACCCCGAGTGTGGCGCCGTCGGCGCCGCCCGAGGCCACCGGCCCCCAGACGGTCGGCGTGCACCAGTGGGACACCCTGTTCGGCGGCGAATGCCTGCAGCCGTACGTGACACCCTGGGAAGAGGAGTTCACGGTCGCCGACTGTGCCACCCCGCATGCGGCTCAGCTCGTGTACCGCGGAGTGTTCGCCGGGGATGCCGCCACAGCCTTCCCTGGCGAGGCCGAGCTGGCCGGGCAGATCAACCTGCTCTGCAGCGCGACCGGCGTCATCGACCTGGCCGCGGCCTCGGCCTACGGCGACGTGCAGGTGCAGGGTAGTTACCCGATCACCGAGGAACAGTGGTCCGATGGCGGCCGCTCCTACTACTGCTTCGTGAGCCGGGCCTCCGGCGAGCCGATGAACGCGAGCATCGCGGGCCCCGGACCGGTACCCGCCGCATAAGCGTTCCGGAGCATCCGTCATCGACGTCTGCCCCCTGGCTGTCCGGCTGCCTTGCCGCCTGGCTGTCTGGCTGTCTTGTAGCGCAGCGGAACCCCAGCCGTGCAACCGGGATCCGCCGTCGCCCCCCATGCCCGATGTTCGAACGAATTCGACGGAGATTTTGCCGAAAATGGTCAGTTCTGGGTCGGAAACGGGGTTGTAACGCAAAATCTCCGTCGAATTCGTCAGGGCCTGGCGGGAGGGGGAACGGGAGCGGGAGCGGGAGGGGGAGCAGGGGGAGCGGCGGAAGGGGGGAGGAGTGGGAGCAGGAGCGGCGGGCGCGGCTGTAGGGGTGCTGGAGCGACTGATGCGGCAGAGCGCGGCTGCGACGAGAGCGGCGGAACCTAGATCGCGTCGGACTCCACGGGCTCCTTGGAGACCAGCTCGTGCACGCCGGAGAGGATCTCGTCCGGGCGGAACGGGTAGCGGTGCACCTCAGCGTCGTCACTGATGCCGGTCATCACGAGAATGGTGTGCAGCCCGGCCTCGATCCCGGCGATGATGTCGGTGTCCATCCGATCACCGATCATGGCCGTGTTCTCCGAGTGCGCGCCGATCTTGTTCATCGCCGAGCGGAACATCATCGGGTTCGGCTTGCCCACCACATAGGGCTCCATGCCGGTGGCCTTGGTGATCAGGGCCGAGATCGCACCCGTGGCGGGCAGGGGGCCGTCCGCACTGGGGCCGGTCGCATCCGGGTTCGTCGAAATGAAGCGGGCACCGTTCAAGAGCAGACGGATGGCCTTGGTGATGGCCTCGAACGAGTAGTTGCGGGTTTCGCCGACCACCACGTAGTCCGGGTTCGTCTCGGTCATGATGAAACCCGCCTCGTGCAGGGCGGTCGTGAGCCCGACCTCGCCGATCACGAAGGCGGTGCCGCCGGGCGCCTGGGATCGGAGGAAGTCGGCCGTCGCCAGCGCGGAGGTCCAGATGCGGTCTTCGGGCACGTTCAGGCCCGAGGCGCGCAGGCGGGCACTGAGGTCCCGGGGGGTGAAGATCGAGTTGTTCGTGAGCACCAGGAACGGCGTGCCGGCGTCGCTCCACTGCTGCAGCAGCTGCGCCGCGCCCGGCAACGGGCTGTTTTCATGCACGAGCACGCCGTCCATATCGGTGAGCCAGCATTCGATGTCTTCGCGGCGTGTCATTGGGTGCTCCCTTGGTTCGGGAATAAGCCTAGCGGCGCGAGGTTTCCGGACGGTTACGAGGTGAGCCAGATCGATCGGGCCGCCGCAGACGACAGCCGACGGATGCCGCCGCCCGGCAGCCGCACCACGCCGGGTTCGAGAACGGTGAGCCGGGTTCCCGGGCCGACCCGGTGCACGGCAAGGTCGCGCAGGATGTCCGGGTCGCGGTCGCTGATGCGCACGACCTCCCCGACGTGTCCGGGTGCGGCCTCAGCCAGCAGGATGGCGTCCGGCCGGGTCAGGCTGCCGTCTTCGGCCGGGATCGGGTCCCCGTGCGGGTCGGCCGACGGATGCCCGAGCCGATCGTCGATCGCCGCCAGCAGCCGGTCCGAGATCGAGTGCTCGAGCACCTCCGCCTCGTCGTGCACCTCGTGCCAGTCGTAGCCCATCTCCCGCACGAGCCAGGTCTCGATCAACCGGTGCCGGCGCACCACCGCGGTCGCCCGCAGGAAACCGGTCCGGCTCAGGGTGATCGGCCCGTAGGGAACGTGCTCGATCAGGCCGCCGACGGCGAGCTTCTTCACCATCTCGGTGACCGACGACGGCGCCACCCCCAGCCGCGCGGCCAGCACCGAAGACGTGATCGGGTTCGGCTGCCATTCGGTGTGCGCGTAGATGGTCTTGAGGTAGTCCTCGGCCGCGTGTGTGGGGTGTTTCATCACGCCCCTGTGAACACGAGCACGAGCAGCACCACGTTCAGGGCCACCAGGAGCAGGGCGCAGACGGCGCCGGCGACCGTCGTGTACCAGCGGTTAACATGCTCGCCGAGCACCCCGCGCTGCATGGTGAGCCAGACCAGGGGGATCAGCGCGAACGGGATGCCGAACGACAGGACGACCTGGCTGAGCACCAGGGCCTCGGTCGGGTCGAAACCCACGCTTAGGATCAGCAGCGCGGGAATGAGGGTGACCACGCGACGCGCCAGCAGCGGCACGCGCACGTGCAACAGGCCGTGCATGATCTCCGCTCCCGCGTACGCTCCGACCGAGGTGGACGCCAGCCCGGAGGCGAGCAGCCCGACCGCGAACACCGTCGCGATCACGGGCCCGAGGGTTGCCTCGAGGGCGGCGTGGGCGCCCTCGAGCGTGTCGGTCCCGGCGACGCCCTGCAGAGCGGATGCCGCGAGCAGCAGGATCGACAGGTTCACCGTGCCGGCGATGGCCATCGCGATGGTGACGTCCCATTTGGTGGCCCAGAGCAGGCGTCGCGTTGCTGCGCCGTCCGCCACGACGGGGAATCGGTCCCGGGTGAGCGCGGAGTGGGCGTAGATGGCGTGCGGCATGATCGTCGCGCCGAGGATGGACGCGGCCAGGAGCACCGAATTCGCGCCCTCGAACCGCGGCACGAGGCCGGCGACGACGCTGCCGGCATCCGGCGGAGCGAAGAACACCCCGGCCGCGAAGCCCACGGTGATGATGAGCAGCAGCGCCACGATGACGCGTTCGAAGGTGCGCGGGCCGCGCCGGGTCTGCACCGTGAGCACGATCATCGAGATGACCCCGGTGATCACGCCGCCGGCGAGCAGGGGGAGGCCGAAGAGCAGGTTCAGGGCGACCGCGCCGCCGATGATCTCGGCCAGGTCGGTGGCCATGGCCACCAGTTCCGCCTGCACCCAGTAGAGGCGGCGGGTGAGCGGGCGCCGAATACGTACCCCGAGAATTTCCGGCAGGCTCGTGCCGGTTACGATGCCGAGCTTGGCCGAGAGGTACTGGATCAGCCAGGCCATCACGTTGCCGGCCACGACCACCCAGACCAGCAGGTAGCCGTAGCGAGCACCAGCCGTCATATTGCTGGCGACGTTGCCGGGGTCGAGGTAGGCCACGCCCGCGACGAGGGCAGGGCCGAGCAACCAGAGCAGGTGAGAGGATGCCACGGTGGCGATCTCAGGGACCGGTCCCCTCGCATCCGTGCGCATGTTGTTTTTAGCCACACCGATAGGATAGGGCAGATTTAGGTACACCGAAAGATCAGTGCCTGTGTGGGCGGCCCGGCACACCAACGTTTCGGCGCGGTCGTACGTTTTAGTAGCTAAGCAGAGGGAGGAAACGGGTTCACGGTCGGTGGGGCCGAGGCCTACGTGCGGCGGGCCATCTTCAGCGGCTACCTCGACGAGGGCCGGAAACGCACCCCTGTGGAGCCGGATCGCCCACCGGGCCGCGCTGTCCGCAGCGCTCGCCGGGGGAGTACCAGATCTCGGCGGCGATCGACCTGTTCACGGATGCCGGCGCCAGCCTGGTCACCGGCCCGCCGGCCGGTCTGACGCTGCGCTGACCCTGTGCCGAGACGCGGCCGCCTCTGAACCGGGCGGTTACTCCTCGCGCAGGTCCTCGGGAATCGTGGCGACGGGGACCGGGGCCTTGCCGCGGGTGCGCTTCTTCTCGCGGCCGGCCTTGTAGAGCTCGGACAGGATCGGCACGCCCGAGAGCAGCACGATGCCGATGATGAAGAATTCGGAGTACGTCGCCACGAACTCGATCTGGCCGAGCAGGTAGCCCATCAGGGTGCTTCCGACACCCCAGGCGAAGGCGCCGATCAGGTTGAAGGACACGAAGGTGCGGTAGTGCATCCGTCCCACACCGGCGGCGAGAGGAACGAAGGCGCGGAACACGGGCAGGAAGCGGGCGATGATGATGGCCTTGCCGCCGTGCTTGGCGAAGAACGCGTTGGTGCGTTCCACGTTCTTCGGGTTGAACAGGCGGTTTTGCTCGCGGGTGAAGACGGCGGGGCCGGACTTGCGGCCGATTAAATAGGCGACCTGGTCACCGGCGAACGCGGCGATGAAGATGACGAGGCAGGTCACCCAGATCGGGAAGGGCACATCCCCGGTGGCGGTGAGCAGGCCCACGGTGAAGAGCAGCGAGTCGCCGGGCAGGAACGACAAGACGATGAAAGCCGTCTCGACGAACACGATGGTGGCCACGCCGAGGAGCACGAACGAACCGAACCAGCCGATCAGCCACTCCGAGTCGAGAAAGTCGATACCGAAGAGCGTGGGATGCATGGTGATGGTTCCTTCCGGGCGGGGTGCGAGCCGGCGAAACGCGAACCCTGCACGCCAGAATACCCGACGGCATGCCCGGCACGCCCGGCGGTGCCCGGCGGGATACGGTGGATCGGTGCAAGAACCGCAGAACCCCACGCCCGAACTGTCCACCCACGGCGTCGGACCCTGGGCCGGAGAGTGGCCCGAGGAGTCGTTCTACGATCGCGAGCTGCTCGAGCGCGGCGACACGCGCAACGTGATCGACCGCTACCGCTACTGGAGTATGGCGGCGATCGTCGCCGACCTCGACGAGAAGCGGCATCCGTTTCATGTCGCCATCGAGAACTGGCAGCACGACATGAACATCGGCTCGATCGTGCGCAGCGCCAACGCGTTCGCCGCCGACACGGTGCACATCATCGGGCGCAAGCGGTGGAACAAGCGCGGGGCCATGGTCACCGACCGGTACCAGCACGTGCTGCACCACCCGGATGTCGCGTCCTTCGTCGAGTGGGCTGCCGCCGAGACCTTGCCGATCATCGCCATCGACAACGTGCCCGGCAGCGTGATCATCGAAACCTTCCGCTTCCCCGAGCGCTGCGTGCTCCTGTTCGGGCAGGAGGGTCCCGGCCTCTCTCCCGAAGCGATCGAGGCAGCGGATGCCGTCGTCGAGATCAGCCAGTTCGGCTCCACCCGCTCGCTCAACGCGTCGGCCGCCGCGGCTGTCACCATGCACAACTGGGTGTTGCAGCACCGGTTCTGAGCGGGCGTTTCACCACCCCCGATCCCTCCACAATCAGGGTGTGATCGGGTTATCCACAGGGTGCGTGTAGGTGGGCGGATGCCGCGGGCAATGTCGGTGGGTGCCCGTAGCGTGTGTGTCATGAAGCCCTCATTTATCGAAGAGCAAGAGGCTCTCGGGGAGCATTTCGAGGCGATCGCGGAGGCCGAACTGGCCATCGCCGTGGCGTTCGCCCGGCGGGCGGAGTTGGTCGAGGTGGGCCGCCGCTTCGGGCCGGCCCGGGCGAACGCGGCGGCGCGGCTGCCGGGGTCCCGGTGGGACGCGGCCGAGGTCGCCGAGCGGGAGTTCGTCAGCGAACTGGCCTGCACGATCCGGGTGCCGCGCCGCACGGCCGAGAACCTGATCGCGGAGAGCCGCGCCCTGGCCGGCGAGCTCCCGGCCACCCGGGCCGCCCTCGAGGCCGGCGAGATCAGTTACCAGCACGCGAAGGTGGTGATCAATCAGGCCTGGTCGGTTCCCGACGAGGCCAAGGCGGCGTTCGAGGCGGAGGTTCTGCGGTCGGCAGGCACGGTGACGGCGTCGAAGCTGAAGTACCGGGCCCGGCTGCTCCGGGAGCGCCTGCATCCGGAGACGATCCGGGCCCGGCACCAGAAGTCCGTGCGCGACCGGGCCATGTTCTTCGAGCCCGAGCCCGATGGTATGGCGTCGCTGACCCTGTACGACAGTGCGGAGAAGGTGGCCGGTGCCTACGAGCGGGTGATGCTCGCAGCGTTGAGCCTGCAGGGGCCGGAGGAGGAGCGCACCCTGATGCAGCTCGAGGCGGACGTGTTCGCCGACATCATCCTCGATGGGTCACCCCGTCCGGCCTCGGCAAGGGCATCCGGGGTGCGGTCAACGTGACCGTGCCGGTGCTGACCCTGATGGGTCTCGGTGAGGAGCCGGGGTTCTTGGAGGGGTATGGTCCGATCGACCCGGACACGGCCCGGCAGATCGCGGCCGGGGCGCCGAGTTTCACCCGGATCCTGGTGCACCCGGAGACGGGGGCGGTGCTGTCGGTAGGCCGGAACCGGTACGCGGTCCCGGAAGACCTGAAACGGTTCCTCCGGGTGCGAGACAAAACCTGCCGGTTCCCGGGCTGCAACCGGTCGGCGGCGCATTGCGACCTGGACCATTCCCTGGATTGGCAGTTCGACGGCCTGACCGCGCACGACAACCTCGCGCATCTGTGTCCGGCGTGTCATGCGTTGAAGAGCGAGACCGGGTGGCGGGTGTTGCACCTCGGTGACGGCACGCTTGAGTGGACGTCGCCGACCGGGCGCACGTTCGTGAGTGAGCCGGCCACGGTCATCCGCTCGGCGTCGCCTGTGCCGAGACCCGCACCGGAACCGCGCACCCCTGCGGCTGAGTCCGAGCCCGATCCCGAGCTCGACCCGGCGCCGTACTGACGGGCGGCTCGCCCGGCTGCAGATCCAGAACTCAGTCCCACCCCCAGCGGCTCAGTCGCTGCTTTGAGGGGCTAGCGTTGGGTCATGACTGCGATCACTGACGATCTGCCCGCCCGCCTCCTTCACGAAGAGCACGAAGGGTGGCAGGCGATTCTCGCCGGCCGCGGCGGAGACTATTACCGGCGAACGATGACCGCGGACGGACTGCTGATCCTGCCGGGCAGGATCGTCACCCGCAACGAAGCGATCGCCTTCTTCAAGGAGATGCCCGCCATCACGAGCTACCAGCTCCGCGAGCCGGCCGTGGTGCGCCAGAACGAACACGCCGGGGTGCTCGTCTACCGGCTCCTGGCCCACCGCGGCGACGAGGTGATCGAGGCGAACGCGGCCACGACCTACGTATTCGCCGACGGCGGCTGGTGCGTCGCGACGCACCAGCAGACCGCCCTGTAACGACCGGAGAAGGGCAGCTTTTCCGCTCCGCTGGACCGTCCCGGCAGGGTTGTGAACGCCGGAACCCGGGGATACCGTGGTAGACAAACTGCCACAGAAAGGACTCCGCAATGGCTGATTTCGGTAATGAGGGGCTCGCGGACTTATACCGTCGATCCGGTTCGGTGTCGAGTGCCTACGTTGACGTGACCCAGGATGCGCAGAACCCCCGGCGCACCTCCTCCCTGCGCCAGCGCACACTGCGGGAGGCGCTGACCGATGCCGGTGCCCCGGAGATCGACATCAGCACCATCATCGAGCTGATTGAGGAGCCGCCGGGCGTGGGCGGTCCGATAGGCAGGCTGATGTTCGTGCGGCAGGGCGTGGTCGAATTCAACGAGGTGCTGTCGGGGGAGCCGCTCGGCGAGTTGCTGGTCTCCTACGGGCCGGTGCCCGCTCTGATCCCCCTGCTGATCCACCGCCCACGGGACCTCAGGTACGTGGTGGCCGAGGCCGGGCGCGACGGCGGCGAGGTCACCCTCTACCGGCTCAGCCGCTCGCACCCGGTCTCCAAGGTGAAGGTGGAGGGCGACACGGAGTTTCTCACGAAGGTGGGTTCCGAAGACGACTTCCTCGCGAACGGGCGCTATCAGCACCGCACCGAGGAGGTGTGGAAGCGCAACGAGGGCCAGATCGCCGCCGCGATCGACGAGGTCGTGCGGGACAGTAAGGCTGAGCTGCTCGTGCTCACCGGCGACGTGCGTGCCCGCCAGTTGCTCGTCGACCAGCTCTCTCCCGCCAGCCGCGAGGTGCTGCACGTCGTTCCCACGAACACCCGCCCGGGTGGTGCCACCCAGGAGGAACTCGAAGGTGACCTCAATCGCCACCTCGCGGCGATTCTCGCGCAGGAGGAGCACGACGCCCTCGAGCGGCTGGGGACGGGACAGGGCAGCGGCCTCTGCGAGCTCGACTTCGCGGCCGTGGTGCGGGCCCTGCAGCAGGGCCAGGTCGATGTGCTGATGCTGGCCCCGGACCGGATGGCGGGGACGACTCTGATCGCCCTCGACCGCGAGCCGTGGCTGGCAGCCACCTCGGCCGATGCCCTCGGCGCAAGTGAGCTCGGCTCGGTGCCGGCCGCCGACGCGCTGATCCGTGCGGCGATGCTGACGGATGCACGGGTGATGGTGGTGTCTCCCGGGGAGCTTCCGGCGGAGACGAGCGCCGCCGCTCTGCTGCGCTGGTCGACCCTCCCGGCTCCGGCCGAAGCTCCCACCCCCGCGGAGGCCGAGCTCGCGAAGCTTCCCAGCCGCGGCGATGCGGTGACATTCCCGCGTCGTCGCGCAGCATCCGGTACTCCGGAGTCTTAGCCGCGGCCAGAACGGCGTTCAACGTGGCGAAGGCCACGTCACCGTCCGGGCGGCACCCGGGGCGCGCCGGCCTGAGCCTTGGCACACGGCACGTCGATCTCTTGTTCTATACTGACTAGTCAGTACAAACGAGAGGATCGACGTGCAGTCGACAGTGAGGGCGCACGACCTGGCCCTGCGATTCAAGCGGGGCTCGGTTTACGGGCCCCTGAGCTTTGAGGCCGGCACCGGCCTCACCGTGCTCTGCGGCCCCACCGGCAGCGGCCGCACCAGCCTGATGCTGACCCTGGCCGGTCGCATGAAGCCGAGCGAGGGAACCCTCGAGGTGCTTGGCCACGAGCTGCCCCGCCGGGCCCGCCGGGTGCAGAAGCGCACCGGCATCTCCGGCTTCCACGACATCGACACCCTCGAGGAATCGGTCACCGTCGGCGCCGCAATCCGTGAGCGCACGGCCTGGATCTCCCCCTGGTGGGCGTTCATCCGCTCGGTCGACGACACCGAGGTGCGCCGCGTCTGCGCCCCCGTGTTCGGCGCCGTGCCGATTCCGGCTGCTGACACCGTGATCTGGGACCTCAATGAGGTGCAGACCGTGCTGCTGCGGGCCGCGCTCGCGGTCATGAACGAGCCGAGCATCCTCTTCTTCGACCAGGTCGAGCAGGTGCACGCACCGGAGTCCCGGCGCATCCTCTGGCAGCGCCTCGCCTGTGTCGCCGCCGCCGGAACCAGCGTGATCGCGTCCGCGACCGCGCCCGAAACCGAGATGTGGGCCGAGCTCGGCATCGACCCGGCCGTTGTCGTGATGACCAAGGCCGGGATGACCCCGGCCGTCCCATTGAATCAGGAGACCCGCTGAATGTTCGCCTTCCTCTCCTCCGGCACCGAGCTGCACCGCTTCGGCAAGGGCAAGATGCCCAAGATCGCCCTCGTCGTGCTCATGTTCATCCCGCTCATCTACGGGGCGCTCTACCTCTGGGCCTTCTGGGCGCCCGACCACGAACTCGACCACCTCCCCGTGGCGCTCGTCAACGGAGACGCCGGCGCCAGCCGGGACGGCGACCCGGTCACCGCCGGCCAGGATCTGGTTGACGAGCTGGTCGACGGCCACGAGCTCGGCTGGACCGTGACGAACGGGGCGGATGCCGCCGCGGGCGTCAGGGACGGCGACTACTACTTCTCGGTCACCATCCCGAGCGACTTCTCGGCCAGCGCCGTCTCCGCCGGCACCGACACCCCGCTTTCGGCCACCGTGCAGGTCGACTACAACGACAGCAACAGTTTTCTTGCCACCACCATGGGCAAGCAGGCCATGGTTCAACTGCGGGACGCGGTCGCCACCGAGATCGGCGACCAGACCGTCAATGCGCTCCTGGTGGGGGTGAATGAGGCCGGTGACGGCATCCGTTCGGCAGCGGGTGGCGCCGGCCGGCTGTTCGACGGGCTCACCACAGTGTCGGCCGGGACCGACTCCCTCCTGGTCGGCCTCGATGCCCTTGCCGAGGGAGCGCTCACCCTCGACGACGGCGTTGCGCGCCTCACCGACGGCGCCGGCACCCTGGCGACCGGACTGGACACGCTGTCCGACGGCGCCCGGGCGCTCGCCGGCTCCTCGGTGACCCTCTCCAACGGCACCGTGCAGGTGTCCGAAGGGATGCAGGCCGCCGCCACGGGTGCCGCGACCCTCTCCGAGAAATCGGTGCAGCTCGCCGACGGCGCCGACCAGATCGCCGCGGGAACCGGCACGCTCGCCGGCGGTACCGCCTCGGTGTCGACCGGACTGCACGACCTGCTCCTGCAGATGCAGGCGGCACCGGAAGGCACCCCCGCGTCGGCGTTCCTGCCGGCCGTGGAGCACCTCGGCGCCGGCGCCGGCGTCGTGAACGCGGGTGCCCAAGGCGCGCTCACCCAGACCCAGACCTATGCCGGGCTCAGCGACCAGTTCTCCACCGGAGCCGGGGAACTCTCCGGCAAGCTGATCGCCGGGGCTTCCGGCGCCGCCCAGGTGGCCACCGGTGCCGGGCAACTCTCGGCCGGCGCGTCCTCCCTGGCCGAGGGGGCCGCCACCGCGGCCTCCGGGGCAGACTCCGTACTCGCCGGCAGCGAGCTGCTGAGCGAGGGCACGGGGTCACTGTCCGACGGCACCCGGCAGCTCGTCGACGGAGGCGCGAGCCTGAACACCGGCGCCGCCGAACTCGCCGCCGGCAGCGGCACCCTCGCCGACTCCCTCACCACGGGCGGGCAAAGTGCCCCCGACCTCACCGCGGACCAGATTGCAGAGAAGACGGCCGTAATCGCCAGCCCGGTCACGCTCGTGCAGAAGTGGGAGAACGCCTCCGACAGTTTCGGCGAGGGGTTCGCACCCTTCTTCCTGGCCCTGGCCACCTTCGTCGGCGGGCTGATCACCTGGCTGATCCTGCGGGCTCTGCCTACCCGGGCCCTCGCCAGCGCCGCCTCCGGGCTGCGCTCGACCATGACCGGCTTCCTGCCGGCGATGGCCATCGGGCTCGCCCAGGTCGTGATCATGGTGCTCGTGCTGGTCTACGGCATCGGTCTGCAGCCCGAACACTGGTTCGGGATGAGCGCGTTCCTCTACCTGACGACGCTCGCCTTCCTGGCTCTGCAGCAGATGTTCATCATCCTGCTCGGCACCGCGGCCGGCCGCGTGGTCAGCCTCGTGCTGCTCATGCTGCAGCTGAGTTCGTCGGGCGGCACCTATCCGGTGGAGACCACGCCCGTGTTCTTCCAGGTGCTGCATCCGTTCATGCCGGCGTCGTACGTCGTGACCGGGCTGCGCGAACTGATCACCGGAGGCATCGACTCTAGACTGTGGGTTTCGGTTGCCGTTCTCGCCGTGATGCTGGTCGGCTCGATCGCGATCAGCGCCTGGAGCGCCGGCCGCCAGCGGATCTGGACCGTGGGCCGGCTGCACCCCGAACTGACCATCTAGCGCGGCCCCGGCACCGAACCGAACCTGCCGGCACCGAACCTGCCCGTGGAAAGGAACTCCAATGGCACGCGCCACCGGAACGAAACGCGCCATCCTCGACGCCACGCTGGAGCTGGCCGCGACCAGGGGCATCAGCGGCACCACGATGGATGAGGTCGCCGAGCGGGCCGGGGTGGCCAAGGGCAGCCTGTATTACAACTTCAGCTCCAAAGACAAACTGTTCGAGAAACTGCTGCAGGAGGGGGTCGGCGCGCTCGCCGAGACCCTCCGCGCCGCGTCGGCCGGCCTGCACGGCAGCGCGGCCCTCGAGGCGCTGGTGCGCGCGCTTCTCGACCGGATCGCGGCGAACACAGCACTGTCCAAGCTGATGGCGGCGGAGATCTTCCGCACCGACCGCACCTGGCAGAAGACGCTCTTTGCGCTGCGGCACGAGGCCCTCGCCGTGTTCGCCGACGCGATCGCGGAGGCGAAGCCGGGCAGCCGTGCCGACGCGACCTGCGGTCTGATGGCGTCGAGCGTGTTCGGCGCCGTGCTGATGGCGGGCCTGGAATGGCTCGTTTTCGAACCGGACCGGCCGCGGGACGAGGTCGCCGCGGCCATCCTCGGTTCCCTCTCCGGCGGCCTGTTCGGCGAGGAGCGGTCCGGGCCTTGTTAGGATCGAGTGTGACCGGCGACAATTTGATTAAGCAGCCCGAGACCCTTCTTCCCGCGGAACCGGAGGTGATCGAGGCGCTCCGCCGAGCCGATAGCGGCAGCATTTCCGGCGTGGCGGAGGCCCATCCGACGTCCTCCCTGGCGTGGGCCGTGCTGGCCGACGCCACGCACCTCGAGGGTCGAACCCTGGAGTCCTATGCCTATGCGCGCGTGGGCTACCACCGCGGCCTCGACGCGCTCCGCAAGGCAGGCTGGCACGGCCAGGGTCCGGTGCGCTGGACCCACGAACCCAACCGCGGAGTCCTGCGGGCGCTCTATGCGCTGCGCCGGGCCGCGGGCGAGATCAATGAACAGAACGAGTTCGACCGTCTCACCACCTTCCTGAACGGCGCCGATCCCACGGTGATCAGCCGCCTTGATCAGGAGACCATCACACCGGACGGCTACCGGGCCACCGACCCGGCCCCGCCCACCGAGGCGTTCTTTATCCGAGGAGAAAACTAAATGCCAGCGATCGTTCTGATCGGAGCCCAGTGGGGCGACGAGGGCAAGGGCAAGGCCACCGACCTCCTCGGCAGCCGGGTTGACTACGTGGTCAAATTCAACGGCGGAAACAACGCCGGCCACACCGTGGTCATCGGCACCGAGAAGTACGCGCTGCACCTGCTGCCGTCGGGCATCCTCACCGCCGGTGTCACGCCGATCATCGCCAACGGCGTGGTCGTCGACATTGAGGTGCTCTTCGAAGAACTTGACGCGCTGATCTCCCGCGGCGTGGACGTGTCCGGACTCAAGGTGAGCGCCAACGCTCACATCATCACCCAGTACCACCGCACGGTCGACAAGGTCACCGAGCGTTTCCTCGGCAAGCGCCAGATCGGTACCACCGGCCGTGGCATCGGCCCGACCTACGCCGACAAGATCAACCGCGTCGGCATCCGCGTGCAGGACCTGTTCGACGAGAACATCCTGCGCCAGAAGGTCGAGGGTGCCCTGGCCCAGAAGAACCACCTGCTGGTCAAGGTCTACAACCGTCGCGCGATCACGGTCGACGAAATTGTCCGGGACCTGCTCAGCTACGCCGAGCGTCTGCGCCCGATGGTCGCCGACACCGCCCTGCTGCTGCACGAGGCCCTCACCGCCGGAAAGACCGTGCTCTTCGAGGGCGGCCAGGCCACGATGCTGGATGTCGACCACGGCACCTACCCGTTCGTCACCTCCTCGAACGCGACCTCCGGCGGCGCCGTGACCGGCTCGGGCATCGGCCCGAACCGGATCGACCGGATCATCGCCGTCGTCAAGGCGTACACGACCCGCGTCGGCGCCGGCCCGTTCCCGACCGAACTGTTAGACGAGTCGGGCGAGTTCCTGCGCGCCAACGGTTTCGAGTTCGGCACCACCACGGGGCGCCCGCGCCGCTGCGGCTGGTACGACGCGCCCGTCGCCCGCTACACGGCCCGCATCAACGGGGTGACCGACTTCGTGCTGACCAAGCTCGACGTGCTGACCGGCCTGGACACGATTCCCGTCTGCGTCGCGTACAGCGTCGACGGCGTGCGCTTCGACGAGGTGCCCGTGTCGCAGTCCGACTTCCATCACGCGAAGCCCATCTTCGAGGACTTCCCCGGCTGGACCGATGACATCACCGGCGCCCGCACCTTCGAGGACTTGCCGCGGAACGCGCAGGCCTACGTGCTCGCGATCGAGAAGATGAGCGGCGCCCGCATCTCGGCGATCGGCGTCGGTCCCGGCCGTGAGGAGATCATCTCGCGCCACGATCTCGTCGACTGAGGCAAGCGCGGCTGTGGGCGGCGGTCTGCGGGCTGTGGGCCACGGGCTGTGAACGGCGGGCTGCGGGCGGTGCTGAAGGCCTCCGCCCGGTGCCCTGACGAATCCGACGGAGATTTTGCTGCTGGAGGACGGAAACCGGTCCGCGGCATCCGGTTTCGCCAAAATCTCCGTCGAATTCGTTCGCGCCGACCTGACCGCTGCCGTTCATTCGGTGGCAACCTGGCGCTGCCACAGTGTCGGCATGACTGCCGAACGACCTCAGAGCATCGCCATCGTGGGCCACTATGTGCGGCTCGAACCTCTCACCCGTGCGCTGCTGTCCGAGCTGCACGGCGCGATCGCGCATCCAATGGTTTTCGACGGCGGTTTTGGCGGCGGCCCGGGCGGGCTCCGCACGGACCCGGCCGAGTTCACCGACTGGGCGGATGCCTACGTTCACTGGGCGGGACTGCCCTACGCGGTGCGCTTGGCCGGCGGCCCGCACGCCGGTGACCTCGTGGGCATGTCCACGCTCGGCGACCTGCACCTGCAACACGAGTCGGCCCACGTAGGCTGGACCGCTTACGATCCGCGGGTCTGGGGCACCGCCGTCAACGCGGAGACGAAGCTGCTACTGCTCGGGCTGGCCTTCGACCACGGGTTCGGGCGGGTGAAGATCCAGGCGGATGTGATGAACGTGCGGTCCTGCGCGGCCATCGCGGGCATCGGGGCCACGTATGAGGGGATTATCCGCCGGGAGCGGCGCCGGGCCGACGGCAGCTGGCGGGACACCGTGATCTACTCGATCCTCGACAGCGAGTGGCCTCGGGTGCGGGCCGGGCTGCGGGCGCGGCTCGACGGGTACGGCGCGCGTTCGGTTCAGTACCGGGTGCGGCCGCTCGAGACGAGAGACGTGGCCTGACGGCGGCACCGCCGGATGCCCGTTTGCGTGCTCCGGCGCGCTCCGGCGCGTCGGCCGGCGCGTTCCGGCGTGCTCCGGCGCGTGCTGCGGGCCGCGGTCGAGCGCGTCCGTGCGGAGTGTCGGCGGGGCGCGGTACAGTCGGCAGGTGAGAGACGTTCCCGCCGCCGGACGAATCCGGGTCACCCTGCAGTTCCTGGGCATGGGTGTGGTCTGGGGGTCCAGTTTCCTGTTCATGAAAGTGGCCCTCGAGGGGGTCACGTTCGGCCAGGTGGCGTGGTCGCGGCTGGTGCTCGGCGGTTTCACGCTCGGCCTGATCGTGCTGGTCAGCCGTCCGCGTGTGGCCAATGGGCCGGTGCTGCCGCGCGAGAAGGTGGTCTGGCTGCATTTCCTGGTGATCGCGATCACCGGATGCGTCGTGCCGCACCTTCTGTTCGCGTGGGCGGAGCAGTACGTGTCGTCGAGTCTGGCCAGCATCTACAACGCCGTGACGCCGATCATGACCGCGGTGATGGCGACGCTCGCGTTCCGGGTGGAGCGGCTCGCGCGCGGGCAGGTGGCAGGCATCCTCGTGGGCATCGCCGGCGTGGTCGTGATCATCGCGCCGTGGCGCTACGCGGCCCTGACCGGCGACCTCTGGGGCCAGCTGGCCTGCCTGGGCGCGGCGGTCTGCTACGGCTTCACGTTCGGCTACACCCGCCGGTTCCTGAGCGGCCGGCCGATCGCCCCCGCGACTTTCGCGTTCTTGAACATCGGCATCGCCGGGGCGATCATGCTTGTGGCCACCCCGGTGGTGGCGGCGCATCCGGTGGCACTGACCGTGCCGATCGTGGCCGGACTGCTCACTCTCGGCGCGCTCGGCACTGGCGTGGCCTACATCTGGCACATCAACGTGCTGCGCGCCTGGGGACCGACGAACGCGTCGACGGTGACGTATGTCACACCCGTCGTCGGGGTGCTGCTGGGGGTGCTCGTGCTCTCGGAGACCTTCTCGTGGCACGAGCCGGCCGGGGCGGCGCTGGTGCTGCTCGGCATCCTGCTGACCCAGCGGCGGCTGCGCTTGCCTGGGCGGGCGGGGTCGGCGCGGCGGTCGGCGCGGCCGGTGAGGGCGGCCCGGCCGGCGGAGTCGTCTGGGTCGTCCGGGTCGTCCGGGTCGGCGGAGTCGCCCGCGCCGCTGCAGCGGTCACGGAGTTAATGGCGACCGGTATGGCGCCGGAATCGACACTTCCGGTCGAGATCGACTCGCGCGCCGGGCGAAGTCGACCGGAACTGTCGACCTCGGCGGAGCGGGCGTGGAATGCGTTGGAGCGGGTGGCCGCTTCCGGGTGGTAGCCCGCGGCCTCCATCGAAGACGGCGGGCAGTGCCGGTCGTGCGGTCACCGCGCGCGAAACGGTATCGTCGAACCATGGCTGCACACGAGGAATTGCCCGCCGGCGCGGGGCAGGAAGCGATCGACGAACTGGGCAGCATCCGTCAGAGTATCGACAACATCGACGCCGCGCTGATCCACTTGCTGGCGGAAAGGTTCAAGTTCACCCAGCAGGTCGGACGGCTCAAGGCCACGCACGGCCTGCCCCCCGCCGACCCCGAGCGGGAGCTGCTGCAGATCCAGCGACTGCGCGGACTGGCCGAGGAGGCTCGGCTCGACCCGGCCTTCGCCGAGAAGTTCCTGAACTTCATCATCGCCGAGGTCATCCACCACCACGAGAAGATCGCCGGCACCGAGTCGGCGAACGGGTCCGCGCCGCGAGCTGCGGGGGCACGAACGGATGTCGCACGGCCGGTCGTGGGCACCAGCCCTGATTCTTCCGCCACCACGTCGCCGGCCACCTCATGACTTCTCAGACCTCCGCGCTCCCCGGGGCGGCGCGCGCCCTTCCGGCCCAGTTCGGGAAGACCTTCGTCGTCACCGGCGCCAACGCCGGCCTCGGCTACTTCACCACCGAGCAACTCGCCGCCGCGGGCGCCCACGTCGTGCTGGCCTGCCGCAATCTCGCGAAGACGGAAGCCGCGGTCGCGGCCATCCACGCCCGGGTGCCCGGGGCATCCGTGTCGGCGATACCGCTGGACCTGAGCGACCTCACCCAGGTGCACCGTGCCGCGGACGCGCTGCTGGAGTTGCCGCGGATCGATGGGCTGATCCTGAACGCGGGCATCGTGCACCCGCCGCGCACGCGGGAGCTGAGCCCCGACGGGCACGAACTCGTCTTCGCGACCAACTACCTCGGCCATTTCGCGCTCACCGCGCGGGTGCTGCCGGCTCTGCGGCGCACGCCCGGCAGCCGGGTCGTCGCGCTCGGTTCGATGATTTCGCGGCTGCTGGACTCGCCGCTGCTCGACCTGCAGTTGGAGTCCGGCTACAACCGGTGGAAGGCCTACGCGCAGTCGAAGATCGCCATGCAGGTGTTCGGCTTCGAGCTCGATCGACGGCTGCGGGCGGCCGGAGCCGGCGGCACTGACGGGGTGCAAAGCCTCGTCGCACACCCCGGTTACTCGATTTCGGGTCTGACGCCGGGCATCCGCGGGGTCAATCAGCCGTCGCGTGCGAGCCGGTTCGCCGACACCCTGCAGTCCTTCGGTGCTCAGGGCAAGGACGCCGGGGCCTGGCCCACGGTGAGTGCGGCCGTCGACCCGGATGCCCGTGGCGGCGACTACTACGGCCCTCGCTACCTCACGCGCGGCCTGCCGACGCTGCAGGAGCCCACGCGCACCTCGCTCGACCCCGCGGTCGCAGAGTCGCTCTGGTCACGCTCGGAGCTCCACCTCGGCGCCCCCTTCTCGATCTAGCGGGCGCCCCGCTGCACGGCCCCGCGTGCGCTCAAAACGCCGCCATGCAATGGGGAATGGGGGCGTTTCTAGCGCACGCGCCCCCCTGGAGAGGGTGTGGGGCTGGAGGTGGGATTTAGGGGATCCAACCGCGATCGAGAAGGGCGGTGCGAATTCGGGCGATGATCGCACGGGGAGAGTGGGATTTGTTGACACGGATGACCCGCCACCCTTCTTCCATGGGCTCGTCCAGCCGGTCGATGTCGCGGTGAAACTGTCGTTCGTCTTCGCGGTGCTGCCCGCCGTCATACTCGATCAGGACCTTGTAGCGCAGGTAGGCGAGATCACCCAAGGCCATGAAGGCGCCGTATCGATTGACGAGGGTCAGGTTCACTTCCGGCTCCGGCAGGCCTGCCCGCACGATGAGAAGTCGCAGCACTGTTTCCTTTGCAGAATCGGTGCGCGGACGGACCAGGGCGAGGGCCTCGCGGAGACGACAGGCACCGGGCAAGCCCGCGTGCCGTGCAACGGCCACGTGAAGTTCCGCCATCGTGGCCGGAGGCCGCTGTCGGCGCACGAGGGAGTCGCCAATGATGATCAACTCATCGAGGGTGAGGACCGTCGACAGCTGGACCCACGCGTCGACCGCTGAAGCGACGGCGAGGTGTCCCACCGAAACGACGCGCACCCGGTCCAGCGGAATCAGATGTCCGCGCACGCCCTTGCCCCGGCGGCGCCGGGTCCGAATGCTTGTGCCGACATCCACGATTGACCGCTCAAGGAGTCGCGCGGGGAGAGGCAGCCCGTGGAGAAGCGCGGCCGTCGCGTGGCTGAAGAACTGATCTGACGGCATCCGCACCGCGTAGTCATAGGCCCGGGTGCGCGCTGCTGCACGGATCCGGGCCCACCTGTCCGCGTCGCTGATGGGGGCCGGTGACTGGCCGCGCCCCACAGGCGCCCGCACGCCGTGGAAGGGCCGCGCGAGGTCGCTGCGCCGCAGTCGCCCGGAATTGACTCCCCGCTGTCGAGCGTCGGCGACGGAAAACGGCCCATCGCCGAGCCCGGCCGGCAGCTCAGAAGGCGGTCTCATCGCACGATGATGCCACCCGCTGCGATTCGCACGGTGCTCTATCCACAGGCGCCGACCGCAGGCGCTCGTTCGTGCGCGGAAAGTGCCACTTTGATCCCGGCGATGGCGGCCGATTGGTCGCACGCAGGGGCGAAACGGGGTCGGTCGGTCGGAGGGGAGCGGGAGAACGGGCGGAGGAGGAACCCCTACTGCGCGAAACGGGAGGGGAGGGTGCTGCGGTGACGCGTCTGCAAGTCGGCGAGCGACACCGTGAAGTGGTCCTGGATCTCCAGGCTCGCCGAGGTCGAGTCCGTCACGCCGATGCGCAGCACCGGGTAGCCCCGCCCTTCGCAGAGGCCGAGGAACTTCACGTCGTCTTCCCGAGGAACCGATACGATCACGCGCCCGGCCGACTCCGAGAACAGGGCGACGGATGCGTCGATCCCGTCGCGCTCGCAGATGTCGCCGAGCCACACGCGGGCTCCGACCCCGAACCGAAGCACCGCTTCGGCCAGCGTCTGCGCCAGCCCGCCCGAGCTGAGGTCGTGGGCGCTGTCGATGAGCGCCTCGATCGACGCCGCGTGCAGCAGCCCCGCCAGGGCGGCTTCGCCGGCCAGGTCGACGACGGGCGGCAGCCCGCCCAGGTGGTCGTGGATGACTTCGGCCCAGGCCGAGCCGTCCAGTTCCTCGCGGGTCACGCCGAGCAGGTAGATGTTGTGGCCGTCGTCCTGCCAGCCGCTGGGCACGCGGCGGGCGACGTCGTCGATCACGCCGAGCACGGCGACCACAGGGGTCGGGTGGATCGGCTGGTCGCCGGTCTGGTTGTAGAACGACACGTTACCGCCGGTGACCGGGATCTCGAGCGCCAGGCATCCGTCGGCCAGACCGTCGACGGTCCGGGCGAACTGCCACATCACCTCGGGGTTCTCCGGCGAACCGAAGTTGAGGCAGTCGCTGATGCCGACCGGCACCGCGCCGGTCACGGCCACGTTGCGGTAGGCCTCGGCAAGAGCGAGCTGCGCGCCGCGGTACGGGTCGAGCTGGCAATAACGGCCGTTCGCATCGGTGGCGATGACGAAGCCGAGGCCCGACTCCTCGTCGATCCGGATCATGCCCGCGTCGTCGGGGAACGAGAGGGCCGTGTTGCCCATCACGTAGCGGTCGTACTGGTCGGTGATCCAGCTCGGGTCGGCCAGGTTCGGCGAGCCGAGCAAGGCCAGGAACTGCTCGCGCAGCACCTCGGGTGAGGTCGGGCGGGGCAGCGCGGAGGCGCTGTCGGCCTGCAGCGCGTCGAGCCAGGTGGGGTAGGCGACCGGGCGGTCGTAGACCGGCCCGTCGACCGCGACGGTGCGCGGGTCCACATTGACGATCTCCTCGCCGTGCCAGTCGATGATGAGCCGGCCGGAGTCGGTGACCTCGCCGAGCACGCTGGTCTCGACATCCCATTTGGCGGTGACGGCGAGGAAACCGGCGAGCTTCTCCGGGGTGACGACGGCCATCATGCGTTCCTGGCTCTCGCTCATCAGGATCTCTTCGGCCGTCAGGGCGGGGTCGCGCAGCAGCACCTTGTCGAGCTCGATGAACATGCCGCCGTCGCCGTTGGAGGCAAGCTCGCTGGTGGCGCAGGAGATGCCTGCGGCGCCCAGGTCCTGGATGCCCTCGACGAGCTTCTCGCGGTAGAGCTCGAGGCAGCACTCGATCAGCACCTTCTCGGCGAACGGGTCGCCGACCTGCACGGCGGGGCGTTTGGTGGGGCCGCCTTCGGAGAAGGTGTCCGAGGCGAGAATGGATGCCCCGCCGATGCCGTCGCCGCCGGTGCGGGCTCCGAAGAGCACCACCTGGTTGCCGGTGCCGGTGGCGTTGGCGAGGTGCAGATCCTCGTGGCGCAGCACGCCCACGGAGAGCGCGTTGACGAGCGGGTTGCCCTGGTAGACCTTGTCGAACCAGGTCTCGCCGCCGATGTTGGGCAGGCCGAGGCAGTTGCCGTAGAAGGAGATGCCGGACACGACGCCGTGCACGACGCGGGCGGTGTCGGGGTCGTCGAGACGTCCGAACCGGAGGGCGTCCATCACGGCGACGGGGCGGGCGCCCATCGAGATGATGTCGCGCACGATGCCGCCGACGCCGGTCGCGGCACCCTGGAACGGCTCGATGTAGGAGGGGTGGTTGTGCGACTCGATTTTGAACGTGACCGCCCAGCCCTCGCCGACATCCAGCACGCCGGCGTTCTCGCCCATGCCGACCATGAGGTTCTTTTTCATGGCGGGGGAGACCTTCTCGCCGAACGAGCGCAGGTACTTCTTCGAACTCTTGTAGGAGCAGTGCTCGCTCCACATCACCGAGTACATCGCGAGCTCGCCGCTCGTGGGGCGGCGGCCGAGGATCTGTCGGATCTCGGCGTACTCGCCCGGGGTCAGCCCCAGCGCGTCGAACGGCTGCTCTTTCTCGGGCGTCGCAATCGCGTTTGCAACGGTGTCGGCAATGCCGCGGGAGGGTGTGGTGGTAACAGCGGTCACGAGTGGCGTTCTCCCAGAGATAACGAATGCTTGACCTGGCGAGTCTACCCGCCGCGCCGCTCCAGCGCCGGTTCCGAGGCCGCCCGGCTATAGCCTGGCAGCGGCCTGGCCGCCCGCTAGCTGCGCCCGCCGGGAGGACCCAACGACAGCATCACCGTCATGATCGCCACCGCGGCCACGGCGAAACTGCTGACCAGGATCACCGGACGGTTCAGCATCCAGCGCAGCAGCGTGCCCACCCAGGTGTGGTCGCGCGGGTCGTCGGTGGCGACGCGGCGCCAGTCGCCGTCGAGCCGGCCGGTGCGGTCGAGACGGATGTCGAACGGCACCGTCGCGTAGGGCACGATCGCCGTGGCGACGGCGAGCACCATCAGCCGGACCGGCCAGCGCTGGTTCAGGCCCACCAGCACGGCGGTCAGGGCGTAACTGATGAAGACGAACCCGTGCAGGGAGCCGGCGATCCGCACCGGGGTGCCGCCGGCATCCCCCACGTATTTCAGCAGCATGCCGCCGATCAGGAGGGTCCAGGTCACCGCCTCAGCGATGGCGATGGTGCGGTAGAAGAGGCGGGGAGACACGGGGGAACACTCCAGGGGGTGGGGAACGGGACGAAAGAAGGGGGGAGCTTCGATCTTCGCAGGGTTGCGGGGGAGCCGCGCATCGGCCGAACGGATGACACGGCGGATCAGTGGGGCAGAGGGCTACCCAGCCGACTGTGCGAGTCTGAAGGAATGACGTACCTTCCCGCAGACACCCGTTACGACTCCATGCCCTACCGCCGCACCGGTCGCAGCGGCCTCAAACTTCCCGCCATCTCGCTGGGCCTCTGGCAGAACTTCGGCGGCACCGCGCCGATGGAGACGCAGCGCGCCATCCTGCGCCGCGCCTTCGACCTGGGCGTCACCCACTTCGACCTGGCCAACAACTACGGGCCGCCCAAGGGCAGCGCCGAGAGCAACTTCGGTGTGCACCTCGCTCAGGACTTCGCCCCGCACCGCGACGAACTGGTCATCTCGACCAAGGCCGGCTACGACATGTGGCCGGGCCCGTACGGCAACTTCGGCTCGCGCAAGTACCTGCTCTCGAGCCTCGACCAGTCCCTCGGCCGGATGGGCCTGGACTACGTCGACATCTTCTACTCCCACCGGGCCGACCCGGACACCCCGCTCGAAGAGACCATGGGCGCGCTGCATACGGCCGTCACGAGCGGCCGGGCGCTGTACGCCGGCATCTCCTCGTACTCGCCCGAGCGCACCCGGCAGGCCGCCGCGATCCTCGCCGAGATGGGTACGCCGCTGCTGATCCACCAGCCCTCCTACTCAATGTTCAACCGGTGGGTCGAAGACGGACTGCTCGACACCCTCGACGACCTCGGCGTCGGCTGCATCGCCTTCTCCCCGCTGGCGCAGGGGCTGCTCACCGACCGCTACCTGAACGGGGTGCCCGAGGGGTCCCGAGCCTCGCAGGCCGGCTCGATGAGCCGCGAGATGGTGAACGACCAGACGGTGGGGCGCATCCGTGCCCTGACCGAGATCGCGGATGCCCGCGGTCAGTCGCTCGCCCAGCTCGCCCTGTCGTGGGTGCTGCGACGCGAAACCGTCACCACGGCGCTCGTCGGCGCCTCCTCGGTGAAGCAGTTGGAGACGAACATCGCCGCGATCGACAACCTCGCGTTCACCGACGCCGAGATCACGGCGATCGACGAGCACGCCGTCGACATGGGCATCAACCTGTGGGAGCCGTCCAGCGCCGTCTAGCCTGGCGACATCGACGGATGATTCGGGCGGGCCGCTGCGGCGCCCGCGCCGTGATCGCCGGGAAACTTTCCTGGACAGTTTATTAAAAGCAGAGTTATCCTTTTAATGAATCGTACGATGAGATCGAGGAGACTGCTAGTGGCAAGAATGAGTGTGGAAGTGGAACTCGAGAAGGGCCAGGTGACGAAGTACCGGCGTCACGAGAACGGGCGTGGACTGGTGTCGCCCGGTGCCCAGGTGAACCCGAGCGCCTACGTGTCGAGCGCAACGTATGTGGAAAGTGACGCCCAGGTCGGGCCTGAATCGTGGATCGGGCAGGGGAGCTGGATCGACCACGGGGCGATCATCGGCGCGCGGGTCTTCGTCGGCGCGAACGTGCATATCGGAGCCGATGCGATTGTCGGAAACGAGGCGCGCCTGGCCAGCAACACGGACATCGGCCGTGGGGCTTTCATCGCCGATGGTGCGGTCATCGACCACGAAATTGCGGTCCCGGAGTTCACCGACGTCAGTGCACGGCCGACCGCCCGAGCACGCACGGTTCCACCGGGGGGCCTGTCGGCGGCATCCGGTCCCGACCGTGCCGGATGGCGGCGAACCTGGGGTGCTCGACGCACGCCGTCACCTCGCCTGCCGGTCCCCCCGGTGTTGGTCACGGTGTCCTAAGCCTCAATCCACCGGTGAGGCTGGGGAATTGACGGCGCGTAAAACAGAGAATGCCTTCCAGATCAGGAAAAGTAGAACTTACTTAGGGTTCATTTCGACTGACACGAAAGGCATCTCGTAGATGCAATTTTTCCATAGATCCACGGCCTTGTCAGCGTCCTTCGATGACACCAATCTCGTGTCGGCCGCCGGACTCGTCCCTGCGATGATGTTGGCCGCCTCCACAGGCCTGGGCGAGCTTGCCAGCCGGTGGTTGACGTTGCCGGGGTACTTCGGGGCGAACGCGGGGTTGAAAGTCACCGCGTTGGTCGCGGGGATGCTCGCCGGCGCGGACTCGAACGATGACATGGCTCTGCTCCGCCACGGCGGGATGAAGAAACTCTTCGCCGATGCCAGACATCAGGCGCTTGCGCGGAGATCGAAGGGGCCATTCGCCCGGCTCGCGCGGCCGCCTGAAACCATTCACCCTTGGAGTCAACTGAACTCGAGGCAGTCCCTTGTGAGTCTTGTGCGATTTGTGAGTCTTGTGAGTTTGGGCCGCACCCGACATTCCTGCCAAATGTGGGCACGCGTGAACCTCTCCGCCCGTAAAGGCGCCGGAGTCTGCCCGCCACACGCCCGACGCGCGGCACACTCGTCCGGTGCGCTGCGATCCGCCGCAGACGGAAAACCAAGCTAATGCAGAGTATGAAATGCTTTATAAGCGTTAGTGTATAAAATAATAGGCGTTAGGAAGGAGATTCAATGGTCGAGAAGCGATTAACCCCCATCCCCGTCCGGCGTGCTCTCCGTGAACTTGGTATAGACATTCAGACGTGGCGGAAACTTCTCGGGTTGACTGCGGCGCAGGTCGCCGATCGCGCGGGCATGAGCCGGGCAACCCTCCACAAGCTGGAATCGGGGCAGGGAGGCGTCAGCCTCGAGACCGCGCTGCGTGTCTTCCGGGCACTTGGAATCATGGACACGGTCGTTGAGAGCGCCGACCCTTATCGCAGCGACATCGGCCGGCTTCGCTCCGAGGAAGTTCTCCCGCAGCGTGTGCGTCAGAGCCGGCCGAAGAAACAGGCCGATGTCTGACGCGGAAGTCTGGGTGCAAATAGACGGTGTCGACGTCCGCGCGGGCACGGTCTACGCGCATCGTCGACGCAACTCCGAGAGCGCCACTTTCACCTACGACATCGATTATCTGGCCAGACCAGACGCGTACTCGCTCGATCCGGGGCTACCCCTCTCATCCGGGTCTTTCAACACTGCGGACGGGCGTCGCCTTTTCGGGGCGTTCACGGACTGCGCTCCCGACCGCTGGGGACGCAAACTCATCGAAAGATCCGAACATCACCGTGCCGCACAAGGCGGTGGAGCTGAACGCAGTTTCGGCGAACTTGATTACACGCTCGGTGTTCGCGACGACCTTCGTCAGGGCGCCTTCCGGTTCCGTCATCCGGGGACCACTGATTGGCTGGGGCCGGCGGCTGCAAGCGTGCCGCACCTGGTCGGCCTGTCGAGGCTTCTCCACGCTGTTGAATCTGTTGAGAGCGACCATCCCGATGACGAATCGTTGCGGCTACTCCTGCGTGCGGGAAGCTCTATCGGTGGTGCCCGGCCCAAAGCTGCCGTTGTCAACAGCCGGGGTGCATTGCTCATTGCGAAGTTCCCCCGTGTTGCCTCCGACGAATGGGACGTCATGGCGTGGGAGCAGCTCGCTCTGACGCTGGCCAGCCGGGCAGGCATTCGAACGCCGCGCACTGAATTGATGAGTGTCGCAGGCCGGAACGTGCTGCTGCTCAACAGGTTCGACAGAGTCGGGGATCGTCGCATCGGATATGTGAGCGCTATGACGATGCTCGAAGCAGTTGACGGCGAGCACCGCAGCTACTTGGAAATCGCCGAGGTCATTGAGCAGTCATCCTCATCTGCGACGCGTGACCTTCGCGAGCTGTGGCGCCGGATCGCGTTCTCAATCCTGATCTCTAACACCGACGACCATCTCAGAAACCACGGGTTCCTCCGGTCGGACACCACACGCAGCTGGGACTTGTCTCCCGCGTTCGACCTCAACCCCAACCCGGCAGCGGGACCCAAGGAGTTGTCCACGTCCATCGACTACGACACCTTTTTCGCGGACACCGCCGCCCTCCTAGACGTGGCTCGGTACTTCCGTGTGAAAGACGCCGTCGCATTGCTATTAGAAGTCAAGGCCGCTGTCTCCGGGTGGGTCGTGGAAGCCCGCCGACTCAACATCCCGGAAAGCGAAATTGACCTCATGGCTGGCGCGTTCGTTGCCGGATGAGCCCAGCAGGCTGGACGGGCCGAGTGTTCAAGTACCCGACGCCGGTAGCGGGGGTTTCGCGATCTGATTCATCTGCTCACGCTGGCGCTGAAGAGCCGGAGCGAGTACGGTATCAGCGATTTCCGAGACCAGGCGTGGAACTAATCGGATAAGCCGTTTGCGGGGCTTTGTTGCGCGTAGGCCAACTGCGCGCAACAGAGACTCGGCCGATGGAACTCTCCCTCGCTCCGTATCCGCTAGGGGTTCTGCGAGGATTGAATCCCATTAGATGCTGACCGGACTCGCCCGGCCGACCATTGGCGTCGTGCAGATCGTCGGGAACAACGTTATTGGTGGATGGCACAACCCGCGCCCGCAGTAGTTTCTTCCCGACGTGCCCGGCTTCTAGGGCTGAATGTCGGCCAAGGAATTTATTGCGGGGACTCGGGCGACTCGTCGCGATCGACCGGCGCATCCTGGGCGGTCTCGTCGGAACGTTACCCGGCAGCGGCCCCGACGCGACTTTCCCAAATTGCCTCAGTAGAACCTTCGTGCAGGGCCTTGGCCAGTGGCAGGAGAGTTCGGCGTAGGAGCGCTCGCCCGGCAGGGTGCAGTAACCGCCTCTCTTTGCTGAGATCGACGAGGGCGACAGGCTCACCTGGCGAGCTCTGCTAGCTCCTCGGCGAGCAGACCCTGCAGCGTGGCCAAGTCGGGGCAAGCATCGGGGTCGGCGATGAGAGTGATCGTGAGATCGCCTGCGTATGAGAGCACAGTGAATGAGACGGTCACGTTTCCCGTCGCGGCGCTCAGCGGGACAATCGCGGTGACCGGGCAGCCAAAGATTGAGAGTCGCTGTTCTGGCCCGCGCAAATTGCTTACAAAGGTGTGGATTAGACGCTGCCGGTCGACGAACCATTGGAATAGTCCCAGCTGCGCGAGCACCCGGAAAAAACGGGCCGAGCAGGGCGGTCGTCGCACCGGGCGACGACCGTTTGGCCTTCCGGGTCCCCTCTGCTACGAATCGCAATCGACTTTCCGCGGCGCCGACGCCGGGTACCCGGATCGGGATAACCCCGCTGCGATTGCCTAGGTCTCCGTGCGTCGTGGCGCGCCGCCAGGAGAACGGCACCGAGACGATGAACCGGTCGACAGCCTCGTCGCGCAACGCGAGGAGCCGGTGCAGTGCGCCACCGATCGCGGTGAGCACGACGTCGTTGACCGTGGCTTTCTGGGCGTTACCGGCGTTGCGGATTTCGTCCAGCGCCACCGTGACCGTAGCGAGGCTTCGTCGCGGGCCGGTCGGTCGGTTGAGCGAGGTTGACCTCAGGCGCGTCCACCGCACCGACCGCAATTCCCGGGCCGCATCAAGGAGGCGGCGCAGCAGAGCGGGGAGAGCTCGCAGTGAACCTAGCCGGCGGGTCCAGGCGCCGATGGCGAGCTGGCGAATGGATGCTTGCGGCCGCGGGAAATCGGATTCACGCGTCTTCGGGCCCACGGCCCTGGGCGTCCCGGTAGCGTCCGACTGGTCGACGAGCCCGCCCAGCACGACCAGGCCAGCCACGCCGTCGGCGAGCACGTGGTGAAAGACGACGATCAACGCGGCTTGGTGCCGCGCTACTCCGGTGACAAGAGTGGCTGCCCAGAGCGCACGGGTGCGCGGCAGCGGAGTGACGAGCAGCACTGCGGCTAGATCGAGTACCGCCTGCTCGCCCCCGGGGGCCGGGCAGGGGACGACGCTCACGTGCTGGGTCACGTCGAAATCGGCATCGTCCGCCCAGATCGGACGTCCGCAGCCGAACGGCGCGGGCACGAGCCTCTGCCGTAGGCGCGGCACGCCCGGTAGACGCTGGGCGAGAAGGTCGACAGCCCGCTCGACATCGAGCCCAGTCCCCGTACCGAGCACGTCAGCCGTGTCGATGATCAGCACGGCACCTACCTGCAGTGGCGAGGCTCCACGCTCGGTTGCCAGCGACATCAGATCGTCGGTACTCACCCGGTCGATCGAAAACGACACCCCCATTTCCCCAACCTATACCCACGGCAATCGGGCACGTCGTGCCTGTGATTGAGCCTGGCAAAAACACGGACAATCTCGACCACCGGCGGTGTGGCGAACCCCGACATGAACCCGTTCTCTCGGTGCGTGGACTTGGTGACGGATGTCTCATCACTGATGCCACCGGATATGCGGCCTTAGGATTCCCGGAGGCTCCAGCTACCACGGGGGCGAGCGAACACGGTGCGCAACGAGACCCGTTTGGTGTACTAGACCGACCTTCGAACTCGGGCTGGCGCGCCGGCCGCTGTGGCGTCGGGGTTGTAGGTGATGGTGTCGAGGTTGTATTCGAAGTAGACGAACTGGTCACGGGGGGCAGTGGGATGCCAACGGCCGTCGCCGCGGGTGGCGAGTCGCCGGGTGCCGAAAGCTCGGTAGTCGCTCACGGGTGTCGACCAGAGTTGAGGGGTGAAGGTGGAGCCGTCCGGGGTGGTGCTCATCCGGTCGTCGGAGATGAAGTCGACGAGGTCGCCGTCGCAGAAGGTCAGGTCGGCGGTCACGGTCTGCGCACCGTTGGTGAAAACCCCGCGGACATGGCTGTCGTCGAGGGGCTGCCAGACGATTGGGGCGTCAATGAGCGCCGCGGGGGCGAGGATGCAGAGGTCGTTGAACAGTGTCACGGTTTCGGCCCGATCCATCTCCGGCCCTGCAGCATTTGCCATCGGCAGCATCGAGCACAGCTTGACGCGCATGGTGGCGGTGCGCCCGACGAGGACGTGGAGGACGTCGACCGGCAGGCCGAACATCGTGGCGTCCATCCAGAACAACCGGCTGGGCGCGGGCCCGTAGGTGTTGACCTGCTCGCCGGTGTAAGTCATCCATCGCGACGTGGCGCTGGCACGTATCCGGCCGTGAATATTGGCGCGCAGGGAAGACACCCGGGGTTGACCGACTGCCCCGGAGCGACGGACGTGCTCGGCGACCAGCCCTGGCAGGTGGGCCAGGTTGGCTTCGGTCACGGCTACGCCGGAGCGCGGTTGGGCTTCGCTGAGCGCGGCCTGGACGCGACGGAAATCTGGGGGCACCTCTGTTGCCACTACGCGATCCGCACGCTCATGGTTGAGGCCGCCCAGCATGCTCGCCGTGACCCCGACCGGGTCTCTTTCGTTGCCGCACTCCGCATCGCCCGCCGTTCCGTGGCCCAGGGCGCTTTTTCCCCCTCCGCAGCCTGACCACGCCAAAGCGGTCTGGCGCCATGCCATCCTCGCCCTCGTCCGGCGCCTGAACCCGGCGCGACGACGGCGATCACACCCTCGCGTCATCAAACGCAAGGTCTCGAAGTGGCCCGCCAAACGCTTCCACCACGCGCACTGGCCACAACCCCTCCATGAGCCAGAAATCCCCACTCAAACGCTTAAATGAACGGTATTGAGGCTAAGCGGAGGAGGAACCGGCGAGAGAGAGAATTCAATTTTGAGTCGTCCTCAGTCGTGGCTGGCAGGCTCTGTTTCGGGGCCCGCCGAGTGCCGGGCAAGCACGTAGAGCAGGTCGGAGAGCCGGTTGAGGTAATGCCGCGCGTCGTCGCTGACCGGATGCCCGACCACACCGGCCCGCACCGTGTGCCGCTCGGCCCGCCGCACCACCGTTCTGGCCAGATCGATGGCGGCCTCGGTGGGCGTCGACCCGGGGATGAGGAAAACCGGCCGCAGCGGCCGGGCGGTCACCAGCCCGTCGATGATTCCCTCCAGCTCCGTGACCATGTCCGGAACGACCAGCGATACGCGCGGGACGAGGCGGTCGCGGTGAGCCGGGTTCACGACCAGATCGGCTGCGACGACGAACAAATCGCGCTGCACGCGGAACAGGATCGCGGCATGCTCGGGCTCGGCGCATCCCGCTCGCGCCAGACCGAGGGCAGACACCGCTTCGTCGATGTCGCCGACCGCGTCCATGAGTTCATCACCCTTGGAGACCCTGCCGCCATGAAGCATCCCGGTGCTGCCGGCGTCGCCGGTTCTGGTGTAGATTCTTGCCATTTCGTGGCCTCCCGTTGATCGCCGGACTAGGTTGACGAAGCTGGGCCGGTACCGGACAATTCCATCGTTTCATGCATTCGCGTGCCGGTGCGGCTGTCTGCCGTCGGTGCGCGGGTGCCCGGCCACCGTTGGGATGCTGCACACCGCGCGGAACATCACCCCCCTATCGACGTGGTTGCGCCGCGGGGCTCAGATTTTCCCCTTCAGCAGCGCAACCTCTTTCGGTGGGGTTCTGATGCGGGCCGTCGTCCTGGCCGGCGGCGTCGCGGCATTGATCGGGCGGCCTGTGCGTGCAGCCCTGCTCCGCACCGCCAGGCGGGCTTTTTTCTGCCGCACTGCCCGTCGAGGACACGCCCGAGCCGAAGCAGAAAAACACAATCACTACATGTAGTGGTTCACTGAGGAGTTGACACCCACTGGTAGTAATATGGCATTCGGGTGTCGTGAGTGGGGAGCGAACGTGAGCAGCAGGAATCAGAACGCCGAAGCCGGGTCTGACGGAAGCGATCAGGGTGCGCATAGTGCCGGACTGGCCATCGAGCGCCACTTCAGCACGCCCGGGGTCCACCCGTACGACGAGGTGGTCTGGGAGCTTCGCGATGTCGTGCAGACGAACTGGAAGAATGGCGAAACCGTCTTCGAGCAGAAGGGTGTCGAGTTCCCGGACACCTGGTCGGCGAACGCCTCCACCATTGTGAGCACGAAGTACTTTCGCGGGGCCATCGGGTCGCCCGAGCGGGAGTCCAGCCTCAAGCAGCTGATCGACCGGGTGGTCACGCAGTATGTGGTTGCCGGGTCGGCGAACGGGTACTTCGCCGGGGACGGCGACGCGGAGGTCTTCGGTGCGGAACTGACCTGGCTGCTCCTGCATCAGGTCTTCTCGTTCAACTCCCCGGTGTGGTTCAACGTCGGGACGCCATCGCCGCAGCAGGTCAGCGCCTGCTTCATCCTCTCGGTCGAGGACACAATGGAGTCCATTCTCGGCTGGTACCGCGATGAGGGGATGATCTTCAAGGGCGGTTCTGGGGCGGGGGTGAACCTGTCCCAACTGCGTTCCTCCAAAGAGCTGCTCTCCTCCGGCGGAACGGCCAGTGGGCCCGTCTCGTTCATGCGCGGCGCCGATGCCAGCGCGGGAACGATCAAGTCCGGCGGGGCGACCCGGCGTGCTGCCAAAATGGTGGTGCTCGACGTGGATCACCCGGACATCGTGGAATTCATCGAGGCCAAGTCGAGGGAGGAAGGCAAAATCCGTGCTCTGCGGGATGCCGGCTACGACATGGACCTCGGCGGTGCGGACATGGCGAGCGTGCAGTACCAGAACGCCAACAACACCGTTCGGGTCAGTGACGAGTTCATGCGAGCCGTGGAAAACGGCACCAGCTTCTCCCTCACCTCCCGGCAGGACGGAAGCGAGATCGAGTCAGTGCACGGACCGGGCCTGTTCCGTCAACTCGCCCAAGCGGCGTGGGACTGCGCCGACCCGGGAATCCAGTACGACGACACCATCAACGACTGGCATACCAATCCCGAATCGGGTCGGATCACGGCGTCGAATCCCTGCTCGGAGTACATGTCGCTCGACAACTCGTCCTGCAACCTGGCCTCGCTCAATCTGCTCAAGTTTCTGCGCGCCGACGCCGTCCCGGGGGAGGACGTGTTCGACACGGATGCCTTCGTTCGGGCGGTCGAGCTGATCACCACGGCGATGGACATCTCGATCTGCTTCGCCGACTTCCCGACGCCGGCCATCGGTGAGACGACCCGCGCGTTCCGCCAGCTGGGCATCGGCTACGCCAACCTCGGTGCTCTCCTGATGGCCGCCGGTCACGCCTACGATTCCGAGTCGGGCAGGGCCGTGGCCGCCGGGATCACCTCCCTGATGACCGGAACCGCCTACCGGCGTTCGGCCGAGCTGGCCGGAGTGGTTGGCCCGTACGAGGGCTTCGCGCGCAATGCGGAGGCCCACACGAGAGTCATGCGCAAGCACGAGGCAGCCGACATCGCCCTGCAGACCTCGGGTGGCATGAGCGGCGAGATCCATGATCGGGCGTCGGCGGCCTGGCAGCAGGCCCTGATGTTGGGGGAGGTGTCCGGCTGGCGAAACGCGCAAGCCAGTGTTCTCGCTCCCACCGGCACGATCGGCTTCATGATGGACTGTGACACCACGGGAATCGAACCGGATTTCTCACTGGTGAAGTTCAAGAAGCTGGTGGGTGGCGGCTCCATGCAGATCGTCAACCAGACCGTGCCCCGAGCGCTGCGCGGCCTGGGGTACCCGCAGGAGGCCGCCGAGGCGATCGTCGAACACATCGCCCTGCACGGACAGGTCATCGGTGCCCCCGGGCTCGAACCGGAACACTACGCGATCTTCGACTGCGCCATGGGAAAGAGGGCCATCGCGCCGATGGGCCACGTGCGCATGATGGCCGCGGTTCAGCCGTTCCTCTCCGGAGCCATCTCCAAAACCGTCAACCTCCCGCAGAGCGCAACGGTCGACGAAGTGGAGGAGGTCTACTTCCAGGGCTGGAAGCTCGGGCTCAAGGCGGTGGCCATTTACCGCGACAACTGCAAGGTCGGTCAGCCCCTATCGGACGGCAAGGCCGCCCCGGCGTCCGTGCCGGTTGTGCAGCCCGCGTCGCCGATCCGGCGGCGACTCCCGAAGTCCCGCACGTCGATCACCACGTCCTTCGCCGTCGCCGGCGCCGAGGGGCATCTCACGGCGGGGTTGTACCCCAACGACGAACTCGGCGAGATCTTCCTCCGGCTGGGCAAACAGGGTTCTACTCTGTCCGGGGTCATGGACGCATTCTCCATCGCGGTCTCGATCGGCCTGCAGTACGGGGTGCCGCTGCCGACCTACGTCGAGAAGTTCACCAATCTGCGCTTCGAACCGGCGGGGATGACCGATGACCCGGACATCCGGATGGCGCAGTCGATGATGGACTACATTTTCCGCCGCCTGGCCCTGGACCACCTGCCGTTCGCCACGCGCTCGTCGATGGGGATCTTCACGACCGCCGAGCGCGTTTCCCAGCTCGATGCGGGTGGCTCTGAAGCAACGGAAACGGCGCCACCGAGCCAGGTGGTGCCTCCGGCCCAGCCGCCTGCAGGGGCGACTCGAGCGGTGCATTCCTCGGCGGAACTACTCGAGGCTCAGCAGGGTCTCAGCCTGGATTCGCCGCTGTGCATGTCGTGCGGCACCGCCATGCGTCCGTCCGGTTCGTGCTATGTCTGCGAAAGCTGTGGCAGCACGAGCGGCTGCAGCTGAGGCCCATCGCTGCCTGACGGCGGTGGGCTGTCGGCGCCGATCTTCGACATCGTGCCCAAGGGCCTCACCATTCGCGGTTCGAACGGGGGCACCCGCCGTGACCTTCTCGAAGCCATGATTTTCCACTACCGTGAAGTGTTCCACCCGGCTGTCGCCACTGGCCGCCTCGAGGAGCTGACCGACGTCCTCGACGAGATGCGCCAGGGCAGGATCGACGATCGGGTCGTCATCACGGACTCGGCGCACCCGCTGCCGATGCGGCGCCGGACGGGGGGCTCGCCGTCGTCAACTGGATGACGGCCAGCGCGGACCGAGCGTGGACCGCGGCCTCGGCGGCGGTCACCGGTTCGAGCAGCCCGAGCAGCCGCCGCCGGTAGTCTTCGCCCAGCAGCAGTGCGTAGAGCTGCTCGGCACGGGCAGCGGCCGCCTGGCCGTGCTCGGCCCGAATGTGGTCTGCGAGGCGCGCGATGTGGCGCATGTCGCCGTTGTCGTGCAGCCGTCGGGCGAGTTCGGGAAAACGCAGCGACTCGGCGATCACGAGGCGGTGTAGTCCGATCATCTGGGCCGAGTGCAACCCGTACACGATACGCGCGGCGAGTGATTCCAGCGTCTCCGGACGGACAGGCTCGCCACTGACGTTCGCGGCGAGGCGTCGCTGCATCTCGGTGAAGACGCCATCCTTGTCGCCGAAGTAGGTGTAGATGGTGCGCTTGGTGACGCGGGCCGCGGCGGCAATCCGGTCCACCGTCGCCTTGCCGAAGCCATATTCGAGGAAGACCGGCAACGCGGCGTCGAGGATCTGGCCTCGACGCTCGACGCGCCCCGCCTCCGTGGGTCGGCCGCGCTTGCGAACCGGGCTCGCTGGGGTCGCTGAGTCCATGTCCGGCCCTTCGGATCTTCAAAAAAACGTTTAACGCAAACGTACTCTCGGATGTAGAATGAAACTAATTCGTATCATTAAAATTCGATGCGACTCTTCGATCTCCGACCTCACGAAGGCCGAGCAGGGAGTTCTTTCATGACCACTCGACCGCGTACATCCGTGGCGACCCAGTCCCGACCAACCACTTCCCCGGGTCGGCCGACCCCGGGCGCAAAACCCGATGTCTCCCCGGCCGACCGGGAACTCTTGACCGGGTTCTACCGCCAGATGATGCTCATCCGCCGGTTCGAAGAGCGAGCCGCACGGGCCTACACGCAAGCGCTGATCGGCGGCTACTGCCACCTGAATCTCGGCGAGGAGGCTGCGGTCGTCGGGCTCATGTCCGCGCTCCGCCCGAGCGATTACCTCTTCACCAACTACCGCGAGCATGGCTACGCGATCACCCGCGGCATCCACCCCAACCGGGTGATGGCCGAACTGTACGGCCGATCCGACGGGGTGTCCAAGGGGTGGGGCGGCTCGATGCACATGTTCGACCTCGAGAAGCGGATGCTGGGCGGCTACGGCATCGTCGGCGGCCAGATCCCGCTGGCGACGGGGGCCGCCCTGGCCATCGACTACCGCGCCGGCGACGAGATCGTGCTGTGCACGATGGGCGATGGCACCACGAACATCGGAGCATTCCACGAGTCTCTGAACATCGCGTCTCTCTGGAACCTTCCGATCGTCTACGTCATCATCAACAACAGGCTGGGAATGGCCACGACGGTAGACAAGGCTTCGGCTGAGCCGGACCTCTACAAGCGCGCATCCGCGTACCGGATGGCGTCGGAACGCGTCGATGGGCTCGATCCCGTCGCCGTGTTCGAGGCCGCCCAGCGTGCCGTTGCTCAGGCTCGCAGCGGTAAGCCCTTCCTGCTCGAGGTCGTGACGGAACGACTGCGTGGGCACTCCGTCGTCGACCCGGCCAAGTACCGCTCCGACGAGGAGATGTCCCTGGTCAAGGAACGAGACCCGGTGCACACCTTCGCCGGCAAGCTGGTCGCGGACGGTCTGCTCGACGAGCAGGAACTGGCGAAGATCGACGAGGAAGTAACCCTTCAGGCAACCGAGGCGGCGGCGTTCGCCGAGAACAGCCCGTTCCCGAATGTGTCGACCCTGTTCGACTACACCTACGCCACAGCCGTGGCCAATGACTCCCATCGGTTGCCCGGGCAGCCTCTGTTCGAGCCGGCACCGATCCCCGACTACGGAGTCAACCAATGAGCATCATGACCTATCGCCAGGCACTGCACGACACGCTGCGTTCCGAGATGCTGCGTGACGAGAATGTGTTCCTGATGGGTGAGGAGATCGGTCTCTTCGAAGGCGCGTACAAGATCACCGCGGGCATGCTCGACGAGTTCGGCGAGAAGCGCGTGCGGGACACCTCGATCGCCGAAGAGGGTTTCACCGGTGCCGCCATCGGCGCCGCGATGCTCGGGCTCCGCCCCGTGGTCGAGATCATGACCATCAACTTCTCCCTGCTCGCGC
The DNA here is from genome assembly GCF_002929635.1 of Cryobacterium sp. M25. Taxonomy (NCBI): domain Bacteria; kingdom Bacillati; phylum Actinomycetota; class Actinomycetes; order Micrococcales; family Microbacteriaceae; genus Cryobacterium; species Cryobacterium sp. M25. Next base: position 18,630 of record NZ_PJJU01000046.1, on the reverse strand, counting down.
TCGACCAGATCGTGAACCACGCCGCCAAGATCTACGGCATGTTCGGTGGACAGGCCCGAGTGCCTCTCGTCATCCGCACGCCGGGTGGCGGCGGACAGCAGCTGGGTGCGACCCACTCGCAGAACATCGAGCTCTTCTACGCCTTCGTCCCCGGGATGAAGGTCGTCGCACCCAGCACGCCGGCCGACGCCAAGGCGCTTCTGATCGCGGCGATCCGGGACGATGACCCCGTGCTGTTCCTGGAAAACCTGTCGCTCTACAACATCAAGGGCGAGGTGCCTGACGGCGACGTGTCGGCCGAAATCGGCAAGGCTGCCGTCACCCGCAAGGGAAGCGACATCACCCTGATCGGCTATTCACGGATGGCCCACGTCGCGTCGCAGGTCGCGGCGCAGCTCGCGGAATCGGACGGCCTCGACATCGAGGTCATCGACCTGCGCAGTCTGCGTCCGCTGGACCGCGAAACGGTTGTGGAGTCCGTCAAGAAGACGCACGCCGCCGTCATCCTCGAGGATGACTGGCTGACCTATGGAATCGGCGCTGAAATCGCGGCCACGATTTCCGACGGCGCCTTCGACTACCTGGACGCGCCCGTTCGACGCGTCGCGATGGCAGAGGTGCCGCTGCCGTACTCAAAACCTTTGGAGACGGCCGCGTTGCCGTCGGCGGAGGACGTCATCGGCGCCATCCGGCAGACCCTCGACGCCGTCGGTCGCCGCCGCTACCCGATGGGTGAAAAATCATGATCGAAATCACAATGCCCCGCCTCTCCGACACGATGGAGGAAGGCGCGATCGCGATCTGGCACAAGCAGCCCGGTGACCGGGTCGAGGTCGGGGACCTGCTCGTCGAGATCGAGACCGATAAGGCCACGATGGAGTACGAAGCCTACGAGGCCGGCACACTCTCGGAGCATCTCGTGGCAGAGGGGAAGCTGGTCTCCATCGGCGAGCCCATCGCACTGCTGGACGACGGCAAGCCGAGTGTCATGCCGGGGGCGACGCCGGCCGCCGCTGCCGACGCACCGGCGGCTGCGCCGGCGGCTGCGCCGGCGGCCGAGGCCGCACCGGCAGTTCCTCCGACCGATGGCAATGCGGACGGGAACGCCGCCGGGCGCGGTGAGCGCCTCTTCGCGTCACCGCTGGTGCGCAAGCTCGCGCGGGAAAACCATCTCGACCTGAGCCAGGTGCGCGGCACGGGCCCCGGCGGCCGCATCATCCGCTCGGATACCGACGCACTGCTCGCCCAGGCGCCCGCGCCCGGTGGCGACTTTGCCGTCCCCAACGCGACCGTGGTCGCTCCGAGCGCGGCAGCCGCCGGACCCTCACCGGACACCCTCGACAAGCGCGCGTCCGAGGCGATCCCGCTGAGCAACATGCGCCGCATCATCGCGCGGCGGCTGGGTGAGAGCGCCCGCACCATTCCGCACTTCTTCGTCACCGCCGCGGCCGACGCCGAGAACCTCGTGCAGTTGCGCACCGAGCTGAACGCGCAACTCGTTCAGGCCGGTCGGCCGAAGGTGAGCATCAACGACCTGCTGATTCGGGCGAGCGCGCTCGCCCTCCGCGAGCACCCCGAGGTCAACGCGTCCTACATCGACGACGCGAGCGTCGAGATGCTGGTGCACCACCGCGTCAACATCGGTGTGGCTGTCGCCTCGGGCAACGGCCTCGTGGTTCCCGTGATCGAGGACGCGGACCAGAAGACCGTCAGCCAGCTCGGTACGGAAGCCAAGCAGCTCGTCTCCCTGGCCAACGCCAAGAAGCTCACAGCCGGCCAGATGTCGGGCGGCACGTTCACCATCAGCAACCTCGGCATGTTCGGTGTGGAGCAGTTCACCGCGATCATCAACCCGCCCGAAGGGGCGATCCTGGCCGTCGGCGGCACCGCCCGCGAGGCTGTCGTGGTCGGGGACGAGATCGTTGCCCGGCACAGGATGCGCTATACCCTGTCGGCGGACCACCGGATCATCGACGGCGCTGTGGCCGCACAGTTCCTGCAAACGCTGACCCGTCTGATCGAGAACCCGTGGACGATCATCGCCTGATCACCGGCACGGGGATCGCTGCGCGCCTGTCGCGGCGGTCCTCGATCTGGCGTTCTAGCCCTTCTTGGCAACGGTCATCAGGACCGTGGAATCTACGACCGCCTCAAGGCTGTGCCGTGCGTCCGGAACGATCAGGAAATCACCGGCGCGCCCCTCCCAGACGTCGTCGCCGGCTCTTAGCCGCACGCGCCCGCTGAGGACATAGACCGTCGCCTCACCCGGATTCTCATGCTCGCTCAGGGAGATCCCGGCCAGCAGCGCAATGACGGTTTGACGCATCACCTTCTCGTGGCCGCCGAAGACCGTTCCGGCTGCGCGACCACTGGTGCCGGCTGCGGCTGCCTTCAGGTGTTCGCGGGCGAACGCCTCGATCGAAATTTTCTGCACGGGTCGGTTCTCACTTTCTCGGTCGGTCGGTGACTGCGGGCTCAACGTTCAGGTGCCGCGGGTCAGGGGATCCACGAAACAGTCCACCTGCCCGCAGCGGCTGGCGGACCATCGCGGTGAACACGACCAACCACACCACGAGAGCCACCCAGAGTGAGACGGTCCCGATCTGCCCGACCAGTGGAAGGTCATCGGCCTGGCCCAGGTAGATTCCGGCGACCGCGTACATCCCGACAGGAAATGCGATGCTCCACAGCGTCGCTTCGTAGCGCAGTGGCACTCGGTGTGTGACGTGACGCCAGAACCCCACCGCGATGAGCACGGGGATGAGCCAGGTGGCGAACGCCCAGAACATGACGGAGACGCCCGCAACGAGCCCCCGGGTCGCGGTCACCATTGGGGCGTCCGCCATTTCGACGATGCGGGCACCGGCCAGCACCGTGATCGCGCACGCGCCCATGGACACCCAGTAGGGCGGGTCCAACTGCTCAGGCCGGATGTCATAGAGCACCAACCGTAAGGATACGAAAACACCCGCGGCTCCGTAGAGGAAGATGCCCACCGACCAGGACAAGATCGCGAGGACTGCGAGCAGTGCCCTGGCATCGCCCGACACGGGCTCCAACGAGGCTGCCACGACGGCGACCGACTGGCTGGCGACGACCCAGATGAACCAGGTCCCGTTCGCGGCGTTGAGCACGGGGCGCACGCTGCGACCCAGGACCGCGAACCACGGGAGAGCGTAGCCGAGCAACAGCCAGGTGATTCCGGACACCCCGAGGAGAACCGTCGCCAGGCCGAACCAGCCCTCGATGGCGAGACGGGCAGCCAGGACGTTGGTGCCGGCGACGAAAGTGAAGAACTGGAATCCGCGGTGGGGATCGTGCATGTCCGCAAGGAAGGCCGCGGAAAAGGCGATGAGCCGCCACCCGGTGAGCGCCACGAGAATCAGGTAGGCCCCGGCACACACAACCATAAGGATGAAGCTGAGCGTCTGGACGCCGATCAGGTGCATCCCGACCGAGATGATCCCCGTGGCCATGACCAACGCGAAGTAGCCCGGCGGCATCCCGCGGACAGCGGCACTCACACGCACACCGCTGTTAGACGTCACCCTGACAGGCTAGCGCGCCGGCGCTCCGGCGCGCCGACAACCGCATGGTGCGGACGCTGTTACGCGCTGACGAGCATCCGTTCGATCACGGAGGTGAAGAAGGTGATCCCGTCGGTGCCGCTGCGCATGGCGTCGACGGTGTCGGGGCCGAAGCCCGGCTCGACCGCGTGCTCGGGGTGCGGCATCAGGCCGACGACGTTGCCGCGCATGTTACTGATGCCGGCGATGTCGTTGAGCGAGCCGTTCGGGTTCATGCCGACGTAGCGCACGACCACGCGGCCCTCACCCTCGAGGCGCTCGAGCGTGTCGGCGGAGGCGATGAAGCCGCCCTCGCCGTTCTTGAGCGGGATGGTGATCTCCTGGCCGGCCGCGAAACCGCCGGTCCAGTCGGTGAGGGCGCTCTCGACGCGCAATCTCTGGTCGCGGCAGATGAACGAGCCGTGGTCGTTGCGAATCAGGCCGCCCTCGAGCAGGTGCGCCTCGGTCAGCATCTGGAAGCCGTTGCAGACACCGAGTACGGGCATGCCGCCGTTGGCCGCGCTGATGACCTCGGCCATGATCGGAGAGAGGCTCGCGATGGCGCCGCAGCGCAGGTAGTCGCCGTAGCTGAAGCCGCCGGGCAGTACGAGCGCGTCCACGCCGTGCAGGTCGTGCTCGCCGTGCCAGAGGGCGACGGGCTCTGCGCCGGCCAGGCGGATCGCGCGCGCGGCGTCGCGATCGTCGAGCGAACCGGGGAACGTGACGACGCCGATGCGCATCAGTGGGTCTCTCCGGCGGGTGCCTCCAGCACGTGGATGCCGATGACATCCTCGATCACCGTGTTGGACAGTACGGTGTCGGCGAGTTCTTGCACCTCGGCGAGCACGGCGTCGTCGACGTGGCCGTCGATGGTGAGTTCAAACCGCTTGCCCAGGCGAACGCTGGTGAAACGGGTCTTGCCGAGGCGACCCAGGGCGCCGGCGACGGCCTTCCCCTGCGGGTCGAGCAGCTCGGCCTTGGGCATAACTTCTACGACGATTGTTGGCATAGCTCACTCCGGAGGCGTCGGGGGGTGGATTCCACGATCCTACAGGCCGACCCCCGGGCCGCCGAGCGCACCGGCCAGGCCGGTGCCCAGGCCGGTGCCGAGACCACCGTTGGCTCCGCCGGCAAGCCCGCTCTGCCCGAGCAGCACACCGCGCAGCACGTCCCGGATCGCCGCGACCCCCTCGAAGGTCTCGACGAAGCTTGTGCTCAGCGGGGACAGGCCGATGCGCAGTGCGTCGGGCGTGCGGAAATCGGGGATCACATCGTGCTCCCACAGAATCTGCGTCACCTGTCGCATGGCGGGGTGGTTCACGGTCACGTGACCGCCGCGGTGCGTGGGCTCTCGCGGCGACGACACAGTCACGCCCATCGGGGCAAGCCAGGCATCCACGAGGGTCAGCGCGAACTCGGTCAGTGCCACCGACTTGGCGCGCACCTGGTCGATGCCCGCCTCCTCGATCATCGCGAGCGAATCCTGCAGGGCCAGCATCCCCACGATCGGCGGGGTTCCGCTCATGAAACGACGGATGCCGTCGGCCGGCACATACCCCGGGCCCATCGTGAAGACATCCTTCGTTCCCATCCAGCCCTGAATCGGCTGGGTGAGAACGTCTTGCAGGTCGCTGCGCACATAGGCGAACGCGGGGGCGCCGGGGCCGCCGTTCAGGTATTTGTAGGAGCAGCCGACGGCCAGGTCCACGTCGCACAGGTCGAGTTCGACCACCACGGAGCCGACCGAGTGGCTGAGGTCCCAGAGCACGAGGCCGCCCGCGGCGTGCACCACCGCGGTGATCTCGCGCATATCGGCAAGGAAACCGGAGCGGTAGGCCACGTGGCTGAGCAGCACGAGCGCCGTCTGCGGGCCCACGGCCTGCCGCACCTGCTCCACTGTGACGCCGCTCGCGGGGTCGGAGTGGATCCAGTGCAGCGTCATGCCACGTTCGGCCGCGATGCCCTCGAGCAGGTAGCGGTCGGTGGGGAAGTTGTCGGTGTCCAGCACGATCTCGGTGCGCGTCGGCTCCGCGTCGACGCGGAGGTAGTCGACGGCCGCCCGCGCCAACTTGTAGAGCAGCACGGTGGTCGAGTCGCCGACGAAGGCCTGGCCGGGCGCGGCCCCGAGGGCGGCGCGGCCGATGTCGTCGCCGATTTTCAGCGGAAGGTCCAGCCAGGCCTCGTCCCAGCCGCGGATCAGGCGGGTGCCCCAGTCGTGGGTGAGGAACTCGGTGATGCGGGCCACGCTGGCCCGGGTGGGCCGGCCGAGGGAGTTGCCGTCGAGGTAGGCGACGAGGCTCGGGGTGTGCCCGGTCGCGCCGGTCGCGCTGTCGGGTTCGATGCCGACGAACTGCCGTCGGTAGTGCCCGAGCCCGTCGATGCGGTCCATCCGGCGGGCGAAGGCGAGCTGGGCATCCTGGCTGCCGTTGCCGGCGGGGCTGGTGTCGGTGTGGGGGGTCATCTGGATTCCTCGAGGTCGAACGGATGATGGGCAGCCATCTCTCGCAGCGATGCGCGCTTCCCGGGGACTCGCCGACACCGTGCCGCGCTGGCAGTATCCCACCCACGCGGGTGGCCGCGCGACTGCGGGAAGCGCGGACGGCCGCGCGGCGGCGGATGCGGTCGGGGGTGCGCTCAGGAATCCGGCGGGTCGAGGGTGCTGAGGTCGCCGAGGTCGCCCAGGTCGGCCGGGCTGATCGCCCGGGCGGTGCCGAGCCAGGCGCTGAACGCGGCCGGGTCGGCCGGGCGCTTGCCACGCAGCACCGTGACCAGGCGCTCGGTGCCTGTTGGGCCGCGCAGCACGGTCCGGAAGCCGCCGAGGTTTCCCATGGTCAGGCTCCGCAGCACGTCGTCGCCGCTCAGGCCGGCGCCGAGCAGCGCGTTGATCTCCCGCCGGTTCAGCCCGAGCGGCAGCGGGCCGTTGCCGAGGTCGGTGCCGTAGAGCACCTGTCCGCCGGCCCGGTGGAAGCGGCGCAGATTGTCGACCGCGCGATCGAAGTCGTCGGTCGGCTCGCCCCAGCCGTGGATGTCGAGGGTGCTGATCCATGCCATCCGCCCGGCCATGGCCGCAATCACCTCGTCGCCCAGCCGCTCGCTGAACGGCGTGTGCGCCAGGGCGTCCACCCCGGCCTCGAACGCGCGGAGCGCCTGGCCGGCCCCCTCGGCATGGGCGAGAACGGGGGCCCCGCGATCGTGGGCGTGCCCGACTATGGCCGCGAGAACCGCGCGCGGCAGCACTGGCCCGGCATCGCCGTTCAGCGTGACCTTGATCACGGATGCCCCGAGCGCCAGCTGGTCGTCGACGGCGGCCGCGGCATCCGTTGCCTGGGCCACGAAGCGCACGCTGCCTGCCGGGGCCCAGGACCGTTCGCTCGGGTAGCCGCCCGGCGCGGCGAGGAACTGCCCCGCGAACACGGTCTCGGGAAGGACCGCGCTCGCGGGACGCCCCGCTCGCTGTGGCTCTCCCGCGCCCACCTCCACCCGCCGAGGTCGAGCACCCGGGTCGGACTCGACCGGAAGCGTCGACCTCGGCGGCGTCCACCCGCCGAGGTCGAGCACGCGGGCGATGCCGGCCGCGGTGAGCGGGGCCGGGTCGATCAGCGCGAGGTGCACATGCGCATCGAGGAAGCCCGGGAGCACGGTCCTGCCGACCGTCCTGCCCGGCACCGATCCGCCTGGCACCGGTCCGCACGGCACCGGTTCGCCTGGCACCGATCCGCCTGGCCGGCCGCCGGTCATCCGTGCCTCATGTGCCGAGTTCGGTGCGCACGGCGAACAACTCGGGGAAGAAGGTCAGCTCGAGCGCCTTCTGCAGGAAGGCGGCCCCGCTCGACCCACCGGTACCGGTCTTCATGCCGATGATGCGCTGCACGGTCTTGAGGTGACGGAACCGCCAGAGCTGGAAGTTGTCCTCCAGGTCGACGAGTTCCTCGCAGGCCTCGTAGGCACCCCAGTGCTCGCCCGCGTTCTCGTAGATCCCGCGAAAGGTGGCCACGAGTTCCGGATGCAGCACCCATGCCTCCGTCACGTCGCGCTCCAGCACGGATGCCGGGATAGCGAACCCCTGCCGGTGCAGGTAGCGCAGGAACTCGTCATAAATGCTGGGGGCCGCAAGCATCTCGGAGAGGAGCGCGTGAGCATCCGGATCGCTCTCGAACACGCTCAGCATGCGCCGGTTCTTGTTGCCGAGCGCGAACTCGACGGCCCGGTACTGATACGACTGGAACCCGGACGAGTTGCCCAGGAAATGCCGGAACTCGGCGTATTCGCTGGGCGTGAGCGTGGCTAGCACCGACCACTGCTCGGTCAGGGTGCGCTGGATGTGCTTGACCCGGGCGATGCATTTGAGGGCCGGGGCGATCTGGTCCTGGCGCAGGAACGCGGTCGCGGCGCGCAGCTCGTGCAGCACGAGCTTCAGCCAGAGCTCGGTGGTCTGGTGCTGGATGATGAACAGAAGCTCGTCGTGGTGCTCGGGTGAGCTGACCGGCTTCTGCGCACCGAGCAGGGTGTCCAGATCGAGGTAGGAGCCGTAACTCAACCGCTCCCGGAAATCCGTCACGATCTCGGGATCGAACTCGCGGGTGTTGTGCTCGACCGACATGGTGCTCCGTTTCGTTCGGGTGCTGACTGCATTGTGCGGGACAGCCCCGGCCCGGCGCAACTGGCTGACACCTGCCAGGGGGAGGCGTGGAGGTGAGCCTCCGCGATGCCAAGGTTCGGGACCTAGACTCAGGGTCATGACTTCGCCCGAATCGACCCCGCAGGATGGGGCGCAGCCTCGACGGCGTGACGCCCGGCAGAACCGTGAGCGTCTCCTCGTTGAGGCGCGGGCACTGATCGCGGTGCACGGCGTTGACGCTTCGCTGGAGGAGATCGCCCGCCGCGCCGACGTGGGCGTGGCCACGCTGTACCGCAATTTTTCCACCCGGGACGACCTCGTCAGGGCCCTGCACGACATCTCCCTCGCCGAGCTGGCCTCGGTGCGCGACGAGATCGCGGCTGCCCCCACCGCGTGGGACGGCATCGTCGTCTACACCGAACGCGTCGCCGAGTGGCTCGTCGCCGACCCGTCGCTGCCGCCCATCCTCAAGCGCATGGAGACGGTCGACCCGGCGCGCGGCAAGGCGGCCTCGTTCAAAGCGGTGCTGTCGGCCCTCGTCACGCAGGCCAAACGCGACGGCGACCTCCGAACGGATGTCGATGCGGTCGACCTCGCGGTCCTCGTCACCATGGTGGGCTCGCTCGGCACCCTCGGCGGCGGTTACACCGGCCAGTGGCGGCGCCAGCTGTCGATCGTGCTCGACGGGCTGCGGGCCGTCGACTGTGGCCGGCCCAAGCTGCCGGGACGTCCGCTGGGAGCCAAGGAATACCAGGCGGCCGTGCACGGCCTGAGCCGCCGTGCCACCCGGGCGGCCTCCCGCGGCACGGGTGCGGCGCCGGGAGCCGGCGCTGCGCCCGGAGCCGGCGCATAGGACATCTGCGTTCGGCGTCGGCGGGGTGCGCCGCGCTGACGCCGTGCGCTGACGCCGTGCGCTGACGCCGTGCGGGCCGCGGGCTACTTCGTGCGCACCACGATCTGGTTGCCCCACGGGTCGTCGAAGCCGAGGGTCTGCCCGTCGTGACGGGTCTGCACGCCGAAGTGGGACATCCGTTCGTTGAGGGCACCGATGTCGTCGGTGCCCGGCAGGATGATATCGACCTCGCCGAGCCCGAGGGCCAGTCGGCGCTTGCCGGCGCCGGCGCTGTTCCAGGTGTTCATGGCCATGTGGTGGTGGTAGCCGCCGGCCGAGACGAACAGGGCCTGGCCACCGAGGGTCGCCGTCGCCTCGAAGCCGAGGCGGTCCACGTAGAACTCGCGGGCCGTGCCCACGTCGCCGACGGAAAGGTGCACGTGCCCGACGATGGCGTTGCCGACCGACGGATGCGCCTGACCGTCCCGGGTCAGGTGCTCGCCGATGAAGGTGTTCGGGTCGAGGTAGAGGGTGGCCATCTCGACCTGGCCGTGGGTCCAGCTCCACTCGGTGCGGTCGCGGTCCCAGTACAGCTCGATGCCGTTGCCCTCCGGGTCGGTAAAGTAGAAGGCCTGGCTGACCAGGTGATCGGCACTGCCGGTGAACGATCCCGGATGCGTGGTGCCCACCGAGTAGACGGCCGCGGCGAGCTGCGCCTGCGTATCGAAGAGGATGGCGGTGTGGAACAGCCCGCTCGAGCGGGGCTCGGCGGCGGCCAGCTCCGGGGCGTGCTGCAGAACAACGATCGGTGTGGTTCCGCGCCCGAGCACGGCGACCGGCCCCTCGTGGCTCTGCAGCTCGAGGGTCACCGCGTCGCGGTAATACGTGATCATGGCGTCGAGGTCGCCCACCCGCAGGGTCACCGCGCCCATGCCGGTGGATGCGGGCAGCAGGTCGTTCGCAAATCGATTCACACTGGCCCCAACGGATGATCCGGGCCCGGTATTCCGGTCGTGCGCCGCGCGGCGGGGGCTAACTCAGGAGATCCGGCGGCACGGTCGCGATCGGACACCATCCGCCGCGGAAACAGTGGCCCCGGGGACGGCCTTGGTCGGGATCTCCTGAGTTAGCCACAGATTGGAGTCGGGAGGTGGAGTCGGGAGTTGTAGGGGGATCGGGAGTCGGAAGCGGGTCGGAGCGCAGAACGCGACCCGGCAGTCCGGGCGCTCGCTACTGCTCGTCTTCGTGGAGCTGGATCAGGTTGCCGCAGGTGTCGTCGAAGATGACGGAGGTGCCGTAGGCATCCGTGCTGGGGGCGCCGGCGAACTGAACGCCCAGGGTGCGGAGTCGCTCGTACTCGGCCTGCACATCCGGTGTGCCGAACACGATGGCCGGCAGCCCGAGGCTGCGGATGCCCTGAGCGTACTTCTGGGAGACCTTGTTGTCGCTCGGCTCGAGGAGGAGGCCGACCCCGTCGGGGTCTTCCGGGGACTTCACGATGTACAGCTGGTGCTCCGGCATGGACATCAGCTTCTCGAATCCGAGCACGGACGTGTAGAAGTCGAACGCGGCGGACGGATCGTTCACGTGGACGCTGCACATCTTGATTCGCATGGCCGGAGCGTATCAGTTTGCGGCCCGTGGCCGCCGGGCCGTGACGCCCCGCGACGGCACGCCCGGCTGCGGGGAAGCCCAGCGACGGTGCGGTGCCCGCGTAGAAACGCGGGCCACCGCGGACTCGCCTACGCCGCGCCGCCGCGCCTACGCCGCGCCGGCCGCGCCTACGTCTCGCCGGCCGCGGAAGCCGCGTGCGTCAGCCGCGCCAGCAGTTCCAGGTAACGGGCCGCGGTCTGCCCGATGATCTCCGCCGGAAGCGCCGGCGGTGTGCCGGTCAGGTCCCAGTTGGCCGCGAGCCAGTCGCGAACGATCTGCTTGTCGAAACTGGCCATCCGTTGTTCCGGTGTCGTGCCGGACTGCCAGAGCGAGGCGTCCCAATAGCGGCTCGAGTCGCTGGTGAGCACCTCGTCGGCGACCGTGATGGCGCCCGTGAGTCGGTCGGCTCCGAACTCGAATTTCGTGTCGGCCAGGATGACCCCGGCTTTCTCGGCGATCGCCGAGGCGTGGCCGAAGATCTCCAGTGACAGGCGGCGCAGCTCGTCGGCAACGGATGCCCCGACCAGCTCCACCGTGCGCTCGAACGAGATGTTCTCATCGTGCTCGCCCAGCGGGGCCTTCCACGCCGGGGTGAAGATGGGTTCGGGCAGGCGGTCGCCGTTCTTCAAGCCGGCAGGCAGTTGGATGCCGCACACCGTCTGGGTGGACTGGTATTCCTCCCAGCCCGATCCGGTCAGGTACCCGCGCACGACGCACTCGATCGGGAACATGTCGAGGGTCTTGCAGAGCATGGCGCGCCCGGCAACGGCGGACGGGAGCAGGCTGGTCACAGCCCCGTTGACGGTGTGGTCCGGCACGAGGTGGTTGGGGAAGCCCACGAGCTGGTCGAACCACCAGAGGCTGAGAGTGGTGAGCAGTTCGCCCTTGCCCGGAATGCCGGGCTCGAGAACGTGGTCGAACGCGCTGACGCGGTCGCTGGCGACCACGAGCACGCGTGCGGCGGTCGCGAGGTCGGCCGCGGCATCCGGAACATAGAGGTCGCGCACCTTGCCCGAGTAGGCGTGACGCCATCCCGGCAGGTCGGGCAGAGCGGATGCGGCGGGCTGGTCTAGTGCGGTCACGGCTATATTCTTGCGCACCGGCCGGTGCCCGCGCCAACGCGGGGCCGGCGTGGGGGCTGCCGCGCTCGTGCCGGGCTCGTGCCGCCCGCGGCGTGCCGCACTTCCGCGCCGAGGATCCCGGGGGGAGGGGCTAACTCAGGAGATTTGCGCTGCCGGTGTCATTCGGCCTGGTGTTCTCGGGTGTTCTCAGCGCTCGCCGAATGGATCTCCTGAGTTGGCCACGGAAATGGCGGGCGGCGACAGCTCAGCCGGGCCAGTGAGACGAGGGTTCGGCGGGCTCGGCGGGCTCGGCGGGTTTACCGGGCACAGCGGGCGACGCGGGCGGCGATGTCGGTGCGGAACTGGCAACCCTCAAGCGTGATCAGGGTGAGCGCCTCGTAGGCGCGGGCGCGGGCATCCGTAAGGCCGTCGCCGACCGCGACGACGCTGAGCACGCGTCCGCCGGTGGACACGAGGGTGTCGTCGACGACGGCCGTCGCCGCATGCGCAATACTGACGCCGGGCACAGCGGATGCCGCGGCCAGGCCGGTGAGAGCGCGTCCGGTGACCGGCGCATCCGGATAGTTCTCGCTCGCGAGCACGACCGTGACGCAGGCGTCAGCCGAGAATACCGGGCGGGCCAGGCCGCCGAGGCCGCCGGTGGAGGCCGCGAGCAGCAGACCCGACAGCGGCGTGACCAGGCGCGGCAGAACCACCTGGGTCTCCGGGTCGCCGAACCGGGCGTTGAATTCGATCACCCGGATGCCCTCGGTCGTGAGAATGAGGCCGCAGTAGAGCAGACCGATGAAGGGAGTGTCCTCGGCGGCGAGCTTGCGCACCGTGGGCAACGCGATCGTTTCGATGACCTCGTCTACGAAAGCCTGTTCACTGCCGAATTCGGCGTCGAGCCAGGGCAGCGGCGAATAGGCGCCCATGCCGCCGGTGTTCGGGCCGAGGTCACCGTCACCGAGGCGTTTGTAGTCCTGGGCGGGGGAGAGCGGCAGCACGCTGTTGCCGTCGCTGAGCAGGAAGAGGGAGACCTCCTGCCCGTCCAGGAATTCTTCGATCAGCACGCTGCCGTGCTGAAGCCAGTAGATGGCATGGTTGATCGCGGCCGTACGGTCCACGGTGACGAGCACGCCCTTGCCGGCGGCGAGGCCGTCGGCCTTCACCACGTAGGGCGCCCCGAACTCGTCGAGTGCGGACGTGGCTTCGGCGAGCGACCCGGCGCGTTCGGCGCGTCCGGTGGGCACGCCCGCGGCATCCATGATGCGTTTGGCGAATGTTTTGCTGCCTTCGAGGGCGGCTGCGGCCCGGTCCGGACCGAATACCGGGATGCCCCGGGTGCGCAGCGCATCGGCGACCCCGGCGACGAGCGGCGCCTCCGGCCCCACCACGACGAGCTCGATGCCGTTGAGGTTCGCGTAGTTCGTGACCTGCTCGGGGTCGGCCGGGTCGAGCGGAATCACCGGCACATCCCGGGCGATGCCGGCATTGCCTGGCGCCGCCACGATGTCGTGGCGCGGCTCCTCGCGGAGCAGCGCGGTGATGATGGCGTGCTCGCGGGCACCGGAACCGAGGACCAGAATCTTCACCCCGTCAGATTAGCGGATGCCGCGTAGCCCCGCGCGGGCGGCGGACAGCGGGTACTGGCGCAAGAGCGCTGCGCCCATGCTGCGCCGATACGCGCATGGTGTGCCAGGCGCGCAGCGGCGCAGCATGCTCGCGAGGTGGGCTGGCGGCGCAAGGAGCGGGCGGCCGGCACGGACCGCAGACAGGAGGCAGACTGGTGGCGTGGCACGAGCGAGAATTGACGACGGCGTGGGGCGCGCGGCGGTGCGCGAATACGCGGCGCAGCAGGGTGAGGCGAGCCGGGACATCCGTGCCCTGGCGGTTCGGTACACGCTGCAGCTGCTCGCCGAGAAGGCAACCGGCAACACACTCGAGGTTCGCGTGCCGCCGTTCGGGGCCGTGCAGTGCATCGCCGGTCCGCGCCACACCCGCGGCACACCGCCGAACGTCATTGAGACGGATGCCCCCACCTGGCTCGCCCTCGCCACCGGAACGCTCTCGTGGGCTGATGGCATCGCATCCGGTCGCATCGCCGCCTCCGGCCAGCGCGCCGACCTGGTCGGGCACCTGCCGCTTCTCTGACGCCTCCCACCTCCGTCTCGGACGCGACTCCCCCTTTCCTCCCTCGTGAGTTTTCCCCGTCGTTTTGGTTCGGTGGCAGCATCATCCGATCACAACATTTAGCGACTAAACTAATTCTTATGACAGTGATTGCTTTGTTCGGTGCGACCGGTAAGACCGGTCATCGCGTGCTGACGCGCGCTCTTGCCGCGGGATGCGAGGTGCGGGCTCTGGTGCGTGATCCGGCCAAGCTCGTCACCACGTCGCCGGCTCTGACGGTTATTCGCGGTGACGTGTTGGACGCGGATGCCGTGGATCAGGCGGTGGCGGGGTCAGACGCCGTGCTCAGCCTGTTCGGGCAGGTCAAGGGGTCGCCGCCGACGCTGCAGGCCGAGGGCAACCAGCTCATCGTGGACGCCATGGGGCGGCACGAAGTAAAGCGGATCGTCACCCTGTCGGGCGGTGGGCTATCCGCTCCACTGGACCGGCCCGGGCCCGCAGACCGCGTCATCAGGTTCTTGCTGAAGACCCTGTCCGGGCATGTTCTCGCCGACGCGGAGCAGCACCTTCGGGTGCTCGAGGCGTCCGGGTTGGAGTGGACGGTCGTTCGTGGTCCGCGGTTGACCGAGAAGCCGGGTGCTGGAACCTACCGGGTGGGATGGGTGGGCGTTAATGCGAGCACCCAGATCAGTCGAGATGATCTCGCGGACTTCATCCTCACCCAGGTGGAGGATCGCACCTTCATCGGGCAGATGCCGTTTATCAGCGCATGACACAATCGGCGCACCTGCTCACCTCGCACCGGTCCAGGCAGATGGGGGAGGTCCTGGCGGCGGTCGTTCGTCTGTCGCGGTCGATCGCGAGCCCGCGATCGACTCCGTTCGGCAGCACGGTCCTCACACGCACCCAGCTGGATGTCCTCTTCGTCCTCGCTCACGCGCAGGACTCTGTCTCTCCGGGCCGGCTTGCCGCACTGTTGCACGTCACACCGGGGGCCATCACCCAACTCGTCGACCAATTGCGCGAGCATGACCTGGTCGAGCAGTTCGCATCCGACCAGGACGGACGGGTGCGGCTCCTCAGGCTCACCGGATTCGCGCGTTCCCAGGTCGAGGCGTTCGAAACTCTCGCGATAGAACGCTCCGCACCATGGTTCGACACGCTGACCGATGACGCACTGACCGAACTCGCTGGACTGCTCGCACAGGTCAAGGGATCCTGAGAGGTGCGGTCATTGTGACAGGCGCGACCGGGGCGGTCGGCTCGGCCTAGTGGATCGTCCACCGGCCGCCGCGGTGATCGCCGAACGCTGAACTTCCGTGTTCGCGGAAGTCCACCGCGCCACCCTGACGGGCCGCCGCGGCTGCCGCACGACGAGGTCCATGTTCGCGCTCCCGCGTACCGCAATCCCATTCATCCGGACAGGCTGGCATCCGCCGGGCAGAGCCAACACACAGCCGCAGGACCGATCTGGCGTGCGAGAATGAACACGTGATCTCAGACCAACAGCCCGAGCAGCAGTCCGATTCCGGCGCCGGTGAGAGTGCCGGCGAATCGATCGTCGACAAGTCCACCGTTACCGTGCGGCGCTCGCCCCGCTTCTTCAACTTCATGCTCCTCGGCGCCCTGATCGGTGCGATCGCGGCCCTGGTTCTCACGGTCGTGTTTCCCGAGAACGCCGAGTTCGGGGCTACCCAGGTCTTCGGATTCCTGTTGCTCGCGTTCCTCACGCTGGGCGTCGCCGTGGGTGCCGTCGTCGCCATCATCATCGACCGTGTCATCTCCCGCCGCGGGAAGACGGTCGTCGTCGATAGAGTGGCAGCTGTCGGTCCGAGCGATTCCGAGTCTCCGGATGCCGTATCCGACTCGTCGAATTCTGATCGGGACTAGCTCAACCCGCCCTTCCCAACAACACGGCTCACCGGACCGAAGCGGAGAAGCTCCCGGTCACCCCACAACTCTCAGCACACATTTCCCCGAGCACTGATAGTAGAAGAGGCACCGATTTGGCTGGCGGCGACGGACTTTTAGGCCATGATCTACTCCCCGGAGAGAAGGGGCCGCAAGATGCCTGCGGCGTTTTCGGCGTCTGGGCTCCCGGTGAAGAGGTGGCTAAGCTCAGCTATTTCGGCCTCTATGCCCTGCAGCACCGGGGCCAGGAATCGGCCGGGATCGCCACGAGTGACGGCTCGAAGATCCTGATCTACAAGGACATGGGCCTGGTCTCCCAGGTCTTCAACGAGGCCGCGCTGAGCACACTGATCGGCCACATCGCCGTCGGGCACACCCGCTACTCGACCACCGGGTCGTCCAGCTGGCAGAATGCCCAGCCCACCCTGGGCCGCACCTCGGGCGGCACGGTCGCCCTCGGCCACAACGGCAACCTCACCAACACGGCCGAGCTCCTGCAGCTCGTGCACGAACGCTACTTGAAGGTGGAGGGCGAGCTCGCCCGCGGCAACACCACCGACACCGCAGTGATCACCGCCCTCTTCACCGGCGATCTCGACCACACCCTCGAAGCCACGGCGCTCGAGGTTCTGCCGCGTCTGCGCGGCGCTTTCAGCCTCGTCTTCATGGACGAGACCACCCTCTACGCCGCCCGCGACCCGCAGGGGGTGCGCCCGCTGGTGCTCGGCCGCCTCGAGCGTGGCTGGGTGGTCGCATCCGAAACCGCCGCCCTCGACATCGTGGGCGCCAGCTTCGTGCGCGAGGTCGAGCCGGGCGAGCTCATCACCATCGACGAGGACGGCCTGCGCACGCAGCGCTTCGCCGAAGCGAAGCCCGCCGGCTGCGTGTTCGAGTACGTCTACCTGGCCCGGCCCGACACCACTATCGCCGGCCGCGGCGTGCACGAGGCGCGGGTCGAGATGGGCCGTCGCCTCGCCCAGGAGTACCCCGTCGAGGCCGACCTCGTCATCCCGACCCCCGAGTCCGGCACGCCGGCCGCGATCGGGTACGCGCAGGCATCCGGAATTCCGTTCGGCCAGGGTCTGGTGAAGAACTCCTACGTGGGGCGCACCTTCATCCAGCCGTCGGAGACCATCCGCCAGCGGGGAATCAAGCTCAAGCTCAACCCGCTCAAGGCCGTGATCAAGGGCAAACGGCTGATCGTCGTCGACGACTCGATCGTGCGCGGCAACACCCAGCGTGCCCTGGTCAGCATGCTGCGGGAGGCCGGTGCGGCCGAGGTGCACGTGCGCATCTCGAGCCCGCCGATCACCTGGCCCTGCTTCTACGGCATCGACTTCGCCTCCCGCGCGGAACTGATCGCGACCGGCCTCGGCGTCGACGAGGTGCGCCAGGCCATCGGCGCCGACTCGCTCGGGTACCTCTCACCGGAGGGCATGATCGCCGCGACCGAGCAGCCGCCCGAACGCCTATGCACGGCCTGCTTCACCGGGGTCTATCCGATCCCGCTGCCCGACTCAGCACACCTGGGCAAGAACCTGTTGGAACGTCCGGCCGCCGCCTCGAACGGATGCGACCCGGGTCCCGACTCGGAATTCGAGCCTCTGCTCGCCCCCACCTCACTGCGCCAGGAAGCACTGCGCGAAGAATCCCTGGTCAAAAAGGGTAAGCCCCCGATCGGCGACCCAGGAAGACAAGAATGAGCAACGCATCCTATGCGGCGGCCGGAGTGGACACCACGGCCGGCGACCTCGCCGTCTCCCTGATGAAGGAGGCCGTGTCGAACACGCACGGTCCCGAGGTGCTCGGCGGGTTCGGCGGTTTTGCCGGCCTCTACGACGTCTCCTTCCTCACCGGCTACACGCGCCCGCTGCTGGCCACGTCAACGGATGGCGTCGGCACCAAGGTCGCGATCGCCCAGGCCATCGACAAGCACGACACGATCGGCCAGGACCTTGTGGGCATGGTCGTCGACGACATCATCGTCGTCGGGGCCCGCCCGCTCTTCATGACCGACTACATCGCTTGCGGCAAGGTCGTCCCCGAGCGGATCGCGGACATCGTCGCGGGCATCGCCCGCGCCTGCGCCGCCACCGGCACCGCACTCGTCGGCGGCGAGACCGCCGAACACCCCGGCCTCCTCGGCGTGGACGACTACGACGTGGCCGGCGCCGCCACCGGCGTGGTGGAAGCCGACCAGGTGCTCGGCGCGGAGAAGGTCCGCCACGGCGACGTCGTCGTGGCGCTGGCCTCTTCCGGCCTGCACTCCAACGGCTACTCGCTCGTGCGGCACATCCTCGCCAACCGCGGCATCGGCTACACCGACACGTCCGCCGATTTCGGCGGCGTGGTCGGCGAGGTCCTGCTCGAGCCGACGCGGCTCTACACCGGGCCGCTGCTCGGCGTGATCTCCGACCCGGAGCTCGCCGGCGTCGTGCACTCGCTCAGCCACGTCACCGGCGGCGGCATCGCGGCGAACCTCGCTCGCGTGCTCCCGCTCGGCGCCTGGGTGGAGGTCGACCGGTCCACCTGGTCGCCGTCCCCGGTCTTCCGGGTGCTCAGCGAACTCGCCGGCTCCTCGCTCGAGAGCGCGGAGGGCACCTGGAACCTGGGTGTCGGCATGTTCGCCGTCGTCGCGGCCGAATCGGCGTCATCCGTCATCGCGCGCCTCGCCACCGAGGGAGTGCCGGCCTGGGTGGCCGGCCGTGTGTCGACCGCCCGGCACGACCTCGCGGGCTTTGAGCAGGGTGCCAAGGGCGTGAACGGCGGCGCCGTGCGCCTGGTCGGCGGCTACGCGCTCTAGCAGGCCGCCCGCAGGCCGCCCCGCCGGGCCGCCCGCCGGGCCGCCCGCCGGGC
>NZ_PJJU01000048.1:0-80654 GCF_002929635.1 Cryobacterium sp. M25 | reverse complement strand
GGTCGCGGCACCCGCACCGGTCGTGGCACCCGCACCGGTCGCCGCACCCGAACCCGTCGCTGCACCCGCACCGGTGTTCGCGCCCACACCGGTCGCGGCACCCGTTGCTGCTGCGGCTCCTGCCGCTGCACCCGTCGCCGCCCCGGCACCTGCCGCTTCCCCCGTGGTCGCGCCGGAGCCGGCCGTCTCCCGCGGATCGCACGCGGGAACATCCGGCTACGTCACCCCCATCGTCCGCAAACTCGCGAACGAGGCCGGTGTCGATCTGTCCCGCGTGGTCGGAACCGGTGTCGGTGGACGCATCCGCAAGGAGGACATCGCGCTCGCCCAGGCCAGCGCTCCCGTCGGGACGGCTGCAGCAACAGCTCCGGCCGTGGAGGTTTCCGCCCTGCGCGGGACCACCCAGCCCATGTCGCGTCTGCGCAAGGTCGTCGCCGAGCGCGCCGTCATCTCGATGCAGTCATCGGCTCAGCTGACCACGGTGGTCGAGGTCGACGTCACCCGGGTCGCGGTTCTTCGCGACCAGGTGAAGGCCGATTTTCACGCCAAGACGGGCAACAAGCTGTCCTTTCTGCCGTTCTTCGCTCTCGCTGCAGCCGAGGCACTTCAGGCCAACCCAATCATCAACGCCACCATCGACGGCGACACGATCGTGTTCCCGAGCCAGGAGAACATCAGCATTGCGGTCGATACCGAACGCGGCCTGCTGACCCCGGTCGTGCGCAACGCGGGCGAGCTCGATCTGGCCGGATTCGCCGCTCAGATCGCCGACCTCGCCCAGCGCACCCGCGACAACAAGCTCAAGCCCGACGAACTGTCTGGTGGAACGTTCACACTGACCAACACCGGTTCGCGCGGTGCGCTCTTCGACACCCCGGTCGTCTTCCTGCCGCAGAGCGCCATCCTCGGCACCGGGGTTGTCTACAAGAAGCCCATCGTCGTCAGCCAGGGTGGCCTCGACGCGATCGCGATCCGCTCGACCGTGTTCCTGGCTCTGTCCTATGATCACCGCATCATTGACGGCGCGGATGCTTCACGCTTCCTCGTCACCATGAAGCAGCGTCTCGAGGCAGGTGCCTTCGAAGCAAACCTCGGCATCTAGTCGATGTCGTCCGTGAGACCGGACCTTGACTAGTAGTCGAAAATATCCCTGATTCGCCAGCCGGCCTCGCCCTTGATCACAAGGACCGAGGCCGGCTGTCGTTCTGCATCCGGGGCCTGAAGCGACACGAGCGCGACATCCCCCATTCGCTCCACCAGAACCGCCGCCCACGACGACCAATCCTCGAATTCGGCGACCTCGTCGCCCTGTTGCATCATGCGCAGGGTGAAGCTGTCGGCCGCCAGAGCCGCCGATTGCGCCTGGTGCACGGCATCGAGGCAGACCACCGAAACCTCCGCAAGGCACCGGCTGCGGACCCGCAGCAGGGCAGGAAGCGCGACCACCGGGTCGTCGCCGGTCACCACGGCTTCCTCTCGGGGGGACCCGTCACCGCCTACTTCGTCGCCGTCAGCGGTGGTCGACTCGGCCGGCTTTGAGGAGCCCTCCGGCCGCGCTCCGTCGGTGTGCGCGGATCCACCCGCGGCCAGCGCCGTCACCGCCAGTCCCGTACTCAACAGGGCCACGAGGGCCACGAGGAGCAGCGGCCCACGGCGGAGGCGGAACCGCCGGCCCAGCAGCGACTTCAGCCCACCGGTCGGGTGACCTTCCCACAGCCGGCGAACCGCCGTGCGAGCACGCGAGACCCGGCTGCCGAGCATCCGTTTGGCTCGGGGATCCTCTGCGGCAAGGCGGACCTTCTCCGTGGGAGCACGTCCGACGAAATCGCCAATCAGAGGTCTCCGGAGCCAGTCGACGGCCGGTTGCGGCCCGCTGACGGCCTCGGGGCTCCGACCCAGCCTCACCGGCACGGCCTCGGCCCAGGCGAACAGGAGATGCTCGACCTCGCCCCAGGTGCAGGCCGCCGAGCCAGCGGCCGGCACCGCGCACCACCGTTCCAGGTCGCGGAGGACCGTCGGGACCGGCACGACGGGATCGACGTGGTCGAGCACCGTCCGGATGACCTGCGCGAGCCGGCCGTGCACCAGGGCGAGCGCCTCGGACCGCCCGCGACCGGCCTCGGGCAGCGCCCGGAGCTCTCCCAGCCCGGTCAGGACCGGGCGCCCGCTGGAGTCGAAGAGAATGCTCGCGAGGCTGACGGCCGGATGGATCAGGCCGATGGCCTGCAGCTCCGCCAATGCGGCCGCGATCGGGGCCAGGATCGTGACCGCCTCCCCGGGAAGCAAGTGACTGCGGCCCTCCAGAAAGCCGCTCAGCGACCCGCCCGTGAGCTGTTCCAGTACGAGGCAGGTGCGGCCATCGGCCAGGGTGCCGACATCGACGAGCGTGGTCAGCCGTCCGACCGTCAGGGTGGTCAGGGCTTGGACCTCCCGTTCGATCGAGAGGTCCTCCGTTCCCGGATGGAAGACCTTGAGCACGACGGACGTCGTGGAGCCACCCTGCTCCCACCCCCGCGCCTCGTCCCCGGTCGAGGTCGACGGGGACGGCGCCACGCCCACATACAGGTCGGACCGGTCGGTTGACGCCAAGCGCCGCAGAACGCGGTAGCCTGCGACCAATGCGGGGCCGCCGCCGGATACCGAGCCGGTCGAGTGGGGCAGGGACGCGGGCCCCGGATTGCGGACGCGTCGACCGCGAGTTCTCATACCGGACATGCTGGCCTCGCCGCTCCCCTCCCGGCCGACCCGGACTCGGTTCGGGGACAACCGGGCCGCCAACCTCGTGGGGAGGAACGCCGGGGTTTAGGATGAGTGCATGCTCGACTTTGTCGTCGCGGGGCTAAGCGCCAACTCCGTGCCGTATGTTGAGGGCCTTGAGCTCCAACGCGCAGTCCACCGTTCCGTCGTCTCCGGGGAGAGGCCGGACACCGTCATCTTTCTCGAACATCCGAGCGTGTATACCGCCGGGAAGCGCACAGCTCCCGAGGAGCGTCCCCGAAACGGAATCCCCGTCATCGACGCGGACCGCGGTGGGAAGATCACCTGGCACGGCCCCGGGCAGCTGGTCGGGTATCCGGTCACTCGCCTCCGGGAGCCCGTCGACGTCGTCGGCTACGTGCGCCTCCTCGAGGGGATCCTCATCGACGCCCTCCTGGGCTTCGACATCGTCGGCTGCCGAATCTCGGGCCGTTCAGGAGTCTGGGTCGGCCCGGAGGGCCGGGAAGACAAAATCGCCGCCATCGGAATCCGCGTCGCGGAAGGAGTGACCATGCACGGCTTCGCCCTCAACTGCAACAACTCGCTCGAACCCTACGACCACATCATCGCCTGCGGGATCAAGGACGCCGGCGTCACCACCATCTCGAGAATGGTCGGCCACGACGTGAACCCGGCCGACCTCATCACCCCCATCACGGCCCAGTTCGAGACCGTCTGGGCGGTGTCCGCATGAGCGCGGCGCCCGAGGGACGCAAGATGCTCCGCCTTGAGATCCGCAATATGGAAACGCCGATCGAACGTAAGCCCGCCTGGATCAAGACGGTGGCGAAGATGGGACCGGAGTACCGCAAGCTCCAAAACCTGGTGAAGGGCGAAAACCTGCACACCGTGTGCCAGGAGGCCGGCTGCCCTAACATCTTCGAATGCTGGGAAGACCGCGAGGCGACCTTCCTGATCGGCGGGTCACAGTGCACGAGGCGGTGCGACTTCTGCCAGATCGATACCGGCAAACCTGCCGAGTACGACACGGATGAGCCGCGCCGCGTCGCGGAATCCGTCGTCAAGATGAATCTGCGCTACGCCACGGTGACGGGCGTCGCCCGCGACGACCTGCCCGACGAGGGCTCCTGGCTCTACGCGGAGACCATCCGGCAGATCCACCAGCAGAGTCCCGGAACCGGCGTTGAGATTCTGGTCCCGGACTTCTCCGGCAACCCGGACCACCTCGGCGAGGTCTTCTCCGCCCAGCCCGAGGTCTTCGGCCACAATGTGGAGACCGTCCCGAGAATCTTCAAGCGAATCCGGCCGGCATTCCGCTACGAACGGTCCCTGGACGTCCTCACCCAGGGCCGCGATGCGGGACTTATCACGAAATCGAATCTGATCCTGGGCATGGGTGAGGAGCGCGCGGAGGTCAGCCAGGCCCTCCAGGACCTGCACGACGCCGGGACCGACATCATCACGATCACCCAGTATCTGCGGCCGAGCGCGCGTCATCTGCCCGTGGCCCGCTGGGTGAAGCCGGAGGAGTTCGTCGAACTCAAGGAGGAAGCCGAGGCCATCGGTTTCCTTGGTGTGCTCTCCGGCCCGCTTGTGCGCTCGTCCTATCGGGCGGGCCGGCTCTGGGCCCAGTCCATGCTGGCGACCGGTCGCGAGGTTCCGCCGCAACTGCGCCACCTGGCGGACGCATCCCTCGGCTTCGCGCAGGCGGTCTCCTGATCAAAAATCGGTCACGAGACATTCGGGTGACTGGGTAGTCTTGGAACCATGGCACGCAGCAAGGACAAGACTCCCCGCCCCCCCAAGAAGCCCGGCCGCATGAAGCAAATGTGGCAGGTGTTCCAGATGACACGCCGCTACGACAAGAAGATCGTGTTGTTCATGGTTCTCGGCTTCGTGGTGCCCGTCGCGGTCGCGCTGGGACTTGCCCTTATTCTGTCCCCCGGGAGCATCCTCAACATCGTCTTGTGGACAATTTCGGGTGTGCTCACCGGAATCCTCGCCATGCTCATCATCCTGGGCCAGCGGGCCGAAAAAGCCGCATACACGCAGATCGAGGGCCAGCCCGGCGCCGTCGGCGCGGTGCTGCGCGGTTCACTGAAGCGCGGCTGGGTGGGAAGTGAGATGCCCGTCGCCGTCAACGGCAAGACCCAGGATGCCGTGTACCGGGCTGTCGGCCGCGGCGGCGTGGTGCTGATCAGTGAAGGGCCGCGCACCCGAACGGCCCGCATGCTCGAGGAAGAGCGCCGGATGGTGACCAGGCTCGGCGGCAGCATCGCCGTCACCATCATCAGCGTCGGCCCCGACGCCGATGCCGTGCCGCTGCACAAACTGGCCCGGCGCCTCACCCGGATCAAGCCCACCCTGACCAAGGCCGAGGTGCTCGCCGTGAACAACCGGTTGAATTCCATGACCAAGAAACTGCCGATCCCCAAGGGCGTCGACCCGATGAAGGCGCGTCCGCAGCGCGGAAACTAGGCACTTCCCCTCGCGGCTCAGGCTAGGAGCGGATGAGCACCGTTCCCGCGACCTTGTCGTGGAAACCGCGCTGGTCCGAGTCCCAGACTAGAGCGGGGACCGCCAGCCCGAGCAGCAGGGACCGCACGACGGGGCGCCACAACCCGACCCAACCCGGCTGGAGCGGGACGACCCGGAGCCCGACCAGACGGTGGCCGATGCTGCCGCCGATGGTCGGGATGAACACGATCTGGAGCCCCACGAAAATGGCGGTCACAGCGAAGCCGTTGACCACGCCGCTCGTGCTGAAGAACAGTGCCGCCGCCCCGTAGGCCAGGGCCCAGTCCAGCGCGAGGGCGCCGATCCTGCGGCCGACGCGCCCCACGGATCGGGTTCCCTCGTTCGGCAGGCCGAGGCGCTCCCCCGGCCAACGGCTCGGTGGAAGTTGTCCAAAAGTGGTCGAATTCGAGGCTGCGGCAGACACGGGCTGAGTCTACCGAGCGGGCCCCGCTGTAACATGTGTGAAACATAAGCGTCACTGCCGGGTAATGGCATCCCAGTAGCCTCAAAGGAGCCGCAGCGCGCGACTTACACGTTCTATGCCCACGTCGTTTGGAGAAAAAACCGCATGTTCCGCGATTCGTCAGAAGTGCTCAAGTTCATCAAAGACACGGACGTCAAGTTCCTTGACATCCGTTTCACCGATTTGCCGGGTGTTCAGCAGCACTTCAACATCCCCGCGTCGACCGTCGATGAGGAGTTCTTCACGGTCGGGCAGATGTTCGACGGTTCGTCGATCCGCGGTTTCGCGTCGATCCACGAATCCGACATGCAGCTGATCCCGGACGTGACCACGGCCTACATCGACGCGTTCCGCACCGAGCGCACCCTCATCATGCTTTTCGACATCTACAACCCGCGCAACGGCGAGATCTATTCGAAGGACCCGCGTCAGGTTGCCAAGAAGGCCGAGAAGTACCTGGCTTCGACCGGGATCGCGGACACCGCATTTTTCGCTCCGGAGGCCGAGTTCTACATCTTCGACGATGTTCGCTACGAAGTGAACCAGCACTCCAGCTTCTACTCCGTGGACTCCAGCGAGGGTGCCTGGAACTCGGGCAAGGAAGAGGTCGGCGGGAACCTCGCCAACAAGACGCCTTTTAAGGGCGGCTACTTCCCCGTCAGCCCGGTCGACCAGCACGCCGACCTGCGCGACGACATCTGCCTCAAGCTGATTGACGCCGGACTCATCCTGGAACGCAGCCACCACGAGGTCGGCACCGGCGGCCAGGGCGAGATCAACTACCGCTTCGACACCATGGTGCACGCAGCCGACGATCTGCTCAAGTTCAAGTACATCGTCAAGAACACCTCGGCCGAGTGGGGAAAGACCGCCACCTTCATGCCGAAGCCTCTGTTCGGCGACAACGGCTCCGGCATGCACACGCACCAGTCACTGTGGGCCGACGGCAAGCCCCTTTTCTACGACGAGTCCGGCTACGGCGGACTGTCCGACCTCGCCCGCTGGTACATCGGTGGTCTGCTCAAGCACGCACCGGCCGTACTCGCCTTCACAAACCCGAGCGTCAACTCCTACCACCGTCTGGTGCCGGGGTTCGAAGCTCCCGTCAACCTCGTCTACTCGGCGGGCAACCGTTCTGCGTCCATCCGGATCCCGATCACGGGCACCAACCCGAAGGCGAAGCGCATCGAGTTCCGCGCTCCCGATGCCTCGGGCAACCCGTACCTCGCCTTCGCCGCCCAGCTGATGGCCGGCCTGGACGGCATCAAGAACCGGATCGAACCGCACGAGCCGGTCGACAAGGACCTCTACGAGCTGCCGCCCGAAGAGGCCAAGAACATCCCGCAGGTTCCCGCGTCGCTCGGCGAGGCCCTCGTAGCCCTCGAGAACGACCACGACTTCCTGCTTGCCGGCAACGTCTTCACGCCCGAACTGATCGAAACCTGGATCGACTACAAGCGTGAGATGGAAATCAAGCCGCTCGCGCAGCGTCCGCACCCGTTCGAGTTCGAGCTCTACTACGGCGTCTAGACCGTAGCCCCGGCAACCGGCCTGGTATAGGCAGGAGGACCTCATCCCCTCGGGGATGCGGTCCTCCTGCCTATACCGGACCTACCCGCCGAAGGGGCCGGCGCGCTCCACCGGCCCGTAGAACAGGCGCTCGAACACCGCGCGGGCGCGGCGGGTCACCGAGAGGTATTCCTCCTCGAGCTGGTTGGCAGAGCCCGGCGGGTATTCCATCACCCGGGCGACGCCCTCGAGCTGCACGCGGTCGGTCGGGAGGACATCCGCGGTCTTGTTGGTCCAGAGGGTGATCGCGGACCGGCAGCGGGACGCGAAGACCCACGCGGTGGTGAGAGTTTCGGCATCCGTCTCGTTGACCAGGCCCGCGGCGACGGCCGCGCGGAGGGCGCCGAGCGTCGACGAGGTGCGCAGCTCGGCGATGTCGGCCGCATGCTGCAGCTGAAGCAGCTGCACGAACCACTCCACGTCGCTCAACGACCCTCGGCCGAGCTTGAGGTGCCGGTTGGGATCGGCGCCCTGCGGCAGCCGTTCGTTTTCGACTCTGGCCTTGATCCGCTTGACCTCACGGATCGCCTGTTCGCTGATCGATGACGGATACCGCACCTCGTCGGCGACGGCCTCGAAGTCGGCCAGGAGCCGGGCGTCGCCGGCGACTCCTCTCCCCCGCAACAGCGCCTGTGCCTCCCAGGTGAGCGACCAACGCCGGTAGTAGGCCTCGTAGGACTCGAGGGACCTGGCAACGGAACCGTTCTTCCCCTCAGGGCGCAGCCCGATGTCCAGGTCCAGAGGCAGGCGGTTGTCATCAGTGAGCCGCGACAACTCCTTGACGATGAACTTCGCCCGGTCGTGGGCTGCCTCGCCGGTGAGGGTGCCCGGGCGAAAGACGTACATCACGTCGGCATCCGAGCCGAACCCCAGTTCCGAGCCGCCGAACCGGCCCATGCCGATCACGGCGAATTCGATCCCGTCGGCGTCCTGACCGTCTTCGGCACCGTCGAGCGTGGTGCCACGGATGGCGGCGAGCACCCCCTCGATGATGGTGGCGGTGACGTCGGTGAGCCCCGTCGCCAGCTCGTCGATGCTGACCTGGCCCAAAATCGCCGAGAACGCCAGCCGCAGCATTTCGCGGCGCCGGGCCGTGCGCAGGATCGAGGCGGCCGCATCCGGACTCTCGTGCCGTGCCAGCACGGCGCGGGCCTCCGCACGGAGGGTGGCCGCGCTGCGGGGCCGCAGGTCGTCCTCGTCTTCCAGCCAGGCCACGGATTCGGGAATCGTCTCCAGGAGCTCGCCGACGAAACGGGATGAGGACAGCACCCGGGTGAGTCGCTCGGCGGCCCCGGATGAGTCGCGGAGCATGCGCAGGAACCAGTAGGTCGTACCGAGACTGTCGCTCAGGCGCCGGAACGCGAGCAGCCCGTAGTCGGGGTCGGCTCCCTCGGAGAACCATTGCAGCAGCACAGGCAGTAGATTGCGCTGAATCGTCGCCCGTCGGGACACCCCGCCGGTGAGGGCCGCGATGTGACCGAGGGCGCCCTTGGTGTTGCGGAATCCGATGGCGGCCAGCCGGGCCTCGGCCTGGGCGCTGGTGAGGCCCAGCCCGTCCGCGGGAAGCGCGGCCACCGCCGACAGGAGAGGGCGGTAGAACAGGCGCTCATGCAGGCCACGCACCCGGTGCTTGGTGTTCAGCCACCGGACGCTCAGCTGGGCGGCGTTCGGGGCGAGCCCGGTCGCCCGGGCGAGGACGCGCAGGCTCGACTCGTCGCGCGGGACAAGGTGGGTGCGCCGGAGCTTCTCCAGCTGCAGGCGGTGCTCCATCAGCCTCAGGATGCGGTACTCCTGAGCGAACTCGGCCGCTTCAGCGCGCCCGACGTATCCGCTCTCGGCCAGCGCGGTCAGCGCTGGCAGGGTGCCGGCCTGCCGAACCGCCGGATCCGCCTGACCGTGCACGAGCTGCAGAAGCTGCACGGTGAACTCGATGTCGCGGAGGCCGCCGGGGCCGAGCTTCAGCTGCACGGCGACTTCGTCCTCCGGAATGTTCTTGGTGACGCGCTTGCGCATCCGCTGCACGGACTCGACGAAATTCTCCCGGCTGGCACTGGTCCACACCTTCGGGGACACCGCCGCCACATACCGGCCCCCGAGCTCGAGGTCGCCCGCCAGCGGTCTGGCCTTCAGCAGCGCCTGGAACTCCCAGCTCTTCGCCCAACGGTCGTAGTAGGCCAGGTGAGACTCAAGGGATCGCACCAGGGCGCCGGACTTGCCCTCGGGACGGAGGTTCGGGTCCACTTCCCAGAGCTCGGGTTCGACGGCGGGCTGATTCAGGCCCCGCATCAGCAGGATCGCGAGCCGGGTGGCGATATCGACCGCGCGCGGCGCTTCCAGGCCGGCGACCGGGTCACCCTCGGCGACGAAGATCACGTCGACATCGCTGACGTAGTTCAGTTCGCCGGCGCCGGCCTTGCCCATGCCGATCACCGCGAGCCGGGTGGCGCGCACCTCTTCCTCCGGGAATACGCCTCGCCCCGCGACCAGGCCGGTGGACATGCTCCGCGCGACGGCCAAGGAGGCCTCCAGCGCGGCGGCCGCCAGGTCGGCGAGCGTGCGGGCGACGGCGTCCAGGCCCGCGACCGGGTCGGGCTGCTCGAGGTCGTAGGCGGCCAGCTGCGCCAGGCGGCGCCGGTAGCGCACCCGCAGGGCGACCCAGCCCTCATCGTCGACGAGGCTGGCGAACCCGTCCCGCGTACCGACCGCATCCAGCAGGTCCTCGATCAGTTCCGGCAGGTCGGGAAGGGCCGTGAGCGGCTGGGCGAGGACCGTCAATTCCTCCGGATGACGCAGGAAGAACTCGGTCAGTCCGCTCGACGCGCCGACGACCCGCAGCAGCCGCTGGGTCGGCTCCGGGTGCAGCAACAACGCCCGCACCTCGTGCGGCGCCCGGCGCAGCAGCGACACGAGGGCCGCGAGGGCGGCATCCGGGTTGGCCGTCTTGCCGAGCAGCGGCAGCAGGGCGTCCGATTCGGGTCCGCCCAGGTCACCGACCTCGTCCAGCCGAAAACGCACCTCTCGCAGCTCGACGAAGCCTACCCGGGCGAGCTCGGTCAGAGTCAGCTGTTCCCGTGCCATCGGGTCTTGTCTCCCGACCGTTATAGCATCTCGAGGTTCTTGTCGAGCTCGAAGGGAGTGACCTGCGAGCGGTACTCCTTCCACTCCTGGCGCTTGTTGAGCAGCACATAGTTGAACACGTGCTCGCCCAGCGTCTCGGCGACCAACTCGGACTCCTCCATGTACTGGATCGCGTGGTCCAGGCTCGCTGGAAGCTGCCGGTAGCCCAGAGCGCGCCGCTCGGTGTCGCTCAGACCCCACACATTGTCCTCGGCCTCGGGGGGAAGCTCGTAGCCCTCTTCGATTCCCTTGAGCCCGGCGGCCAGCATGAGGGAGTACGCGAGGTACGGATTCGCTGCCGAGTCGATAGCCCGGTACTCGACGCGGGCGCTCTGCCCCTTATTGGGCTTGTACAGTGGCACCCGGATCAGGGCGGACCGGTTGTTGTGACCCCAGCACACGAAGCTGGGGGCTTCGTCCCCGCCCCACAGGCGCTTGTAGGAGTTCACGAACTGGTTCGTGACGGCGGTGATCTCCGGGGCATGCTTGAGCAACCCGGCGATGAACTGGCGACCGGTCTTGGAGAGCTGGTATTGCGCGCCCGCCTCGAAGAACGCGTTGGTGTCGCCCTCGAACAGGGACAGGTGCGTGTGCATTCCTGACCCGGGGTGCTCCGACATCGGCTTCGGCATGAACGTCGCGTAGACGCCCTGCTCGATGGCCACCTCCTTGATGACCGTGCGGAAGGTCATGATGTTATCCGCCGTGGTCAGCGCATCCGCATAGCGCAGGTCGATCTCGTTCTGACCGGGACCTGCCTCGTGGTGGCTGAATTCCACCGAAATGCCAAGGTCTTCGAGCATCCGCACCGACCGGCGGCGGAAGTCGTGGGCTGTGCCGCCGGGAACGTTGTCGAAGTAGCCGGCGTGGTCCACCGGCACGGGGCCGTTCTTGCCATACTTGGACGACTTGAGCAGGTAAAACTCAATTTCGGGGTGGGTATAGAACGTGAAACCGCGGTCGGCTGCCTTGGCCAGCGTGCGCTTAAGCACATTTCGCGGATCGGCGACGGCCGGCTGACCGTCCGGCGTCATGATGTCGCAGAACATGCGGGCGGTCGGGTCGATCTCACCGCGCCAGGGCAGGATCTGGAACGTGGTCGGGTCCGGGTGCGCGAGCACATCCGCCTCGAACGACCGGGTGAGACCCTCGATCGCCGAACCGTCGAAACCGAGACCCTCGGCGAATGCGCCCTCAACCTCTGCGGGTGCGATGGCCACCGATTTGAGGGTGCCGACGACATCCGTGAACCAGAGTCGGATGAACTTGATTCCCCGCTCCTCGATGGTCCGAAGAACGAAGTCGCGCTGCTTGTCCATTCACGCCCTTTCTTGTCGCTCCCTAGGCTACTGTCTGGCGTCGGCTCTCGGGCGAAACCGGCCGCCGATCGGCCTGAACGCGCCTTGACTACACTTGAGGCATGCCAGAGTCGACCGTTCCGGATGAACCCCAGCCCGTCAGCGAGCTGAATCCCTTCGTTTCTGTGCAGTCCGGACCCAAACGGGTGCGCACGCGCCATTTTCACAACGCCAAGCAGCAGGGCATCCCGATAACGGGGCTCACCAGCTACGACATGCTCACGGCCCAGATCTTCGACCAGGCCGGCATCGACTTCCTGCTCGTGGGCGATTCGGCCGGCAACAACGTGTTCGGCTACGAGACCACCCTTCCGGTGACGGTCGACGAACTCATCCCGCTCACCCGGGCCGTCGCGCGCGCCGTGACCCGCGCACTCGTCGTCGCAGACATGCCCTTCGGTTCGTACGAGACCGGCCAGAGCGAGGCCCTGCACACCGCCGTGCGTTTCATGAAGGAAGCGCAGGCCCACGCGGTCAAGCTTGAGGGCGGGGTTCGCAGCCACAAGCAGATCAAGCGCATCGTGTCATCGGGGATCCCCGTGATGGGGCATGTCGGCTTCACCCCTCAGAGCGAGCACGGGCTGGGCGGACATATGATCCAGGGCCGCGGCGAGGCCGCAGATCAGCTGATCGAAGACGCCCTCGCGGTGCAGGACGCCGGCGCCTTCGCGGTCGTGCTCGAGATGGTCCCGGCGACGGTCGCGGCACTGGTCACCGCACGGCTCGACATCCCCACGATCGGGGTGGGTGCTGGGCCCGACGTAGACGGCCAGCTGTTGGTATGGACGGATTTCGCCGGCATGACCGAGGGGCGGGTGCCCCGATTCGTTCGGCAGTACGCCAACCTGCGCGGCGTGCTGACGGATGCTGTGCACCGGTTCAAGGACGACGTCGACTCCGGCGCGTACCCCGGGCCGGAACATAGCTACGAGTAAAACTCGCCGCTCGCGGGACTAGCGGTCGTTCTCGGCCTCTTCCGCGGCCCATTTGGCGCTGTTCGCGCGCAGCTTCTCCAGCGCGTGGACGGCCTCCTCCCGGGTGGCGAACGGCCCGACGCGGTCCGTGGCGGGGGACTGCATCCCCTGTTCGACCGCGCCCGTGCGCATGTTGTACCAGAACTGATGATCGGTGCCTTCGGACATAAGCTTGATCCTATGCCTAAGGATTCTGTTGGTCACCTCCTCCCGGGCGCGGTTTCTCCGCTCCGCTCCGTTCCCCGCCACATCGTGCGCCCAGAGTACGTCGGCAAGGGGATGCCCTCGGCCTTCACAGGATCGGATCTGTACTCCTCCGAGCGCATCGAGCTGATCCGGGAATCAGGCCGGATTGCGGCCGGGGCCATCGAAGCGGTCGCACAGGCCATCCGCCCCGGCGTGACGACAGAGGAACTCGACCGGATCGGCCACGAGTTCATGATCGAGCGTGACGCCTACCCGTCGACGCTCGGCTATCGGGGGTTTCCCAAATCACTGTGTAGTTCCGTGAACGAGGTCATCTGCCACGGCATCCCGGACGACACCGTTCTTGAGAACGGCGACATCGTCAACATAGACATCACCGCCTACAAAAACGGTGTGCACGGCGACACGAACGCCACCTTCATCGTCGGCGAGGCACGGGACGAGGTCAGGCTCCTCGTCGAACGCACCCGGGAGGCTCTCGCCCGCGGTATCAGGGCCGTCGCTCCCGGACGCCAGGTGAACGTGATCGGCCGCACCATCGAGTCCTACGCCAAGAGGTTCGGCTATGGGGTCGTTCGGGACTTCACCGGACACGGCGTCGGCGAGGCCTTCCACTCCGGCCTGATCATCCCGCACTACGACTCCGCTCCCGTCTACGACACCGTGATGGAGGTCGGCATGGTCTTCACGATCGAACCGATGCTCACCCTGGGCGGGACCGACTGGGACATGTGGGCGGATGACTGGACCGTGACGACCCGGGACAAGAGCATCACCGCCCAGTTCGAGCACACCCTCGTGGTGACCGACCGCGGCGCCGAGATCCTCACCCTCTCCTGACAACCGGTAGGTTTTGACTATGAGTTCAACCATGGCCATCGGCATTGACATTGGCGGCACCGGGATCAAGGGAGCGGTGGTCGATCTGTCCACCGGCAAGCTCCTGTCCGATCGCGTGAAGCTTCCCACGCCTAAAGGCGGTCGACCAGCCGACATCATCGAAACGACCAGGACCCTCCTGACAATCGTTTCCGCCGAGGAGGGTGCCGGCGCGCTGCCGGTGGGCATCTGCTTCCCCGCCGTCGTCAAGAACGGCCACACCATGTCGGCCGCCAACGTCTCGGACAAGTGGATCGGCCTCTCCGCCGAGAATCTCTTCCAGAAGGGTCTTGGCCAGCCCATTCACTTCGTGAACGACGCGGATGCCGCCGGCTACGCGGAGGCGCAGTTCGGCGCGGCGAAGGGGGTGAAGGGAGTGGTCATCATGACGACCCTCGGCACCGGAATCGGAACCGCACTGCTCAACGACGGTTTGCTGGTGCAGAACACCGAACTCGGCCATCTGCAGATCGAGGGCGTCGACTACGAAACCAAGGCCGCGTACTCCGCCAAGGAGCGGGAGAACCTGAGCTGGGAAAAATGGGCCGGTCGGCTGCAGAAGTACTACTCGACCTTGGAAGCACTGTTCTCGCCGGACCTCTTCATCGTCGGCGGCGGCGTGTCCAAGCACCACCAGGACTTCCTGCCCCTTCTGCGACTGAAGACAGCCATCATCCCGGCCGTGCATCGCAACAACGCGGGGATCCTCGGGGCCGCCGCACTCGCCGTCAAGCATCAGGACTGACCTGTCCGGAGCGGCAGAGCACCCCGGCGCAGAACCTGGAGGCCGGAAGGTGGAATGGGCCGGCTATTACGCCGGGTTCTGTCCCGATGCCGTAGCACCCTGGACGGCCATCTATCTCGGGACTACGTTGCCGCAGCCCTCTAGCGGTCTACCCGGAAACTCGGCGAGCCGCCTTGGCGTTTCCTGTCTGACCTTGCTCCGGACGAGGTTTACCTAGCCGACCAGGTCACCCTGGCCTCTGGTGGTCTCTTACACCACCGTTTCACCCTTACCACCGGCCGAAACCGGAGGCGGTCTACTTTCTGTGGCACTGTCTCGCGGGTTACCCCGGGTGGGCGTTACCCACCATCCTGCTCTGCGGAGCCCGGACGTTCCTCGGCATCCGCTGACCCGAAGGTAGCGGATGACGCGACCGTCTTGCCGACCCATTCCACAGTCTAGAGTACAGGCCGCCGGCGGGGCCCGGCTCCACCTAGATCCCGGACTCCTGCGTGCGAACCAGGATCGCCCCGCAGTCCGGGCAGAACAGGACCTCGTCGGCCGGCGAGGAACGCACGGCATCGAGGTCGCTGCCGGTGAGCGTCATCGTGCAGCCGCTGCAGGTGCGCGCCCGCAACAGGGCGGCGGCGTTGCCCCGCCCCGTCACGAAGCGCTTCTCGTACAGCGTGGCGAGGTCCTCGGCGACGCTGCCGGCGACGGCTGCCCGGTCCCGGCGGAGTTGGCCGAGCTGCCGGTTCAGATCGGCGAGGCTTTCGTTGCGCGCCTGCTCGGCGTCGTGGATCCGGAGCGCGATCGCGTCCCGCTCCGCCTCCACCGCGGAGACGGTCGCATCGCTCTCCTCGAGCCGTTCCATCACCGCGATCTCGATCTCCTCGAGCGCCAGGAGGCGCTTGCGCAGCGCCGCAAGCTCCGTCTCCAAAGCCTGCACGTCTTTCACCGAGGAAGTGTGCTGAACCCGGTCGGTGTCCCGCGCGATGCGCTTCTCGACCACTTCGACGTCGGATTCGATCCGCGCCAGCTCGGTGCGCACGTCATCACGTTCGCCGGCGCGGGTGCCGAAGGCCATCCGGGTGGTGTCGAACAATGTGGTGAGTTCCCGGATCTCGGCGTGCTGGGGCAGGGCCTTCGTCTGATGCTCGACCTGCTGCAGCCGGATGTCGAGGGCCTGAAGCCGGAGAAGCTCTTTCTGTTCTACTGGGGATGCCTTCACGATGTCCTGACCTTTGCGAATAGAAATATGAACGAGCGTTGGGGGTGGATCCGAACTTCATCGGCAGGCTACTGCACGATCGCGAAGTCCCAGGGATCCGTGCGCAGGGAACTGCTGGTGATGCGCACACCGGGCAGAAGAGCCCGCAGCTGTTCGGCGGCCGGCTCGATCCAGAGCCATTCACTGGCCCAGTGCGACACGTCGATCAGGGCAGGGGTGCCCCCCGACAGCCCGGACTGCTCACGGGCCTCCGACGCCGGGTGGTGACGGAGATCGGAGGTGATATACACATCGGACGCCTGCACGGCGGGATGAGGGAGAAGGGAATCGCCTGCACCACCGCAGAGCGAGACGGTTTCGACGACACTGCCGTACTCCCCCGAGACCCGGACGCCGGTGGCGGTCGCCGGCAGGAGCTGGGCGAGGCGGTGGGCCAGTTGGCCCAGCGTGGTCGGGTGCGCGAGCCGGCCGACCCGGCCGATTCCCGTTCCCGCCGCGGCGCCCGCCGTGATGGGGGTTGCGTCAACGAGGCCGAGTCGGGTGGCGAGGATGTCCGAGACGCCGTCCACGACGACATCCGCGTTGGTGTGGGCCGCAAGGAGAGCGCAATTCGCTCGGATCAGACGACCGATCAGGGCGCCCTTGTAACGGTCTTCGGCGACCGACGTGACGCCGCGCAGCAGGAGCGGATGGTGCACCAGGAGCAGGTCTGCGTCATGTCCGACCGCCTCGTCCACGGTCGCGGAGACGGCGTCCACGGCCAGGTGGATCGATTCGACCGGCTGGCCGGGGTTGCCGCAGACCAGACCCGGGGCGTCCCAGACTTCGGCACCGGACAACGGCCACAGTTCATGGATGATCCGACTTACATCGGCGAGTGAGACGGGCACTTCGCCAGCCTACCGGTGACGAGGCGGTGCGCCCTCCTGACGACGGTTGACCGGAATTCCGAGGAACTGCAAGCGCGGTCACCGCCACCAGAACCAGCCCGAGCCCGGCCCAGCCGGACGGTGGCAACCGCTCGCCGACGATCAGGACCGCCAGCAGCGTAGCCACGAGAGGTTGGACCAGGATGAGGCTGGTCGCCGTGCTGCCGCGGACCGTGCGCGGGCCGCGGCCTAAGAGCAGATAGGCGACGAACATGGGCCCGATCGCGCGAGCAGCCCGAGCAGAACGCCCGGAGGAGCGGACCCGGCGGCCTGGTCCGACTGCCGGCCGGTGATCAGCAGAATCGTGCCGAGCAGAGCCACCAGTGTGCACAGTGTCCAGAGCCGTGTGACTGCCCGGCGCTCCGCCAGGAACTCGATTCCCGCGGCAAAGACGGGCGCAGACCCCAGCGACACGACCGTGCCGACCGCCACCCCGACCAGGTTCATCGCACTGTAGAAAGCGAGCGGGTAGACGACGATGCCGGCGACCCCGGCCAGCACCCAGCGGCGCACGGAGCAGTTTCGGAGGGTTGCCCGGGCGCTTCGGGCGGAAAGCGTGAAGAGCAGCGCGCCGCCCACGGCCATCGTGGCCGCCCTTGGTCGCCAGCGGGCTGACGCTGCCGGGCAGGAAGTGCGCGGCCGTGCCCGTCGTGCCCCAGAGCAGCGCGGCCAGAAAGATGGGGGCCACGCCGAGCCGGCTCGCGACGGTTCGCGGCGGCGTCACCATCCGAGAGTGCCGGGAGCCCCCTTGAACGGTCCGACGACCCGGGAGGTGATCCAGCCGCCGTAGAAGTCGCCCGGCTGAGGCAGCACCGCTTCCCCGTTCACGGTAACGAGGTCCATCCGTCCGGGGTACAGCGCGACGCGGTTCGCCAGATCCTCGAAGCCCCGCGTCGGCGACGGGTAGTACCACCCGGCCGCCTCCTCCATACGCCCCGGGGTGACCACGCTCAGGTACGACGCCTCGCCCTTGTACTCGCAGTACGATCGGCCGGTCACCGGTTCGAGGCTCCCCGCCCGGAACGCGGAGTGCGGCAGGTAGTAGACCGGCGGATGGCTGGTCTCGAGCACCCGTACGGCATCGTCGGTGTCGACCAGGACCAGGCCACCGAGGGTGACGACGACCCGGTCGGCACTCGTCTCCACGCGAGGCGGTCGCGGGTAATCCCAGACCGATTCCTGGCCGGGTCCGGGCACAACCCGGTTAGTGCGAAACGGCTTCATCCGGCCAGCGTACCGGGAGCGGCCGGGTGAATTCGAACATTGGACGAACCCTCCTGGCGCTGCAACTCCACCCCGAAGACGGCGGCCTGGGTGCGGCGCTCCATGCCAAGTTTGCTGAGCACCCCCGACACATAGTTCTTCACCGTCTTCTCCGCCAGGTCGAGGTGCTCGCCGATCTGGCGGTTGGTGAGGCCCCGGGAGATCAGATCGAGGACTTGCCGTTCCCGCGTCGTCAGCGCTCGGGCGGCAGGGTCGCCTCGGTCCAGCCCCAACGAGGTTGCCACCCGGCCGGCCAGCAGCGGGGTGAGCAGCGACTCCCCCCCTGCCACACGCCGGATTCCCTGCACCAGGCGATCACCGCGGATGTCCTTCAAGACATAGCCGGACGCCCCAGCCAGGACGGCGGCGCGGCTGGCCGTGTCGTCGTCGAACGCCGTGAGCATCAGGCACCGGATGCCGGGATCCCTCCCCCGGATGTCCCGGCAGGCGTCGATGCCGCTTCCGTCGGGCAGCCGCACGTCAAGGACCACGACGTCCGGCCGGGTGGCGGCGACCCTGGCCACGGCCTGCCGCCTCGTTGCCGCCTCCCCCACCACTTCCAGGTCAGCTTCGGCGTTGATCAGGGCAGCCAGGCCGATACGGACGACGTCGTGGTCGTCGACCACGAACACACGCGTCATCGGGAAGTCCCTGCGGAAGCGTCGCTCACGCGCGCCGTCCAACGCAGCTCGGCACCGCGCGGCGCCCGGTCGCGCAGCGACACCATCCCCTGCCAGCGTTCGGCTCTGACCGCCAGATTAGCGACGCCGCTGCGCCGACTTGCGCCGGTAAGACCGACGCCGGTGTCGCCGATCTCGACCGTGAGGATGTGCGCCGCGACCGAGACGCGCACTTCAGCCTCCCGGGTTCCGGAGTGCCGGACCACGTTGGTCAGCCCCTCGCGCACGACCGCCACGACATCATCAGCCAGCGAGGTGGAAACGAGCAGATCGATCGCCCCGGAGAACACCACCCGCGGCGGGTGCGCAAAGAGAGGTCCGACCTCGTCGAGCAGGTCGACGATGCTGCGGCGAAGCCCGTGCCGGTCGGGGTCCGCCTGCGTCGACAACCCGAAGATCGCGGTGCGGAGGTCGGCGATGACCGCGTCGAGGGCTCCCACCTGGTCGGCCAGCCGCCGCCCGAACACCGGGTCGGCGGTCATCCCGCCGAGGGCGCGCACGGCGAGCCCGACAGCGAAGACCCGCTGAATGACCCGGTCGTGCAGCTCACGTGCGATCCGGTCGCGATCGGTGCGCACCGCCAGACGCGCCCGGTCCGTGCTGCTCCGCTCGAGGTGGCGGCCCGCATATGCCAGTCGGGCGAAATCGACGGCCGTATCGAGGTCCACGGCAGTGAACGGGGGCGCCCCGCTGGGCCGGGAGGCCGTGAGCACCACTGCGGGCGGGCCGGTTTCCCCGGCTTTCCCCAGCGGGACCACCAGGGTCGACCCGAGTATCAGGAGCGACTCGGGGCCCGCAGCCTCGCTCTCTTCCCGGCCGACGAGGACCGGCCGGCCGGTGGCCATCGCCCGGCCGCACAGGCTACCCGCCACGGGGAAGGCCAGGCCGTCCAACGGTCGAGTGGCACTGCCATGAGCCGCGTGGACGACAAAACCGTCCCCCACGCCCGAATCAACACCAGGCGGCCCGATGACGCAGACTAGGTCCGCATCCGCAGCCGACGCGAAGATGTCTGCCAGCAACATCAGCGGGTCACCCGTTCGCTCACCCCGCAAGCCCTCGATGAAATCGGCGGATGCGGCCACCCACCGCGACCGGCGCGGGAGGGGCAGGTGCGCCGGCAGGTCGATCACTGTCTCCGGGCAAGCCTCGGAACGTTCGTTCAGGGTGACCGGGATAGTTTCGTGGGGCATGACCGAGGACCGCCTCTCGTCTGGTAGCGGGGATACTACCCGCACGGGACCTTCGGCCCTGTCCCGGTCCGGCAGGCACTGCGATCATAGCGTGGAGCGGACTGTCCGGTGCGATTCCACCCCAGAGCAGGAGTCACACCCATGGTTGAAAAAGTGATCGTGGCCATTGACGGTGGGGCCGCGAGCAAGGCGGCCCTGGAGTGGGCACTCGACCGGGTCGTGACGCTCGAACGGATGCAGGGCACGCCCGTGCAACTCGAACTCACCACGGTGGTGGAGCTGGGCTGGTACCCCGCTGAGGGATCGGACTATTCCAGTCAGCCTGCCTACGAGCGCGCGCTCGCGGAAGCCCTTCGACGGGTCGAACAGGTGGCACCCTCCTGCCGGAAGACGAGCTACATCCGACATGGCGTCCCGGTCGATGAGCTGGCGCGGGCGTCGGCGACCGCCGACCTTCTGGTCATCGGCACGAACAAGACCGGTGTTCTCGCCGGGACGGTCTTCGGCACCCTTCCCCTTCGCCTCGCGGCCCACGCCCGATGCCCCGTCGTCGTCGTCCCCGTCAACTGGCAGGCACGTGGCGGCCACATCGTCGTGGGCATGGAGAACGACGTCACGGCTCTGGTCGCCGTTGACTTCGCGGCCCGCGAAGCCGAGCGTTACAAACTCCCTCTCGATATCGTCCATGCCTGGACCATTCCCGCGACCGTGGCCGTCGAATACGGTGCCGTCCTGCCCTACGAGGAGATACGGGACGCCCACGCGCGCATCCTGTCGGGGGCAACGAGGAGGGTTCGCGACGCGCATCCGGCGCTGCATATCGCCGAGGTTCTGGAACAGGGCACCGCGGCATCCGTGCTCGTGAACGCCTCCCAAACGGCGTCCCTCGTCGTCGTCGGCACACACGGCCGGGGTGCCGTCGGCAGCCTCTTTCTCGGTTCGGTCAGCCACGACGTGCTGATGAACCTGCCGTGCCCGGTCGCTGTGGTCCCCCGCCCGGCCGGTGAACGCGCCGAGTCCCGACCGGACTCCACGGAAGGTGTGAAGAAGCGGTGAACACCTCCTACATCGGATTCGACGGATCGGATCCGAGCCGGTCCGCCTTCCGCTGGGGTCTGGCTCGGGCGGAAGCGGACGGGTCGCCCGTGGTCCTGGTGCACGTCGTCGACGATGAGTGGGGGCTGCTGGGTCCCGACTACGCGCGGGAGGCCGAGCGCCGGGCGAGCAGTCTGCTCACGCAGGAGATCACCGCGGCGAAGACGCATCCCGGGCTGGACATCGGCGCGCTCGTCCTGCACGGGTCTCCCGCCTGGACGCTCGCCGCAATGCCGACATCCGACGATGTTTTGGTCGTCGGAACCCACAAGACCGGCTCCCTGAGCGGACACGTGCTCGGCTCGCGCAGCGTTCAGATCGCCGCGGCGGCCCGCTGCACCGTCGCCGTGGTGCCGGAATCGACCACAGACAGCCGAAGTGGAGTCGTCGTGGGTGTCGACCGTTTCGAGGGATCCACCTCGGCCGTCATTCGCGGCGCCCAGGAGGCGCGCCGCCTTGGCCACGAACTCATCCTCGTGCATGCGCCGTCGACTTTGCGTGCGGAGCCCGGAGCTCGCGACTGCCGCGACCCCCGGTGTGTTCGTGAATCCCCGGCTGGTGCATCGGCCGCCGGCCGAGGCTCTGCTCGATGTCGGCAGCGAAGCTGTCATACTGTGCTCGGAGTTTCACATCCGAGGCCCGTGACCCAGTCGGTGATCGATTCAGTCATCCACGACGTCCTGATGAAAATCAACGTGCCTGTGCTGATCGCACGGTCCGACTGACACCCCCGATTCGCACGCTCCGATTCGAGCGTTGTGAATCATTTAGACGGGTTCGCTGACCGGTCCGGTCTCGGTGACGGCGACCCTGATCACGGCGACTGGGCAGGGCATGGTCAAAACGATCACATGACTGACCGAACCCAGCCAGAAGCGAGCGAACCCGTGACGACCGTGGCTGCCCACAACGAGAAGCCGCGCACCGGTCGCCGCCGACACGAGTGCGTCCGCCGGCAACCCGAGGTCGAGCCGCAGGTCAAGCACCAGGTCCGGATAGCGTTCGGCCAGTCCCGCCACCGCTTCGGCGAGGACCACGCGGTCCGCCTCATCGGGCACCATCGGCCAGTCGATCATGGCGCGCGCTTCGGTCCAAGGGGCCGGTGCGCTCCAGCAGTACAGCGCCGTCAACCGCTCGCCCAGGCGGTCCGCCTGATCCGCGGCGAATGTCACGGCGGCGAGGGATGCCTCGAAACCGTCCACCCCGACGACGACGCCGGTGCCGCGCTGTTCCTCCCGCTCGGGCACGACGACGACGGAACCGCCGGCGTAAGCCGCGATCTGCGCGGCTTGGGTGCTGAAGACATAGTCCCGAAACCGGCCCAGGGCGTGCGAGTCCACAACGAGGAGTTGCGCGCCGACTGCCCAGTCGGTGAGGGCCCCGGTGGGCGAGCCCTCGAGGACCGTCGTGCGAAAAGTCAGGTCAGGAGCGACACTGCGGGCCTCCTCGCCCTCACGGGCGAGCAACAGTTCGGCCTGCTCGCGGGCCGAGTGCAGAAACCCGACCGTGGTCGTGCCGAAGGTCGCGTCGACGACGTGCACCAACTCGATCTCCAGGCGCCGGGGACGCGCATAGTCGATCGCCCACTGCAGCGCAGCCCGAGCCGCCGGCCGACCGCTGACCCCCACTACAACACGGTTGTCCATGACGACCTCCTCCGCTCCCCGGCACAGCGGGCAGAACGGGGTCTACGATGTCGCGCGACGATCCGACAGAACAGGGCCGAAAGTCCCGGCGTCGGTCAGGACGTCAGTAGTCGAACTCGTCGAACTGTGGCGAATCCAGGCCGTCGCCCGTCCACGAGGCTCGGCCCGAGGCCGTGCCGACCAGGGCCTTATGGCGGAGAGTGTCCACCGTCTCCGGCTCCAGCAGCTCTGACCGTGCGGAACCGGCAGTAACGCAGACCAATTGGCCGGATCCGCCGATCAGGATCTGGATGCGACCCAGCAGTCCGGTCTCTTTAACGATCGGGATGTCGACGACATCGACCTGGGGACGGAGACTCAACGCCTCGGCATAGTGCATGACGGCATCCGCAAGGTCATCGCCCGTGATGACCGATCCGCCGGGGTGAAATAGACGCTTCATGGTAGACCCCTGATTGTTCACGAAATGGACATGTGCAGCCAGGGTCTGGGGCATATTCCGATTCTAGACCGTGCGGGGTTTATAGGTCGAGGGTTCGGTTCACAACCTGTTCGGCAACCTCGACCAGCCGCTGGCCGTTGTCGCGGGCATATTGACGCAGGATCGCGAAGGCCTCTTCCATGTCGACGGTGTGGGTGAGAGCGACGACGCCCTTGGCCTGCTCGATTAGAACGCGGCTACTGAGCGCGCGTTGCAGCTGGGCCCGAGCCACGCCGCTCTCCCTGATGGCGCGTTCCTGAAGAATGCCGATGGTGGCGGTGTCGGCCAGCGCCTGGACCGTGCGCAGGTCCTCCGCTCCCAGACCGCCGAGGCGATCCCAGAAGAGATTGAGCGATCCGATGGTCGTCGCTTGCAGCCGCAGGGGAACCGAATGCATCGACTCGAAGCCGAGTTCGAGCGCTCCCGCCCGGAACCGTGGCCACGCCGGGGCGAGGACATCGAGGTCGGGAATGGCCACGGGTAGCCGGTCGTGTAGCACTCGACGCACGGCCCATTGCCGGCCCGCAGCTGCAGGATCTCAATCAGGCGACTTCGTTCGTTGGTTGAGGCCATTACCTCGAGATCGTTGTCGTTGTAGGCGGAGAGGATGATCCCGACCGCGGACGCGCCGAAGAGTGTGGCGCAGGTCTCTACGAGTGTGTGCAGCACGTCGACGACGTCGTACCCGACGACAAGCGGGTCGGCCAGCGTGACGAAGGTCTCAACCAACTGACCTTCACGTGTTCTGGTCACCATAATTCCATCCCAATACCGGTCTAATTCTGATGTAAAATCGACCCTTCGCGCCACAACATCGTCCGCTACCTCGCGGACCGTGCGCGCGTGGGAGAACGCGTAGCCCTGGACGATCAGGAGGGCATCCGAGGCTCCCACGTTCAACTGGGCCAGTACCATCCCCGTCGCCTGGTGCACGAAGCGACGCGAGTAGCCCTCGTCGGCGTCTGGGTCCGGCTTCACCGTATGCTCGAGCAGGACGCGCCGAAGCACCTGCCGGGCGGCGATCCCGACCAGCATCGTGGCGTCGCGATCTCAAGTCCGGTCAGGGTGCGGGGGCGGCGGGAGTACAGGTCAACCGCTCCGATATCCAACGTTCCGACGACCATCGGGAACGCGAACACGCCTTCGACGTCGCTCGCGCACACGGTTTCGGTGCCGAACGGTGCGCCGAGGGTGGAGATCGCCACGCCGGTGACGGGCAGCACCCGCAGGAACGACGAACACAGGTGCGTGCTGTTCAGGTGCGCGTTGGGCAACTCCTCGACGGCGAGGCCGAACGATTGACGGTCAGACCGGGACATGACGACGTTCACCCCCCATGGCATCCGTTACTCGGGTCGAAATTACTCGCATCGAAGTCGCTCGCGCGTGAGTGTGAACGGTGCCTTCACGACCACTCGGCTCCGCGGGAAAGCAACGATTATTCCGCGGCGGGCAGCGACTTTCTCAGTCACGCCGTTTCCAGCGTATCGCGCGGAACCCGGCTCCGCAGAGCGATTAAAGAACCTGCGTCCGACCTTTGCACGCACCGAGGATCGGTGACGGCCGGATGGGGCGTAGGCCGAGTCAGTCGGCGAACCTGCGCAGCATCTCCAGTACGACCGCGGCCGAGCGGTCGGCCGCGTCGTCGATGTGGGTGAGGTGATCGTCAATCGGTCCGCACAGGTCGGAGATGCCGCGGACCGCCACGAACGGTACACCATAAGCGAAGCAGGTTTGAGCAGCGCCCACGGATTCCATGTCGGTGGCGAGAACCCCGGGGAACAGCACGCGGAGGCTCTCTGCGCGCTCCATGCTTACGAAGGCGTCGTTGGAGACCAGCAGCCCGCGGCGCACGACCAGCGCCGATCCGTCGGGCATCCGGGCAGCCGACTCGGCGCCGCGCAGCGCCTCAGTCGCGCCCTCGTAGCGAGCCGGCATGCCGGGCACCTGGCCGAGCGCGTACCCGAAGACGCGTGCGTCAGCGTCGCTGTTGAGGTATTCGCTCCCGATGACCACCTCGCCCACCCGCACCTGGGCACCCACCCCGCCGGCCGAACCCGCGCTGATCACCAGCGGCGACGCCTCGGGGTCCTCGGCGCGCACAAAGAGGAGTGCGGAT
The DNA here is from genome assembly GCF_002929635.1 of Cryobacterium sp. M25. Classification (NCBI taxonomy): domain Bacteria; kingdom Bacillati; phylum Actinomycetota; class Actinomycetes; order Micrococcales; family Microbacteriaceae; genus Cryobacterium; species Cryobacterium sp. M25. Next base: position 55,491 of record NZ_PJJU01000048.1, on the reverse strand, counting down.
GTCGTCCCACCGGCCGCGTTGACCAGCCCGATGCCGCTCTGCACGAGCAGCACTTCACGCCCGGCCAGGGTGAGGCGGTGCCGGCGGGCCCTGCCGATGGCGACCGGCGGTGCGGAAGCGGTGGCCGCCGCCAGGAACGGAGCGGCCTCCTCCTCCATCGCGACCAGAATGATCGCGTCGACGGTCGTCATGCGGTGACGGTGGCCCAGGCGCCGCGGGCGGCCAGGAAGACCTTCACGGCGTCCTGGGCGGCTGCCAACGAGTGGTTGGCTCCCCACCCGCACTGAACCTCGTTGGCGGCGGGCACCTCGGTGGCGCCGAGGATGTCGGTCATGGTGGCCTCGATCAACTCGAGGACCTCGGCGTACTCCGGCTGCCCCTGCAGAATGAGGTAGAAACCGGTTTGACAGCCCATCGGCGAGAAGTCGATGACTCGGGTGGAATGGTTGCGGGAGTGCTCGGCGAAGAGGTGCTCGATCGAGTGCACTGCCGGCATCTCCAGGTGAAGGACGTTGGGCTGGGTGAAGCGCACGTCGTACTTCACGATGGTGTCCCCCTGCGGCAGCATCTTGGTATCGGCCAGGCGCACGTAGGGTGCGACAACCGTACGGTGATCGAGGTTGAACGATTCGACGTTCATGCGTGGCTGATTCACGTGTTCTCCCTGGAAACTGTCGTGGCACTCGGCTGGGGCTCGTTCGCAACGGACGTGATCAGGGGGTTATGTGTGGGCCCTACCGGGCTCGAACCGATGACATCCACGGTGTAAACGTGGCGCTCTACCAACTGAGCTAAAGGCCCCTGACGCAACGGCCGGTGAAGGCCGTGGTCCATCATACAGATTCTGCGCGCCGGGTGGACCGCGGCCGGGTTCAAGCCGGCTGGAGTTCGCCGATCGCAGCCCGGTAGGCCTCCAGCGACCGGGGCTCGCCCGGCGCGGTGATGAAGCTGGCCCGGATGATCCCCTCAGGGTCGATCAAGAACGTGGCCCGGTTCGCAAAGCCCTTTTGCTCGAGGAACACCCCGTATTCCTTAGCGACCGCACCGTGCGGCCAGAAGTCGGCCAGGAGGTCGAAGGTGTACCGTTCCTGTTCCCCCCAGGCACGCAGGGCGTGACGGGAATCGACCGAGATGCCGAGCAGTTCCACTTCATTGGCGACGAACAACGACAGGTTGTCCCGCAGCTCGCACAGCTCGCCACTGCAGATTCCGGAGAACGCCAGGGGGAAGAAGACCAGGGCGACCGACTTCTTCCCGCGGAACTCGCTGAGCTGCACCCGCTCGCCGAACTGGTTGAAGAGCTCGAAATCAGGAGCCTGGGTGTCATTTTCCAACGCCATGGAGCGCTTCCTTTCGTGCGCCCACGGGAACGATGCAAGGCGACGCCACAGCCTAGCCCCGCCTCCTGCCGGAACCAAGATGAGCGTCCCGAGGGACCCTCGATTCCCGGCCCGAACGGCGCTCACCGACCGCGCACAAACCGAAGGCAAAATCTGTAGGCTTGCGTGGTGCCATCGGTCGTGATCCGACCGTCATCCGGCACCGCTAACTTGGCAGGTTCGCTTCGATGGTCTGCCCAACAGAGAGAGGTCGAGTGTGACTGTCAACGACCAGGACCCGTATTCGGTTAACAGCACGGATGCGGACCCGGAGGAAACCGCCGAATGGTCGGAATCGCTGGACGCGCTCGTATCGGCCCACGGTCACCAGCGTGGTCGGGAGATCATGCTGACGCTCCTGAAACGCTCCAAGGAACTGCACCTCGGCGTGCCCATGGTGCCGACCACGGACTACATCAATACCATCGCGGCTGGCAATGAACCCGACTTCCCCGGCGACGAAGACATCGAGCGCCGCTACCGCGCCTGGATACGCTGGAACGCCGCCGTTCTCGTGCACCGTGCTCAGCGCCCCGGCATCTCCGTCGGCGGCCACATCTCGACCTATGCATCCTCCGCTGCCCTCTACGAGGTCGGCTTCAACCACTTCTTCCGCGGCCAGGACCACCCGGGCGGCGGAGACCAGATCTTCATCCAGGGCCATGCCTCCCCCGGAACCTACGCGCGGGCCTTCCTCGAGGGCCGCCTGAGCACCGACCAACTCGACGGATTCCGCCAGGAGAAGTCCCACGGCCCCAACGGGCTGTCCTCCTACCCGCACCCGCGACTGATGCCGGAATTTTGGCAGTTCCCGACGGTCTCCATGGGACTCGGCCCGATCAACGCCATCTACCAGGCGCAAACCAACCGGTACCTCACCAACCGCGGGATCAAGGACGCCAGCGACCAGCAGGTCTGGGCGTTTCTCGGCGACGGCGAGATGGACGAGGTCGAGAGCCGCGGGCAGCTGCAGGTTGCCGCCAACGAGGGTCTCGACAACCTCAATTTCATCGTCAACTGCAACCTCCAGCGCCTCGACGGCCCGGTACGCGGCAACGGCAAGATCATCCAGGAACTAGAAAGCTTCTTCCGCGGCGCCGGCTGGAACGTCATCAAGGTCGTCTGGGGTCGCGAGTGGGACGAGCTGCTCTCCCGCGACACCGATGGCGCCCTGCGCGACCTGATGAACGCCACCCCCGACGGCGACTACCAGACGTACAAGGCCGAGAGCGGTGCGTACGTGCGCGAGCACTTCTTCGGCCGCGACCCCCGCGCGCTCAAGCTCGTCGAGGGTTACACCGACGACGACATCTGGAACCTCAAGCGCGGTGGCCACGACTACCGCAAGGTCTACGCGGCATTCAAGGCCGCATCCGAGCACAAGGGCCAGCCGACCGTCATCCTGGCCAAGACGGTCAAGGGTTACGCCCTCGGCCCGAGCTTCGAGGGCCGCAACGCGACCCACCAGATGAAGAAGTTCACCCTCGACAACCTCAAGACGTTCCGCGACAGCACTCACATGCCGATCACGGATGCCCAGCTCGAGGAGAACCCCTACCTCCCGCCGTACTTCAAGCCGGACGAGGACGATGAGGCGATCCAGTACCTGCATGAGCGCCGCCGCGCGCTCGGCGGGTACGTGCCGGAGCGTCGCAGCAAGTACACGCAGATCACCCTGCCGGGCGACGCGACCTACGCTCCCACCAAGAAGGGTTCCGGCACGCAGGAGATCGCGACCACGATGGCCTTCGTGCGGCTGCTCAAGGAACTGCTGCGCGCCAAGGACTTCGGACACCGCATCGTGCCGATCATCCCGGACGAGGCTCGCACCTTCGGCATCGACGCGTTCTTCCCGAACGCCAAGATCTACAACCCCAGCGGCCAGCAGTACACCTCGGTCGACCACGCGCAGCTTTTGGCGTACAAGGAGAGCCCGCAGGGCCAGATCCTGCACGTGGGGATCAACGAAGCCGGCGCGATGGCTGCCTTCACCAACGTGGGCACGTCGTACGCAACGCAGGGTGAGCCGCTCATCCCGATCTACGTCTTCTACTCGATGTTCGGCTTCCAGCGCACGGGCGACGCCATGTGGGCCGCGGGCGATCAGATGACCCGCGGGTTCATGATCGGCGCCACCGCCGGACGCACCACCCTCACCGGTGAAGGCCTGCAGCACGCCGACGGCCACTCGCCGCTGCTGGCCTCGACGAACCCCGCCGTGGTCTCGTACGACCCGGCCTACGGCTACGAGATCGGGCACATCGTGCGGTCGGGACTCGAGCGGATGTACGGAGGAACGCACGCCGACCCCAACGTCATGTACTACATCACGGTCTACAACGAGCCGCAGGTACAGCCGCGCGAGCCCGACGACGTGGACGTGGACGGCATCGTGCGCGGCATCCACCGCGTCAGCGCGTCCGATGTGTCGGGTCCGAAGGCGCAGCTGTTGGCCTCCGGCGTCTCCGTGCCCTGGGCACTCGAGGCCCAGGCCCTTTTGGCCGAGGACTGGGGAGTGTCCGCCGACGTCTGGTCGGTCACCTCCTGGGCCGAACTGCGTCGCGATGGCATCGCGGTCGAGGAACACAACTTCCTCTACCCGGACGACGCGCCGCAGATCCCCTATGTGACGGAGAAGCTGGCCGGCACCGCCGGACCGTTCATCGCCGTCACCGACTTCATGCATGCGGTGCCCGATCAGATCCGGCAGTTCGTGCCCGGCGACTTCGCGACCCTCGGCGCCGACGGGTTCGGTTTCTCCGACACCCGCCCGGCGGCCCGCCGCTACTTCAAGATCGACGGACCGTCGATGGTGGTGCGCGCACTCGAACTTCTCGCTCGCCGAGGCGAGGTCGACCGCAGCGTCGTCGGCCAGGCGATCGCGAAGTACCGGTTGCACGACGTAACGGCGGGAACTACCGGTTCCGCCGGGGGCGAGAGCTAACAGCCCCCGTGGCACCCACACCGAAGACGAAGGAACAGACGCTCAGCTGGCTGCGAACGATATCCGGGGAGCTTTCCACGGCGACGCTGAAGCGTCTCGAGGACACGCTGCCCTGGTACGGCGATATGCCGCCCGGGCGGCGTTCCGCCGTGGGCCTGGTCGCCCAGGCCGGGATCACGTCGTTCATCTCGTGGTTTGACGACCCGCGGTCCACCCCCTGGATCGCGGCCGACGTCTTCGGTGCCGCTCCGCGTGAACTGCTGCGCTCAATCAGCCTGCAGCAGACCCTGCAGCTAATTCGCGTCACCGTCGAGGTGGTGGAGGAGCGGGTCAAAGACGGCGGGGAAATCCTGCGGGAGGCCATCCTGCTGTACTCCCGCGAAATCGCCTTCGGCGCGGCGGATGTCTATGCCCGGGCAGCCGAGGCACGCGGCCTCTGGGATGTACGCCTCGAGGCCCTGGTCGTCGACTCGATCCTGAGCGGCGAGTACGACGACGAACTGCCCAGCCGGATCGCGGCCCTCGGCTGGCACGGGCACGGCGAGGTCTGCGTGCTCGTGGGCACGACACCCAAGATGCTCGACGTCGACCAGCTGCGTCGCTCGGCCCGCCACATGGCCGCCGACGTTCTGATCGGGGTGCAGGGCAACCGGCTCGTCCTGGTCATCGGCAGGGCCCACCCGTCGCCGACCGAGACGGATGACGCGATCGGCACGGCCTCCGCCCTCAGCTTCATGGAGATCGCGGTGCAGCTCGAGCCGAGCTTCGGCGCCGGCCACCTGGTGCTCGGCCACGAGGTGCCGAATCTCGTCGACGCGTCCAAGAGCGCTAAGGCCGCCTTGGCCGGCTTCGCCGTGGCGCGCTCCTGGCGCAACGCCCCACGCCCTGTACAGGCGGACGATCTGCTCCCCGAGCGGGCGCTGGCCGGCGATCCGCTTGCCCGCGCCACGCTGATCCACCGGATCTACCGCCCGCTGCAGGCGCATTCGACCGAGCTGCTCACCACACTCTGGTGCTACCTGGACAACGGTCGCTCCCTGGAAGCCACCGCCCGGGAACTGTTCGTACACCCGAACACCGTGCGCTACCGCCTGAAGCGGGTGTCAGAGGTCATCGGCTACGACGCCACGGGCGCCCGTGAGGCCCTCATCCTGCAGGCCGCCCTGATCATCGGGTCGATCAGCGACCACGACGGCTCAACACGCCGGCGTTAATCGCGGCGTCAGAGGTGCCGAACTAACGAGATTCGACAAACACTCCGCAAATAGTTGGTGGATCTCCGACACGCCCGCAACAAACGAGGTTGGGAGACTGGATCAATGATTGTTGTCGTCTGCCCCGGTCAGGGCTCACAAACCCCCGGTTTCCTCGAGCCCTGGCTTCGGAACCCCACTTTCGCCGCCGGCCTGGACGAGATCTCCGCGGCCTGCGGAATTGATCTGATGCGCCACGGCACCGTGAGCGACGCCGACACCATTCGGGACACCCGAATCGCCCAGCCGCTGATCGTAGCCGCCGGACTCCTCACGTTGAACGCACTCCTCGCCGACGGACGGCGGGAGCGCATCACCGGTATCGCCGGTCACTCGGTGGGCGAGATCACCGCCGCAGCCGGCGCAGGCATCCTCAGCGCGGCGGACGCCGTGCGTTTCGTGCGCGAGCGCGGCACCGCCATGGCCGAGGCCGCGGCGCTGGAGCCCTCCGGCATGAGCGCCGTGCTGGGCGGCGATGAGACCGAACTCCTGGCCCGCCTCGACGAACTCGACCTCGCGCCGGCCAACTTCAACGGTGGCGGACAGATCGTCGTCGCCGGCTCCCTCGCGGCTCTGGCCGCTCTCGGCAAGAACCCCAATCCGCGCACCCGGGTGATTCCGCTGCAGGTGGCTGGTGCATTCCACACGCGGTATATGCACCCGGCGGTGAAGCACCTCACCCGTGTCTCCGCGCTGCTCGCGCCCGCCGATCCCACGCTTTCGATCTGGACGAACCGGGACGGCAGCGCGGTGTCCAACGGTGCCCGGTTCGTGGAGTTACTGGTTGATCAGGTGTCCTCGCCGGTACGGTGGGATATGTGCATGCGTTCGTTCGCGGATGCCGGCGTGACCGGAATCATTGAGGTCGCACCGGCCGGGGCTCTTGTCGGCCTCGCCAAACGTGCCCTCAAGGGCGTGCCCAGCATAGCGATCAGGACGCCGGACGACCTGCCCGCTGCGTTCGACCTGATCGACCAGCAGAACCTAGTCTGACCGAAAGAGAATATGTCCAAGCCAACACTCCAGCAATCGCACGGTCCCCAGTACACCCGGATTCTCTCGATCGGCGCCGCCCGCGGGGACCTAGTCGTGCCCAACGACGACCTGGTCGGTCCGATCGATTCGTCCGATGAATGGATCCAGCAGCGCACCGGCATCATCACCCGCACCCGAGCGAGCCAGGACATCCAGGCCGTCGACCTCGCGACGGATGCCGCCCGCGAAGCCATAGAGAGGTCCGGCATCCAGCCGCACCTGATCGACGCCGTCATCGTGGCCACGATCAGCAACGGCCGGCAGACACCGTCCATTGCCGCCGTGGTCGCCGATCGGGTCGGCGCCAACCCCGCCGCCGCCTACGACGTCAACGCCGCCTGCGCCGGATACACCTACGCCGTGGCGCAAGCCGATTCCCTGATCCGCACGGGCACCGCCCACTACGCGCTCGTCATCGGCGCCGAGAAGCTGTCCGACCTCGTCGACCCCACGGACCGCAGCATCTCGTTCCTCCTCGGCGACGGCGCCGGCGCCGTCGTCATCGGCCCGAGCGACTTCCCGGGGATCGCACCCACCGTGTGGGGATCCGACGGGTCCAAGGCCGATGCCATCACCATGAATCACACCCTGCAGGAATACCGACGCGGAGAATCCGAATGGCCCACCCTGCGCCAGGAAGGCCAGACGGTTTTCCGCTGGGCCGTCTGGAACATGGCGAAGGTGGCTAAGGAGGCTCTCCAGGTCGCGGGAATCGAGAGCGACCAGCTCGCCGCTTTCATCCCGCACCAGGCCAATATGCGCATCATCGACGAGTTCGCCAAGCAACTGAAGCTTCCCGACTCGGTCGTCATCGCCCGCGATGTCGCCACCACCGGGAACACCTCGTCGGCGTCGATCCCGCTGGCCACCCACCGTCTCCTGGAAGAGCACCCCGAGCTCAGCGGTGGCCTCGCCCTCCAGATCGGCTTTGGAGCAGGACTGGTGTTCGGCGCGCAGGTCGTCGTGCTTCCCTAGATTTCACTCAACTCCCCTCTAAACTGAATCTCGGTCATACGAGACACCCCCAAGGAGAAATAACATGGCATTGTCCACCGAAGAAGTTCTTGCCGGCCTGGCCGAACTCATCAACGACGAGACTGGCATCGCGACCGACACAGTTGAGATGGGGAAGTCATTCACCGATGATCTGGACATCGATTCCATCTCGATGATGACCATCGTCGTCAACGCCGAAGAAAAGTTCGACGTCAAGATCCCCGACGAAGAGGTCAAGAACCTCAAGTCCGTCGGCAACGCTGTCGACTTCATCGTCAAGGCTCAGGTCTAGTCCACAAATGAACAGGCCGGTCGGCATCTGCCGACCGGCCTGATCTGTGGGTGATGCCCACGTTTGCACGCCTCACGGAGAGTTAACGTTATGACCAAAAAAATCGTTATCACCGGCATCGGTGCGACCTCCCCTCTCGGCGGCACGGCCGCCGACAGCTGGTCGGCCCTGCTCGCCGGCGAATCGGGGACGAGCACGCTAGACCACGAATGGGTGGCCCGGACTCAGCTCCCCGTGACCTTCGCCGCCCAGGCCAGGGTTCCATCCGTCGACGTTCTGGCCCGCCACGAGACGAAGCGTCTCGACCCCTCCAGCCAGTTCGCGTTGATTGCCGGGCGTGAAGCCTGGGCGGATGCCGGCTCCCCCGAAGCAGACCCCGAACGGCTGGCCGTCGACTGGGCCACCGGAATCGGTGGAGTCTGGACCCTTCTCGACGCGTGGGACACCCTCCGCGAACGCGGTCCGCGCCGCGTGCTGCCGATGACCGTGCCCATGCTCATGCCGAACGGCCCGGGAGCGGCCATCGGAATGGACCTTCACGCCCGGGCCGGAATCACCACGGTTGTGTCCGCGTGCGCCTCGAGCACCGAGTCTCTCGTGAACGCCTACAACCGCCTGCAGGCCGGGCTCGCCGACATCGTCATCGCCGGTGGCTCCGAGGCCGCAATTCACCCGCTTCCGATCGCATCCTTCGCTGCCATGCAGGCCTTGTCCAAGCGAAACGACGACCCGGCCACGGCGTCGCGCCCCTACGACATCACCCGGGACGGCTTCGTTCTCGGTGAGGGTGCCGCGGCGCTCGTCGTCGAGACGGAAGAACACGCCAAGGCCCGCGGCGCGCGCATCTACGCCGAGCTCCTTGGTGGTGCCGTGACCAGTGACGCGTACCACATCACCGCTCCAGACCCCGATGGCACGGCTGCGGCCCGCGCGATGATCACCGCGATCAGGAATGCCGACGCGAGCCTGGCGGATGTCTCGCACATCAACGCGCACGCGACCAGCACTCCGGTCGGGGACATCGCCGAGTACAACGCACTGCGCCGCGTGTTCGGCGACCTGCTCGACGGAATCCCGGTGTCGGCGACCAAGGCTTCCACCGGTCACCTCCTCGGTGGTGCCGGGGCGATTGAGGCCCTGTTCACGGTTCTCGCTCTGGCCAAGCGCATGGCCCCGCCGACCATCAACCTGCTGAACCAGGATCCGAGCATCCCGCTCGACGTGGTGACCATGCCGCGCACGTTGCCTTCCGGCGATCTGCTGGCCATCAGTAACTCGTTCGGTTTCGGCGGTCACAACGCCGTCGTGGCGTTCCGGTCGGTCTAGCTCCACCCGGCGGAAAACCCGCCTGCACCGGGATGGCCCCGACCGGCACCGGTCGGGGCCTTCCCGTGTTCGGGAGCGACCTTGCGCTGCACGTCAGCCCACCTGGTGCAACCACACGACCGAGTTGAAATCGCCGGCGTGCCGGAACGGTTCGAGCTCGTCGTCCCAGGCCTGCCCGAGCGTAATGCGGAGCTGCCGGTGGAGCTCCAGCGCGTTTGCCCCGGCCAGGTCCATGGCGTGGCGCAGCCGGTCCTCCGGGATAACGACGTTACCGGCCGTGTCGGTCTGGGCGAAGAAGATGCCCAGGTCGGGGGTGTGCAGCCAGCGCGCCCCATCGGCGCCGAAACCGGCGTCCTCGGTGATCTCAAAGCGAAGGTGGTCCCACCCGCGGAGCGCCGACGCGAGCCGCGCCCCCGTACCGCAGGCGCCCTCCCACTGGTACTCGGCCCGCTGCGCTCCGCGGAGCACGGGCTGCTCAGACCAGTCGAAACTGACGGGCACGCCCAGGGCGCGACCCACCGCCCACTCCACATGGGGACTCAGAGCGCGAGGCGAAGAATGCACGTAAATGTAGCCGCGCGCAGTCGCTTCCTGCCGAGCGTGTGTAGCCACCATCGTTTCTCCCGTTCTGTGAGGTGCGTCTTCCCCAACGACCTCTGAACGAAACAATGCGGCGTGCTGTGAACTTATCGAGAACTTGAACCTATGACCAACGGTCGACGCACCGCGCAGGCGCTGCATCCATGAATTATGCCTCAGCGACCCCTGCGATCACAAGACTCGAGCCGGGACCGGATCTCCGTTCGCTATACTCAGTATGGTCATACCTTGGCCACCGGAGGTCCCATGTCTGTTCGCAGCTGCCTGCTGGCGATCCTCACGATCGGTCCGGCCTATGGCTTCCAGATTCATGGCGAGCTGGAGTCTCGAACGGCCGGTCGGCGGGCGGTCAACGTCGGGCAGATCTACGGCACTCTTGAGCGGCTGGTGAAACAGGCGGCCGTTGAATCGGCCGGCAGCACCGCAGACGGCCTACCGCTGTACCGAATCACCGCGCTCGGCCAGGCCGAGGCGCTCCACTGGCTGGCCGATACCGAGAGCGCTCCCGGCAACGAGTGGAGCGACCTGGTCGACCGGGTCCTGATCGCCGTCTCCCTCCCTGATCCTCAGGTGCTGGGCATCGATGCGCGCGGCATCGTTGCCCGGTACCGCCAGCGGTGGCAGTCAAGCACCGAGACTGCGACCATGGACGCCGCGGCCACGGGCGCGGAGCGCTTGGCGGGCGCCGCCCGGGCCGCGCTGTCCGCCGCTGCGCTGGACTGGCTTCGGGACGTCGACGCGCTGCTCGAGGACGGCCACGCCGCGGGTTTTCGGCACGGTCTGAACGACGTGCGGCCGAAGCGCGGACGACGACCGGCATCCGTCGCCTGACCTGGACGACACGCACCGTCGGAGCTGCCGTCGCCTCTGCAGGGGTCGCACCTACTTCGCCTGCGCGTAGCTGTCGACCGTCGCAACGGTGAGCAGGAAATCGACCGGGAAATCGCCGAACAAGTGCCGGCCGGCGGTATCCGCCGCGCGCCGGATGATCTCCTCGACGGTATCTGCCAGCGCGGCGGGCGTGTGCACCATGACCTCGTCGTGCAGGAAGAAAACCAGGTGCGGGGCCCGGTCGAATTCCGACCCGGAGGCACCCTGGGCCCCCTGGGCACCCTGGGGCAGCATTCGCAGTTCCCGGCGCACCTCCGCCATCCAGCACAGCGCCCATTCCGCGGCGCTGCCCTGAACGATGAAATTGCGGGTGAAGCGGCCCCAGTCTCGCGCCTGACTGCGGGCCCGGCGCTCGTCGGCATCCGTCGCCCCGGGGTCGTAGGCCTTGGCCTGGGTGGCCAGCCAGCGTTCCCCGGGCCGCGGGGAGGAACGCCCAAGCCGTGTCGTCACGCTCTCGCCGCGTTCCCCGGCGCGTGCGGCCGTTTCGGTGAGGGCCAGTGCCCTCGGAAAGGCCTTCGCGAGCCGGGGCAGGAGGCGCCCGCTCTCCCCGCTGGTGGCGCCGTACATGGCCCCGAGCATGGCCACCTTGGCGTGGTCGCGGGTCTCCACGACGCCCCCGGCGACGATCCCGGCGTACAGGTCCGTTCCCCGGCCGGCCTGGGCCATGGCCGTGTCGGCCGACAGGGCGGCGAGGACGCGCGGCTCGAGCTGCGCGGCGTCCGCGACCACGAGCTTCCAGCCCGCATCGGCGACGACTGCGCCGCGCACCTGTTTGGGCAGCTGCAGGGCTCCCCCGCCCCGAGTGGCCCAGCGGCCCGTCACCACCCCGCCGGGGATGTACTCGGGATGGAACCGGCCGTCGACGATCCAGGTGTCCATCCAATACCAGCCGTTCGCGCTGAGCAGCCGGGCCAGCTTCTTGTATTCGAGCAGCGGATCGATCACAGGGTGGGTGAGCTCCTTGAGCTCCCAGGCGCGGGTGGACGTCACCTTCAGGCCGACCTTCTGCAGTGCCCGCATCAGGTCGGGCTGCGAGTCGGGGTTGAGACCGGGTTCGCCAACGGCGTCACGGATGCGCCGAGCGAGGTTTTCGAGGCGTTCGGGCCGGATGCCCGGGGCGACGCGGGGGCCGAGTTCGCGGGTCAGCAGAGCGTCGTGCACGTCGGTGCGCCACGGCAGGCCGGCGAACTGCATCTCGGCGGCGATCAGCGCCCCGGCCGATTCCGCGGCGAGCAGCAGGCGGAGGCGGCCGGGCTCCGCAGATGCGCGGACCGCGTCGAGCTGGCGCCGGTATTCCGCCTGCGTACCGAACCCGGCGGCCGCGCTGCCGGCGTCGCGGCCGGTCACGCCGTCGGCGGCGGTCTCGGTGTCGCTGCCGGCGGCGCTGTCACCGTCGCTGTCGAACAGGTCGAAGAGTGTAACCCCGGATGCGGACGCGGCCGGTTCGAAGGCCACCGCCCGATCCCAGCGGCTCGGCTCCGCCCGGGCCAGCGCGCTTGCCTGGGTCAGCGACGACTGGCGCAGGATCGCGTGGCACAGGCGCAAGTCGTGGGCGCGGTGCACCCTGATTCCGGCCGCCAGGAGCAGCGGGTAGATGCGGGCCGTGTCCTCCCACACCCAACGGGGCCGGTCTCGCTCCTGACCGAGCACATAGCCGGGGAATTCGTGTGAAGGCAAACGGAGTGCGGGCCCCGCGACGTTGCCCTCGGCGTCGAGCGACAGCACGAGGATCTCCCCGTTTCCCGTTCGACTCGCCAGAAGGTGCACCTGCCCATTCTGCCGGTTCGGGACCGTGCCGGCGGGAAAAGCATCCGTCATATGACCGTCAGTTCGTCCGGCCGTCTGTCGGTGGAGTGGCGTCGGCCTCAGCCCACGCCTCCTGCAGCAGGGCGACGGTCTCGTTGTCTGAGAGTTGGTGGAAGTCGGTGTAGAAGGGCCCGATTGCCCACAACTCCTGCGGGGCGTGCAGCACGACGATGACATCCGCATACTGCCGCATCTCCCCGAGCAGCTCGGCGGGTGCGACCGGGACCGCGAGCACCGTGAGTGCGGCGCCCTGCCGTTTCAGGGCCGCGAGGGCTGCCTTGGCCGTGGCTCCCGTCGCGAGGCCGTCGTCCACGACGACGGCGACACGGCCCCGCGGACTGATCTGCGGGCGGTCATCGAGGTAGAGGGTGCGACGTCGTGCGATTTCGGCCAGCTCGCGACGGCGGGCTTGGGCCAAACCCACCGAGTCGCCCCCGGTGGCGGCGAACACGTCCTCATTGACGATCGCCTGCGGACTAGCACCGTCGACGACCGCCCCCATCGCGACCTCCGGATAGCCCGGGGCCCCGATCTTGCGCACCAGGATGAGGTCCAGCGGGGCTTGCAGGCGCCGAGCGACCTCGATCGCCACAGGCACACCGCCCCGCGGGAGGGCGTAGACCACCGGGTCGTGCGCCTCAAGCTCGGTCAGTCGTTCGATCAGTGGTTCGGCCAGCAGTCGGCCGGCCTCGCTCCGATTCGTGAACATGAGGCTCCCACCCGGCGAATACCTTTTGCGGGTCCGCCTAGACCGATTCTGCCGCCGACCCTCGGCTTTGTCGAGGGCCGCCCGGGGCTCAGGCGCGGCGACCCGATTCGAGCTGACTTGCACACATGCCACTTCGGTGGTCCCGGGCACTGGACGCGTCCGAAGACCGAGGGCAGACTCGGGTCAATCAGAACACTCACGGCACCATCGAACGGAACCTGGATCAGCTGTGTATCGACGACTCACCACCCTGATTGCCGCGACCGGGCTCACGGCCGGGATCGCTCTCCTGCTGACGCTCGGCACCGTGATGCCGAGTGTGACCCGCGTCTCCGCCGACGAGTGCCCGGGCGGAACCGTGCCGATCGTCGATGTCGACGGGGAGACACAGTGTGTGGCCCTGACCGAGGGTGAAACCACCCCCGNGACACAGTGTGTGGCCCTGACCGAGGGTGAAACCACCCCCGGACCGACACCGACTCCGCCGCCCCCTCCCACCCCCACTCCGACCAAGCTCCCCTCGCCACCACCTGAGGAACCCGCCACCACTCCCCCGGCAGAGCCGGCCCCCTCGGCCGGGCCACAGTCCACGCCGGCTGTCGTTCCACCGTCGGCGACGGCGGCGGCACCGTCGGAAGCCCCACCTGCCGAGAACGTGGATCCAGCCCCGACCTCTGCTCCCGCTCCAGGCGAGCGCGCAGGAACGACCAACGAACCGGAGAACACCAGCACGCCGACTCCGGCGATGATGCCCACGGAGCCGCCCGCGAACGGCAACATCACCGGCGTGATCGTGCGCGGCAACGGGCCCAGGCTGCTCTGGGGCGTCGCCGTCGGGGCATCCGCATCGGGGTTGCTGGCCGCGCTCGTCGCCTTCTACCTGGTGTCGGTGCGACCGTTCTTCATCGCACGCAGACGGCCGGGAGCACTCGGCTGACTCGCACAGGTTTTTTTGGCGCCGACCGGGTCAGCCTGATGTCGATGACGAACGCCTACCGCGGCCGGGGCGCTGTGCGGTACGCCGGCCTGGCCCTGGCCCTGGCCCTGGCCCTGGCCCCGGCCCTGAGCCTGTCGGGCGAGATGATCGACGCGATCGCCAAGCAGCCATGGCGCATCGTCGCGCGCGACTTTCGCCGCGCCGTCGACGAGAGGCCGAGCTGGCCGCCGACGTGCGGCGGTCGGATCAGTGTGACCTGCTGGTCGACCTGACCGCCAAACTCGACCGGCTCCCCCGGTATTTCTCCGTGAACCCCGGCAGGGTCATCCTCGCCGATGCGTCACTGCTGGATGGCACCCCGGTGCAGGGGTCCGGCATGGGGAGGTGATGCCCGACTGTCTCCGTCACCCGGGAGAATCTGTGGGACCTGCGTGAGGTCGCTCGCCAGAGTCAGCGGCGTGCGGGGGCCCCGGCTCGCGCACCGCGCACGACGATCGACGCGGGGGCCCTCCTCAACGCACACTGAGCCTTCCACCCGTTCGACTGTGGAGCAGCAAGGAGCATGACCGTCCACCTCGACCTGTGGCTCACCCCCCGAATCCGTTGCCCGGTCGGGTCAGGTCAGGTCAGGTCAGGTCAGGTGCGGTCAATACCAGTTGTTGGTCACGGAATGCGCCCAGGCTCCGCACGGGGTGCCGTACCCGGCCTTGATGTAGCCGAGACCCCAGGAGATCTGCGTCGTCGCGTTTGTGGCCCAGTCGGATCCGGCCGTGGCCATCTTGCTCCCGGGCAGGGCCTGAGGGATTCCGGTGGCGCCGCTGGGGTTGTTGGCCGTGTACGACCAGCCGGATTCCTTGTTCCAGAGCTGTACGAGGCAAAAGAACTCGGACTCACCCCAGCCGTACTTCGAGGCTGCCATCGCCCGGGCCGTCGCCTTTGCCTCGGCGGGCGTGTTGTTGCCGGCGACGGGCTGGGACTCAGCAGCTGGAGCAGAATCGCGCGCCGCATCCGCGGCCGCGGCCTGGGCGTCCGCCTGACCCTGAGCCTGAGCGGCAGCCTCGGCCTGGGCGCGAGCGGCCTCGGCGGCGGCTCCGTCTACCTCGGCCACAGCCGAACGGGCCGTGTCGGCCGCCTCCTGAGTCTGTTCGGTGAGCTCGATGACGGTGTCCGTCTCCAACGACTTGTAGTCCCCGAGCGCGGCAACGGATGACGCCAGTGGGGTCGGATCCACCTTGTTCGCCATGGCCGTGATCACCGTTCCGGCGTCACTGAGGGTGCTCTCCGCTCGGTCATGGGCGGTTTTTGTGGCTATGGCGGAGTAGACGCTGAGCTGCTCGTGATGCAAACCGGTGCTTTCGGAGAGCTCCGTCGTCGCGGCGATGCCGGCAGGACTAACCGCGGATGCCTGTGACACCGCACCGATTCCCATGATCAGGCCGAGGAGACCGAGAGCTGCTCCGGTGCCGACAGCGACGGATCTGGTGCGCGAACGTTTACGTTTGGCGTTCATTTCTCGCCGGGCGGTCAGGGGTGAACGGGGTGAAGCAGAGCGCATGACTTCCAAATGTGATGCGGCCGGGCTACACGATTCTCGGCGCACCTTGATCGGTGGACTCGCGGCCAGATGTAGCCGCGTTGACGAATCCCCCGGCTTGCACTCATTTTCTGGACAGATGCTCCGTTGTAGCTGGCAAAGTCATCCGTACTTGGCCGCCACCGATGCCGGTGCACGTCGGTAGGCTCGAGTCAGGACAACTCGTTGTCCGCGTAACGGGGGTGGTACAGGTGAACTCCGGCAGCTTTGTTTTGAGGGAACTTTAGGTGTGGAGTTCGCAGCCCTAAGCTCTCAGCCTTCCGTCAGGCGCCGCTCGGCTTCGCGACGTCACAGCCTCGCTCAGGCTTTGGGTGCCTCTCACCGTGGTCGTCGGTACTTCGCTGACCCGGCGTGATGCGCTGCCAGACCGGTCGCGGCATGTCCAGGCTGGAGATTGTGACGGATGCCACGCTCGAAGCGAAATACGGGGTGCACCCGATGCAATAAGTTGCCCGACTTCGATGCCCACATGCGGGTGAGCACTCGCGGACAGCCGGTGCGTTGATCACGACTTTCTGTTGGCCGCCGTTGGTGATCAGGTCTCTGACCGCGAGCACGTCCGGTCGGGACCGGTCGGGACCGGTCGGGCCGCCGCGGACGGGCCGGGCACGGCATCCGCTTCGAGGCTCTCCAAAAGGGCGACAGGGGGCAAGCTCGGTGGAGATCAGCAGCGATCAAGAACACTTGTTGGAGGGGTTCAACAGGGAGGGACATCCAGATCGATCCTCACGAGGACCTTGTCGCTCTCCACGATCGAGCGTTGTGTGCCGCTCATTGCCCGAGTTCGTATCCGATGAGCCAGTGCAGTCCATGACGGTCGATGACTTGGCCATCCGAAGCACCCCAAGGCTTTGGGGCAAGGTAGTCAACGATCTGGCCGCCCATCGCGAGTTTGTCAAACCACTCGTGGAGAATTTCCGGTTCAGCGGCGCCCAGCAATGAGAGCTTGACGCCATCAAGCCGAACACTTTTTTCACCTGCGGCTGCATCGGATCCCATCAATACAACTACGCCCTCGAGCACTCCGTGAGCTATGTTGTGGGGCGGGCCGTCGCTGCGACCGAAATCCTCGTAGGTATGCAGGGTGAGCTCTCCACTGAAAACATCCGCGTAGAAGCGGAGCGCTTCGCGCGCTGTACCGGGGAAAGTGACATAGATCTGCGGCGCCATCATATGCAAAGCATACAGATCGACCTACCACCGATCGCTAGAACGCTGTGAGGGTTCGTTGTCTGATCGAGCTGGTGATCGTCGATTCGCTGAAGTAGGACATCCGTTGCCCGCGGTCGCGCCCTGGCATTGGTGCACGTCATCAAGATCGGCGACGGTGTACCGTCCCCTACGGTTACGGTATTGGCTATTCACTGGCAATGGTCGCGCCATGATGCGATGGTACTGTCAGCTCGCCCGAGCGACACAGCCGCAACGATGGTGTCAGTCGGAAAACGAGAGAGGCACACCACTCAGGCCAAAATTCGTGCACAACACCCACTTCAAGATCAGCGGCGACCCGACATGATCCGTGGAGACTCGTTACGGCGCATGTACGCCGGCGGGCGCCCGAACCGGTGGGCGCGTTTCCTGAACCGAATCAGCGCGATGGTGTTCTCGCTCGGTATCGTTGGCCACGGCGCGGTAAGCCTCGAGACCGTCAATCCGAAGTCGCACACCCTGCTCACCCTGCCGCTCGTGGTGGCCCGCTACGAAGGTTGTGAGTACGTGGTTTCGATGCTGGGCCAGGGCTCGCGGTGGGTGCGCAATGTGCGGGCCGCGAATGGGAGAGCCGTCATCCACGCGGAGCGCAGGCGACCGGTGCTTACTCGAAGAGGTTCGCGCGGATGCCAGCGCACCAATTATCAAGTCATACCTGGCGCAAGCACCCGGCGCCCGACCGCTTATTCCGGTCGATCAGTCGGAGCCGGTCTCGGCATTCGAAAACATAGCAGCTGACTTCCCGGTGTTCATGATCCGGGATGTCCACTAAGGCGCAACGGGCACCACTGGTGGTCGCGCACTAACCCGCTGAACCGTGGCTCACTGTTTGCGTAAGCGTTCCTTGACACCGTGTTCGACGAGAACGGGAACAAAGTCACGTATCGGGCGGCCGGAGAAGTTCTGATGCTCCTCACGGACAGCTCTTTCAACGCTCGACCGTGGCACATTTGGGAATCGTTTCGTGAGTCGATCCACCACTTTTTCCACGGCCTGCAATTCATCGTTGAGGTTCACAACTTCCAGTGTCCCACCGTCGGGAGCTGCCTATCAAGGCGTTGCTGTCAGCGAAAGTTGCGCACTCTGCCCATCGCTTTCGTCAGCGACCAGCACGGAACGGAAATTACGCATCTCCCGGTCGAGGGTGCACGATGAAGTCATGGGATCTTCACAAGATGAACCTTGAGTGCGGGCCTTGCGTCCATCGCGATCGAGCCGGGACGAGCGAATACCGGGCCGAGACCTGGTGGGGTCCGACGGTTGCCTCTGCTGCCCCGGCCTTCGTTGGCAGCGTGATTGGGCGCTCAGTTGACGGGATAGACGACAGCCTGATCTCGCCAACCCGATCACTGCGGCCTTCCTCGTTTTTCGTCTCCTGACGTGCCCGCCGATTCTGATCACACTCTTCATGCAAGATCATCGCCGTGCTCGCACTCCTCGGCATCATCCCAGCAATGGTCAACATCTCGGGTACTCGGCGTCGTTCGATTTATTCCCGGGCGGGAGCTATGACGAGACGGACCTGAAGACGTCGATGTGCCACAAGCCGGTCGCGCGGGTCACCCTGGCGAAGCACGCATCCGTGGCCACCGAGGACTATTCATCCCTGTTCCGGTCCGACACGAATCGCGCTCCCTACACCCAGGCACCCCTCACCACGTCGCAGACGAACGCTCTGACAGCCCTCGCCGACAGCTCCGCGTGGGTCGTGGCCGCATCTATGCTCAAGCGGTTGTCGATACCCTCGTGCCGATGCCACTCTCGTGAGTGCTCCTTGCGACCCTCGATGCGCACCGCCTCATCGAGCAGGGGGTCTTCGAGCCATTCCCAGACCCTCAGCAGTCAATGATCCTCGACGGTTCCCGATCCCTGTCACCGCTGCGGAACGGGGTGAGAGGTTGCGATCGGCTCCCTGGCTGTCCCCGTGGCCTCGACCCCGGATGACAGCACGGGTCCGCCGCATACCGCGGTACGCGGCGGACCCCCGACTTGCCGGTGCTGTCCCGCAGATGGTTCTACTGTACGTCCGTCGGTTCCGGTTGCCCCGGTACTTCATCCGAAACGCGAGTGCCGTCCGGGTTGAGACGGATCGCTCGTGGTCGCGCCGCGCGCATCCGGTCTTCGTCCCATTCGGCGCCGGACGGGTCCGCGGTCAGATTCTCGTGCGCGACGGCTGCGGGGCCGGGTTCGTCATTCGGGTCAGGTTCAGGCGGCGGCGGCATAGGCGCTCTCGATGACCGATCCCCAGTACGGCCCGAACATGGTGTTCGCGACGTTGTTGTAGCCGAAACTGTTGACCGAGTTCTGATAGCCGGCCGAACCACTGCCGATGAACCGCGGGCCGCCGGATGATCCACCGGTCATGCCGCAGGGGATGCCCTGCGATTCGGACTGGGCGTATGGGTCGTCCGTGGCGGTGCCGGAGCAGGACTGCAGGGTGTTGCCGGTGAACGGTGCCGCCGCCGGGTAGCCGAAGGCCGAGTAGGTGAACCCTCTGCCGTCATTGAAGGCCACGCCCGATGCGCGGCGACAAAATCGACACCAGGCAGGTGGGCACCGGCACCGTCCACAACGACGCATCCGAAAGCTCTGGCTCGACGGGGAGACGAACCGCCCTGCGTGAGTCACGATTTCCCGACTGTGCAGATTTCTCTGAACCGTCGCCGTACGGGGTGCCGTCAGCCGCCGCCTACATGGATGCCGGGGCGGCGTGTCGGATCAGCTTCACTCTGGCGAAGGATTTCGCGCACGACGGGTGCGGTATCGCCTTGGCCGAGTAGAAGGTAGCGCAGGAGGTGCCCGAGGGGGTTGCCCTCTGACCATTCGAAGTAAGCGTGAGGTCGCACTCCGGATGCGTCCCGCAATGCCAAGAGAATGGCAGCGATGGCGTTCGGAGCCGCAGGACTCTGGGCTCGAAGCACCCGAAGCCCGTTGACTTCCTCACCGCGAACATGGAGCGTTTCGCTGAAACTAGACGGATCCACCACCTCGATCTCAAGAAACAGCACGTCCGCGCGACCCGGCACGGGATTCATCCCCCGCTGCGCCGTCTCCTTTCCGGCATAGTCGGTCTGTTTGCCCGGCTTGGGTTTGTTCGCAATCAGGTTCAAAGCGCCATCGAATACGAGCGATTCGGTGATGAAGCGTCGCGCCTGCTCGTCCAGTTCGACCGTTTCCACCCGCAGTTCGGTGGTGCGTGAAACTCGGGATACGAGTGACACGACGATGATCCCCAGGATGAAGAACGCAGAAATGGCTATGCCATCGGGCTTCTCCAAGATGTTCTCGCCCAAGGCGTACAGGAGGATCAAGGTCAGAATGGTGAATGCGACACTGGCCCGGCGCTGGTGGCGTCGGATCGCCGAGATCGTGACGGCGACGGCTCCGGACACCATCATCGCCAGGATGCCGGTGGCGTAGGCGCCGGCCTGCGCGTTGACGTCGGCGTTGAAGCCGATCGTGATCAGGATGCTGATGCCGGTGTAGACGAGAACCACGGGGCGCACGGCGCGGCTCCACTCGGGGGCCATGCCGTATGACGGCAGGTAGCGCGGGACGATGTTGATCAGGCCGGCCATCGCGGACGCCCCCGCAAACCACAGGATGAGGATGCTGCTCACGTCGTAGACGGTGCCGAAGGTGTTTCCGACGAGTTCGTGGGCCAGGTAGGCCAGTGCGCGGCCGCTCGCTTCGCCACCGTCTTCGAAAGCTTCCTCGGGGATGAGGAGGGTGGTGACGAAGGTGCTCGAGAGGAGGTAGGCGCTCATGATGAGGGCCGCCGCGGTCAGGAGCTTGCGGGTGTTGCGGATGCGTGAAGCCAGGCGCTCCTCGGTGGTTTTCCCTGCCGAGGCAACCAGGGGCATCATGCTCACCCCGGTCTCGAATCCGGACAGACCCAACACGAGCAGCGGGAAAGCGATGATGGCGGGACCGAGAAGATCACCGAACCCCCCGCCGCGGGAGGTGAGGGCGTCTGTCCATCCGGCGAGAGCGGCTGGTTCCGTGAGGACGTCGTAGAGGCCGACACCGATGACGACGGCGTTTAGGGTGAGATACACCGCCACCAGCGGGATGGCAACCGCCACGGCTTCGCTGAAACCGAGGAGGAAGACGCCGCCGAGGGTGAGGAGCAGGACGATCGTGATCGTCACGGCATGCCCCTCGAGGAAGCTGGGCGCATATGGGTTCTCAAGAAGGTGGACCGTGGCATCCGCCGACGACAGGGTGATCGTGATGATCCAGGACGTTGCGACGAAGCCCAGAAGTACCAGCACGAAGAACTTGCCCTTCCAGAACGGGAGGAGCCGCTCGAGCATCGCCACCGAACCCTGGCCGTGCGGGCTCTCCTTCGCCACCCGCCGGTACATCGGCAACATCCCCAGCAGGGTCAGTGCAACGATCAGCAGGGTCGCCAACGGCGCCAGTGCTCCGGCAGCCAGCACGGCGATGCTCGGCAGGTACGACAACGTCGAGAAGTAGTCGACGCCCGTTAAACACATGACCATCCACCAGGGACGCTTCGTCACCGTGTCTTCGTGGCTCTCCGGTCCGACGGGCTGCACACGGTTCCGAAGCAGCCACCGAGCAAGGCTGCCCGCTGGCGCTCCCGAACGGACGGGGCTGGCAACGCTCGCCGGGATGACCGGAACGTCCAATGAATCCACTGTGATCTTCCATCCCGCCCGCGCCGGTCACAAGACCGTGAGAGCAGATCTATCGAATGCGAACAACACCTCTATTGTGAGCCACACACGAGCGAGCGCCGCACGCTCAGGGCAAAGATCTGAGCTCGAAGTGCTGTCGGCCTCGAGCGCGGGTCACAGCCACTTTTTTTCTTGAAGACCACGTACAGGGCGACGCCAAGGAAGACCATCTCTCCGAGTGCGATCGGGTATCCGAAGATCCAGTGCAGTTCGGGCATGAAGTCGAAGTTCATGCCGTAGACCGTGCCGACGAGGGCTGGGGCGAAGAGGATGGCCGCCCAGGAGGAAATCTTCTTGACCTCTTCGTTCTGAGCGAGGCTCGTCTCAGACATGTGGCGCACTTCGTCATTCTGCCGTTGATTCACCAGGGTGGAGTGCACGGTCAGTGCGTTTTGTAGGATGGCGCGGAATGAGTCCGCTCGATCGACGACGCGGATGGCGTGGTCCAAGAAGTCGCGGAAGGAACGTTGGAGCTCCAGTTCGACCTGGTATTTTTCCGAGCCGCGGAGGAGCGCTTGGAGCATCCCGATAAGGAGGGGGTGCACCGCGCGCTAGAACTCGATGACTTCCCGGGAGAGGTCATAGATGCGTCGGGAGACGCTGGGGTCGCCGTCAAAGAGTTGGTTTTCGATTTCGTCGATATCGTTCTCGAGTCCGGCGATGACGGGTGCATACTCATCGACTACCTCGTCGAGGATGGAGTACAGCACGGCTTGTGGACCCTTCGCGAGCAGCGGGAGATTCGCCTCGAGGCGATGCCTGACCCGGCTGAGGGCCGTCGATTCGGCGTGGCGAACGGTGACAACAAAGTCCTCGCCGATGAAGAGGTGAAGCTCGCCGAATTCCACCTCTAGCTTCTCGTCGATGTATCGTGCGGGGCGCAAGACGAGGAACAACGTGGATCCGTACTGCTCGAGCTTGGCTCGTTGATGGCCGGTCAGGGCGTCTTCGACGGCCGGCGGGCGGAGATCGAATTCGCTGGCAACCGACCGTATCTCGGTGGCGTCCGGTCTGTAGAGTCCGATCCACGCCATGCCAGCGTTCTCGCGGAGGGCTTGGTACGTTTCCTCAAGGCTGCGGGGGCTCTCCGCGCGGTGTCCGGCTACGTAGATGCCGTTGTCAATCAAGGCCATGGTCGTGACCCACCGTTCAGTCGTCCGAGAAAGTGTGTGAGCAGAGCCCAAAGACGGCGTGCCATCAGGGCGTCGATCAGGATGGGGCGGGAGAGCACCGCACGTGAGTGCGGGCCGGGATCCTAGATCCAGTCGTTGCGTTTGAAGAGGAAAAACAACAGCGTGGAGAAGCCCACGATCAACGCTACCGAACTGAAGAAGCCTCCGATCTCGCTGAACCCGGGGTAGGGCACGTTTTGGCCGTGGAAGCCGGTGACGGCCGTCGGTACGGCGATGATGGCGGCATAACCGGTCACCTTCTTGGTGATCACGTTGAGCCGGTTTCCCTGGAGGGCCCGATTCGCTTCGAGGATACTCGTGGCGAGGTCGCGCAGGCTCTCCGTCCATTTCATAGCGCGCAGTACATGGTCGTAGACATCCTGAAAGTAAGGACCCATCTCGTCGGCCACAAGGTGAAGGTCGCGGCTGAGGAGCGTGTTCACCACTTCGCGCATCGGCAGGATCACCCGCCGAAGCGTTACCAGGCTCTTCCGGAGCGCGAAAGAACTCCGTTGCAGGGCTTCCTGGTCGGCCGAGGGCACGAACAGCTGGTTCTGGAGCTCTTCGATCTCCTCGTCGAGGGCCTCTACCGCCTCGAAGTACCCGTCGACGAGTTAGTCCAACAGCCCGTGCAACAGGAAGGCGACACCATGCTTCGCCAAGTCCGGGAAAGAGTCCCATCTGGGAACCACAGCGTCCAAATCGATGCTCTCCTCCTTGTGCACGGTAACCAGTGCACGGGCCGTGATGTAGGCGGCAATCTCGTCGGTGGTAACCGCTTTCGAGGCCGGATCGAAGCCGACAGCGTAAGCAGACAAGAACGAGTGATCGGGATAGTGATCGAGCTTCGGCCGCTGACGCAGTTTCGTGGCGTCTTCGACGGTCAACTCGTGCAAACCCAGCTCCTCGGTGAGTAGTGCGAGGTCGGCACCATCCGGGGTACAGAGGTCCACCCAAACCACGGAGTTGGCAACTCAAGATGTTCGGACACATCGGCCAGCGCAAAGTTCTCGTCGATGAGGACATCATCACGGTAACAGCGGGTACGAGGAGTGGGAACGGCATAGTCCATCATGTACACCCGTGATCTTCTGGGACCCCCTTTCGCGATTCACGAAGGTGCATTGGGCGACAATCCTTCTCCAAACGGCATGGTCTTCGCACTGTTACACCTCTGGCATGCTCAAGGACCCAGTCCTTGGTGGCCATACAGATCCCCACCAACCCCCGGCTGAATCATAGGACGCGAGTCCCGCTAAAGGCGGCCCGGGCTTGGCTAATTCGACGCGCGGCCGGACTAGTGTTCGGTCCAGCAGCCCAGGATGGCAGTAGCTACTTGATAGGAAAACGCGGTGCGGGTGACGCCATGCGGCCCGATCATATCCGTCAACTTTCTGGCGTCAACTTGTAACGTCATGTTGTCTTTGAGGAAGACGACCACGCCGCCTGTGGTTTCGTAAGCAGGCAATCCGAGATTCGCGAGTCCTTCAATGGGTTGGACTGGGGCAAGGTTTCCTTGCATTGTGTCGAAGTAGCTGCGGGCAGACGCTGCGTCCGAGGATTCCTGCACCGAGATCACGAATTCTCCACCAGTCAGATGGTATGTGCAGGTGTATTGGCGATTGATCCAGCTCTCGACGGAGTGTGGCGGGGCGGCGAGAGCCAGCGCACGTGTGATGTTGTCGCGTGTTTCGGTGCCACAAATCATCTGTGATGCTGCGGACGGTCCTGCCTCCGCGCTGCCTGCCGAGCTCGACTGCGGAATCGGGGAGGCCGACGTGCCTGGCATGGACATTCCGGGGGCCGTTGTGTTCACGGCGCCGGAGGAGGTGGTGGCGCATCCAACCAGCAAAGCCGTGGAAGCCACCGCGATCGCAAGCAGCCAGTCGGGCCTCTTGATACGCGTCTTAGTCCTGCTACGCCGCATGGCTGGACACCAAGCTGGCGTAGACAACAACATTATCTGGGTACGTACGAGTGGTTTCATCGAACTCTCCACCGCAGGTGATCAGCCGTAGTCCCGCATGATCGGTGTTGCCGTAGACGGCGAACTGCGGAAAGTCATCTTTCGGGTATTCCTCCACTCCGTCGACCACGAATACCGCCACTGTCGCATCGGCTCGGGTAACCAAAATCTCGTCGCCGGGACGCATCTCGCCAAGTCGGTAAAACACCGCGCGCCCCTGCACCCTGGAGTCGACGTGACCCAGGATGACGGAAGGTCCGATCGCGCCAGGGGTGGGCGAACCGGTGTACCAGCCGGCCGGAGAGGCCTCGTCCAACGACGGCGTCTGCACCGTGCCATCAGGATTCTGTCCCAATTGCATCAGGACAGAGTCCACTTCAATCGCGGGGACGTTGATCTGGGTGGGCTCGGAGTCGGTCAAGGTCGGGCCGACAACCTGGTCAACCCGCGGAGTCGGCGGAACTGAGATGGGCTCCGGTGAGGGTGTAACGGAGACGGACTCCTGCGATGGGGCTGATACGGCAGCCGAGGCAGGCGGCCGTGGAGGAGGAGGGTTGCCCCACAGGACGAAACCGATCGCCGTACAGCCGACGGTGAAGAGCAGAACCGCCGCCGCGGTAGCCAGACGGCTACCGCGACGACGCTTTTCAGCCGGGATAATCACCGGGGATCAAACCGATCTCAGCCTCGTGCGGCAAGACGCCGACGAATCATCACCGCGCCACCTGCCGCGGTCAGGGCCCCGGCACCGAGGGCGAGAAGGCCTATGTCAGCACCGCTTGAAGTGCTGCCACCGCCGGTTTCCACGCCACCGTCAGGCATGTTCGCTTGCGACGCGCTCAGGGCGCCACACAGAGCCGGCGACGTTGCTGCCAAGGGCAGACTCGGCACCAAGTCACTCTTTGCGTCCTGTGCTGCTTTCGTCAACGTGGCCGGGTCTAGCCCGTGGACCACCACAACTGCCGTGCCTGCCTCCAGCGAGGCCGCGGTGGCGGCATCCAGAGTGAAGGTTCGGTTGTAGTCGTAGTTTGCACCCATCCCGGCAAGCGTTAGATCAGTTCCGGCCGCCGGACTCGTGTCGCCGCTCGTGGACAACGTTGTGCCAATCTCTCCGTAGGACGGCTGACCTTCGGTCGTGCTGATCACACCATCTCCATTGGTGTCAGCTGCCGTGGTGGGACATTCCCCCTTCGCACCGATGTGGATGTGCTGTACGTGCGGGTACGGCTTACCGTCGAAGGTCTCGGCCAGACCCTTGACGGTCTGGGTGACTGTGGCCTGGTCACCGGAAACCTCAACGGAGATGGTGCCGCTGCCGTTGCTGCCGTTGATCGAATCGAGCGTCCCCTGGTAGGACGCGTCACCAGTGGCTGCAAAGGCTGGACCACTCGTCAATACGGCGACACCTAAAGCAAACGCGGGCACAAAAAACACTGCTGTTTTCTTATTCATCAAAGTCCCTTACTAGGAGGTAGTTTCGAAAACATATCGGAGTGAAAACATAAAAGAGTATTCTTCAGTTGAGTTTGTGCGTACAGGCCTTACATGTCAAGAGTGGCCCTGGCCTTGGTGGCCGACAACTCACAAGACACACTGTTTACTCTGGAAAGATCACGTCGGGAGTTCACTTTTGAGTAAGCAGACGAGGCCGTGAAGCTGATCATCACCACCGGCAAAGCGGTCGCGACCGTCACCCGAGAGAGCGGAGTCAACGAGGCAACCCTGGGCCGCATGGTGACCGCGTTCAAGGCGCTCAACGAAACCCGACGGGCCGAAGTGATGGAGTCTGAAGGGGCCGAGCTACAGCGGCTACGGCAAGAAACCGCGGATCTGAAGATGGACAGGGCGTGCTTGAAAAAATCGTCGAGCTTCTTCCACCAGGAAGCATCGGATACGACGGCCAGGCGTATGAATCGATTGGCGTAATAGAGATCAATTTCACCATCACCCGCATGGTCCGCCTCGTCGACATCGGCCGTCCGCCATCGCCGGCGTCGATTGGGGGTGGAAATCATTTCCCGAAGAACTGTCGCCACGACCAGGAAACGCCTAAGGATGGCGAGATCTGTCCGAAGAAATAGAAGACCTCCACCACCGCCACCACCCCTGGCCGAGACTTCCGTCGCGACACCGCCGCCGGCGCCACTCCTCGATCGGGCCTGTCACACCAGTTGACTTCGAGTTGCCAGAGCTACTCGGACGTTCAAAGGTCGACCCGGGCGCTCGCTGGCAGAGCGTCATGAAGCCAGTCTGCAAGCGCCACTTACGTCGCTGCATCACAACATCGCTCGCGGAGCGGATGCCCTACTTAGCTCATACCCTTCGTCATCGGTGAGGCACACCTGCTCGCCAACACCCACCTCAAAATGCTCCGCATGCTCACAAACGTCGACATGGACACCGGATCGCACATCGCGATACGCCTTATCGGGCAGCACACACTTCGGCGTCGGTGAGCTCAAACTCGCGGTGCTCCCAGCGCCAGACCGAAACATCTCCACCCGGGACAATGATCGGGATGAACGCAGCCGATACGACCGATTACATCCGCAGCACCTCGAAGCTGCCGGCCAGTCCAACCCACACTTCGCCAACGACACCATCCACGCCGTCACGCCATCTACCTCGCACCGGAAACTTCCGACAGGGCTTTAACAAACCCGGTCGACATCGCCGACGGTGACCCCGGCACCGTCAAACACCGCGACGGGCGACACCAACGAGCGGGCGTAGGTCTTTGGAAATGTCACTGAGTCGTGGTGGCAGACGGTCGGTTTTTCACAAAAAGGATCGTGAAAATTAGAGCGGCCAGAGCGGTACCGGCGAGGAGAATTAGTCCGATCGCGTAGCTGTTTTCCGCAACGTTGTAGGTGGCCCCCATCACCAGTGGCGGGAAGTATCCGCCTAACCCACCGGCAGCGCTGACGATGCCGCTCACCGCCCCCACTCTGGCGGGCGGTGCGCTCCTCCCGATCCAGGCGAACACTCCCCCAGCACCGAGACCGAGTGCAGACGCCATCGCGACAAAGGTGAGGCCGGCGGGGATCTCGCCATCGGGACGGAGGTTCACCACCCAAGCGAGAACGGCCACCGCAGCCAGCGACCCGATTACCACTGGCTTCGGTCCGATACGGTCGGCAAGAATTCCGCCGATGGGGCGGAGAATAACGGCGGCAACCGCAAACCCAGCCGTTCGTGTTCCCGCGGCAGTGAGGTCGAAATCGTATATCTGGCGGAGGTACGTGGGCAGGTAGGTGGAAAAAGCGACGAATCCGCCGAAGACCAGCGCATAGAGAAAACTCATCTGCCACGTCACGCTGAGCCGCGCCGCCGCGGTGAGCTTGGGAAGGAATGGATCAGTGCTGGCCGTGAATCCGGGGGCCTCTGCCATAAGTGTCCATACGCATATTGCTGTGACGAGGAGGAGCGTCGCGATGATGAGGTGAGTTGGAACGTATCCGAGCCATTCCACCAAACGTGGAGTGAAGAATGCCGACACTGCGGTGCCGCCCATCCCTGCCCCGAAGACGCCGGTTGCAAAGCCTCGGCGGGATGGTTGGTACCACTGGCTCACGAATGGAATTCCCACGGCGAACACGGTTCCGGCTACGCCGAGCAGCAGCGCTGTCACGACCAGGAAGGCAAATGCGTTGAGGGTTCCGGCAAGCGCGACAAGCAAGAGGGCGGGGACGGATGCAAGCAGTACCAGTGTGAATAGGAGGCGTCCGCCGAATCGGTCGGTGAGCACGCCCACTGGAATGCGGCCGATCGATCCGACGAGTATGGGCATCGCCACGAGTACAGACGTCTGGGCCGACGAGAGATTCATCGACTCGGTATAGCGGATGCCGAGCGGCGAGACACTCGTCCACGCCCAGAAGCACACGACGGAGGTGAGAGTCGCGAGGGTGAGGTTCACACCCTTGCTGTGGTGTGCCTTCTGCCGTGCAGTCATTTTCGAGCCCATCGGTGTGCCCATCACCCGCACCTCCGATCAGCGTTTGTCCCGGGTGCGATCCTGGGTTCCGATGGGCGCCCACCCGCGGCGCACCGGCCGAATCTGCCCGGGCTCTTGATCTCTGGACCGGTAGACGATGTAGGGCCGGAACAGGTAGTGCAGAGGTGCGGTGAAGGCGTGCACCAGCCGGGTGAAGGGCCACACGACGAACAAAATCATGCCCACGAGGGTGTGAATGTGGAAGGAGAACGGAGCTGCGGCCATGGCCGCGATATCTGGTTGCAGAATGAAAAGCGAACGAAACCAGGGCGACACGGTTTCACGATAGTTGTGGCCATGCTCGCCGCTGAAAACGCTAGCGAGGGTGGTCCAGAGCCCCAGGACGATCGCGGCGGTCAACACGATGTACATCATCTTGTCGTTGGTGGTCGTGGCCATGAAGACCGGCCCGGTTTTGCGGCGCCGATAGATCAGGATCACAATGCCACCGAGAGTGCAGACCCCCGCAACGCCGCCGACCAGCAGAGCGTTGAGGTGATAGAAGTCCTGGCTCATCCCAAAAAAGAGTGTCCAGGACATCGGGATCACCAGGCCGAAGAAATGCCCGGCGATGACGGCGAGGAACCCGAAATGAAATATTGGCGATCCAATGCGCAGGAGCCGGGATTCGTAGAGCTGGGACGAGCGGGTGGTCCAACCGAATTGGTCGTAACGGTAGCGCCAGATAGTTCCACTGATCAGGATCGCCACCATCACATAGGGGAGAATTCCCCAGAGCAGCACGTCCCACATCACGAGCTCGCGTTCAAAGGAAGCAGGCGCGGGTCGTACGGTTCAAGTCCGACACTTTCGGCGGGGGGGCCGACGCCGGCCATGGCTTGCACGGCCTGCCGGTCGGCGGGCGAGGGGCCTGGAAGTGTGGCGCAAATGCCGTCTATCACGGTGGCGTACGGCGACCCGTGCTCCGTGAGTGAAAGCCGGAGCATTTCGACGCTGGGCCGGTACTGGATGAGCAGGTCCCGGCCTGCTACTGGGCTGGCCACAGCCGCGAACTCGAGCACCAGCGGCAAGAAGTCGGGCAACTCACCGTGCGTATTGGTCAGATAGTCGCTCCCCCGGTACACCTGCTTGAACGCAGCCAGCACGTCGCCCCTGCGCCGGGTGTCGCCATCCGTCCAATAGGACAGGTAGAGCGGATGATGCTTACTGAGGTCGAACGTCTCAACATAGGAGCGCTGGAGAATGCCGATCGCGGTGTTCTCAAGGTACGCGATGACCGCGGTGAGATCAGGTGCTGCCGGGCCCTGTTCGGCCAGTGCGGACCGCATCAACTCGCACCTTCCCACGAGTTGAGCGTCCGGATACGACAGGCACCACGAGGCAGCCTGGTAGAAGACCCGCTGCGCCAGGCTATGAGCTGCAGCCCGGTCGCGCCTCACAGCGCACCGCCATCCGTCGGTGGGCGCAAATCAGCCGGTGACGGCGGTGCAGCACGCGGCTGGTCGCGTTTCTCGGAGAAAGAACCCACGGGGCTTCCGTTGCCGTCCCAGTTGAGGAGGTTTACGCGGCCACGGAGCGACTGCTCGCCGGCGGGAGTGTCGGAAGTCTGCCGATCTTTGAGCGCGTAGAAGTTCTCCACGGCGACGGGCGTCGGTCGACCACTCGCCTCCCCGAACGGCGAGTCTTCGTACATGCCCGGTCCGCCCTCGAAATCGACCGAGCAGCCCATCTCCTCCAGGTCATGCGCCTGCTCGACGTGCGCCTTGGGGATAACGTAGCGCTCGTCGTACTTTGCGATCGCCATCAGCCTGTACATTTCATACATGTTGCCTGGCGTCATCCCCACAGCCGCGGGGATCGACGGGTCAGGTTCTTGTCCCATCGTGATGCCGCGCATGTAGGCGCGCATCGCCGCGAGTTTGCGTAAAACCTCGGTGATCTTGTCGGTGTCGCCAGCGGTAAAAAGTTCGGCGAGGTACTCGACGGGAATGCGCAGCGCGTCGATGGCGCCAAAGAGGTTGCCGTTGTCTTCGGCATCGTGGCCCTGTTCGCTCAGGAGATCGACAATGGGAGACAGCGGGGGCACGTACCAGACCATGGGCATCGTGCGATACTCCGGGTGCAGCGGTAACGCCACCTTGTACACCTTCGCGAGAGCGTACACGGGCGATTTCCGTGCGGCGTCCAGCCAATCGCTGGGAATGCCTTGGTCGAGGGCGGCAGCGGCCACTTCGGGGTCGTTCGGGTCGAGGAGCACGTCCATCTGCGATTCGTACAGGTCGGTGACATCCGTCACCGCTGCGGCGTCGGTGACGCGGTCGGCGTCATAGAGGAACAAGCCGAGGTAGCGGAGGCGCCCGACACACGTTTCGGAGCAGACTGTGGGGAGGCCAATTTCCACCCGCGGATAACAGAAGGTGCACTTCTCGGCTTTGCCGGTTTTGTGGTTGAAATAGATCTTCTTGTACGGGCAGCCGGTGATGCACTGGCGCCAGCCGCGGCACTTGTCCTGATCGACGAGCACAATGCCGTCTTCCACGCGCTTGTAGATGGCACCGGACGGACACGATGCCATGCAGGAAGGGTTGAGGCAGTGCTCACAGATCCGCGGAAGGTAGAACATAAAAGTTTGTTCAAAGGCGAACTTAATCTTGTCCTCCGACTCCCTCCGCACCTTCTCCACGATGGGGTCAAGGTGACCCATCTCAGGGGCGCCGCCGAGGTCGTCGTCCCAGTTCGCCGACCAACTGATTTTGGTGTCCTCGCCCGTGATCAAGGATTTCGGGCGGGCCACTGGGAAGTCGTCTCCCAGCGGTGCGTCGATCAGTGTTTTATAGTCATAGGTCCAGGGCTCGTAATAATCCTTCAACTCGGGCTGCACGGGGCTTGCGAAGATTCCGAAAAGCTTCTTCAGGCGTCCGCCCCCCTTCAGCACAAGTCGGCCCTTTTTGTTTAGCTGCCAACCGCCCTTCCACTGTTCCTGGTCCTCGTAGCGACGCGGGTACCCCTGCCCCGGCCGGGTTTCCACGTTGTTGAACCAGACATATTCGGTTCCGGCGCGATTCGTCCACGCCTGTTTGCAGGTCACCGAGCAGGTGTGGCACCCGATGCATTTGTCGAGGTTCATCACCATGCCCATTTGAGCCATCACGCGCATCAGTACCGCACCTCCTGGGAACGCTTTCGGATTGTGGTGACCATGTCACGCTGGTTGCCGGTAGGGCCCAGATAGTTGAAGGCGTACGACAGCTGCGCATACCCGCCAATGAGGTGGGTGGGTTTGACGAGCAGGCGGGTGGGCGAGTTGTGAATTCCGCCCCGGCGGCCCGTCGCCTCCGACTTGGGTACATCGATTGTGCGCTCTTGCGCGTGGTAAACGTAAACGACTCCCGCGGGCATCCGATGGCTGACCACGGCGCGGCACACGTACACGCCGTTGAAGTTGACACACTCGATCCAGTCATTGTCAGAGACCGAGATGGCCGCCGCATCCATGGGGCTAATCCAAGCCGTCGGTCCTCCCCTCGATAGAGACAGCATAAAAAGGTTGTCCTGATATTCTGAGTGGATCGACCACTTCGAGTGCGGAGTCAGATAGCGCACTGTGATCTCGGTGGTTCCGTTCGGGCCAAACCGAGGTTCGCCAAACAGGCGCTGCATATCCAGCGGTGGTCGGTAAATCGGGAGGGCCTCCCCGAGGTCGCGCATCCAGTCGTGGTCGAGGAAGAAGTGCATCCGGCCGGTGAGGGTGTGCCAGGGTTTCAGCCGCTCGACGTTGATCGTGAACGGGGAATACCGACGCCCACCAGTCTCCGACCCGGACCACTCAGGCGAAGTGATGACAGGGACGGGCCCCGCTTGCGTCTGCGCAAAGGTCACCCGCTTCTCTTCGGATCCCTCGGCAAGGTCGACGAGCTTCATGCCGGTCTGCTCTTCCAGTTCGCGAAACCCCTGCACGGCCAGTTCGCCATTGGTGGTGCCGGAAAAGCTCAGGATGGCCTGGGCGAACTTCGCATCGGTATCGATGGCCGGGCGGCCGTTCCCCGCGCCACCGAGCATCACCCCGTTGCTTCGGGCGAGCCGCTCGATCTCGTGCCCCATCCGATAGGTGATGTTCTTCACGGTGAAACCGCGTTCCTCCGCGAGGGGTCCAACCGTGGCTAGCTTCTCCGCGATAGCGGTGTAGTCCCGTTCGACGATCGAGAAGACAGGCATATTCTGACCGGGGACCGCCGGTATATCGGTGTTCCGCCAGTCGCGCACCACTCCACCCGGCTGCGCTATCTCCCCCGGCGTATCGTGTTGCAGCGGCACACTGACCAGGTCCCGTCGGGTGCCGAGGTGCGTCACCGCCTGCCGGGAAAACTCCTCGGCGAGCAGTCGAAACGTGTCAAAGTCGGTTTTCGCCTCCCACGGTGGGTCGATTGCGGGGCTGAAGGCGTGCACGAAGGGGTGCATGTCGGTAGAGGAAAGGTCGTGTTTTTCGTACCAAGTTGCAGCCGGAAAGACGATGTCCGACAATAGCGTGGTTGACGTCATCCGGAAATCAGCTGAGACGAGCAGGTCCAGTTTTCCCTCCGGCGCCTCGTCGTGCCATTTCACATCCCGCGGTCGGGCGGCGTTCACGTGGTCGGCGCCCATCACGTTGTTGTGAGTGCCGAGAAGGTTGCGCAAAAAGTACTCATTGCCCTTGGCAGATGAGCCGAAAAGGTTGGAGCGCCAGAGCACCAGGGTGCGCGGCCAATTCGCTGGAGCGTCGACGTCGTCGATGGCTGGGGTCAGCCGCCTGCTTTTTAGGGCATCGGCGATCCAGGTGGGGGCGTCGGGCGCCTCCCCCGCATCCACCGCCGCTTGCGCCTCATCGGCGAGGTCTAGCGGGTTGCGGTCGAACTGAGGGTAGAACGGCATCCAACCGAGCCTGTTCGATTGCGCGATCGTGTCCGCGGTGTGCATACCGTCGAAGTGCCCATCAGCGAGAGGGGACTTGAGCGAGTCGGCCGAGTACCCATCTGAGCGCCATTGATCGGTGTGCATGTACCAATACCCGGTACCGATCATGGTGCGCGGGGGTCGACTCCAGTCCAAAGCGTTAGCGAGAGAAATCCATCCCGTGATCGGACGGGTTTTCTCTTGGCCGACGTAATGCGCCCAGCCGCCGCCGTTTCGCCCCATGCATCCGGTGAGCATCACGAGCGAGAGCACCGCACGGTAGGTGGCGTCACCGTGGAACCACTGGCAGATACCGGCCCCCATAATGATCATGGACCGCCCCTTCGATTCCTCAGCGTTGCGGGCAAATTCTCGCGCCACCCGGATGCACGCGGCGGCCGGCACGCTCGTGATCTCCTCCTGCCAGGCCGGCGTGTACGGCGTCGACGCGTCGTCGTAGTCGGTCGCCCAGTCGCCCGGCAGCCCTGGACGCCCAACCCCGTATTGAGCGAGCATCAGGTCGAACACCGTGGTTACCAGGTGCCCGGCCACTCGCCGGACGGGAACGCCGCGAGTCACGATCGACCCCTCCCCGGAGGGTGCCTCGAAGCAGGGCATCCGGATCTCAGCGGATTCCGGAGGCTGGCCTGAGACGGACTCTTCGAGAAGGCTCAACGCCGGGTCGACACCCTCGAGGTCGAGGTTCCACTTGCCCTTACCCGCTTCACCGTACCGGTAGCCGATGGAACCATTGGGCACCACGGGAGCGCCAGTGGCTGAGTCAAGCAAAACCGTTTTGAACGCAGCATCCGGAAGATGCGCCTTGTCGGGCAAGTCAGCCGCCATCAAAAATTTCGTGGGCACCAGCCCACCGCCGGCGTGCTCCTCGAGCCGGACAAGGAAGGGCAGATCTGTGTAGCGGCGCACATAGCCGCTGAAATAGGGCACCTGCCGGTCGACGAAGAATTCCTTGAGCATCACGTGCCCCATCGCCATCGCAAGCGCCGCGTCAGTGCCGGCCTGCGCGGGCAGCCACTCGTCGGCGAACTTCGTGTTGTCGGCATAGTCGGGGCTGATCGCGACCACCTTTGTGCCGCGATACCGCACCTCCGCCATAAAGTGCGCGTCAGGCGTGCGCGTCACGGGAACGTTTGATCCCCACATCATCAGATAGGTGGAATCCCACCAGTCACCTGATTCAGGCACGTCAGTCTGGTCGCCGAACACCTGCGGAGAGGCCACGGGAAGGTCGGCATACCAGTCGTAAAAAGACGTCATCACCCCGCCGATGAGCTGGATGAACCGGTTACCCGCCGCGTGCGACACCATAGACATGGCCGGGATCGGGGAGAACCCGGAGCACCGATCCGGACCGTACTTCTTGATCGTGTGGACGTGGGCGGCGGCGGCGATTTCGATCGCCTCCTGCCACGGAATCCGGACGAGCCCGCCCTTCCCTCGCGCTTGCTGGTAGCAACGACGTCGTTCAGGGTCGTCCACAACGTCGGCCCAAGCGAGCACGGGGTCCTGGAGACGCACCTTCGCCTCACGGTACATTTCGACGAGAACTCCACGGGCGTACGGATACCGCACCCGCGTGGGTGAGTAGGTGTACCAACTGAACGCCGCACCACGGGGGCACCCCCGCGGCTCGTACTCCGGACTGTCAGGGCCCACCGACGGGTAATCCGTCTGCTGCGACTCCCAAGTGATAATGCCGTCCCGAACGTAAACCTTCCACGAACACGACCCCGTGCAGTTCACCCCGTGGGTGGAACGCACCACCTTGTCATGGCTCCACCGGTCGCGGTAGAACACATCGCCCTTGCGCCCGCCTTCACGGAACACTGCGCGCCCATCATCTGTTTGGTCCCACCGAGTGAAAAAACGGCCTAGCGCCAACATGGTGTCCGACGCTTTTCCGTCCAAACCGGCAGGCACTGGAGCAGCTGCCATGGGGAGATTCTATATATCGCCCTTGCAGTCCGCTAGTGGTGCCCGTGAACGCGGATGGTCGACACCTAACACGAGACTGTCATCCTGGGAAACAGGGTTGAACCGGGTTTCGCAAAAACACCTCACTTCTTAATCCAGGACGTCATGGATAGTAGCGCTAAGTGTTCGCACTGACGCCGGTTGAGAAGACGTACTTCAGCAGCGTCCGCACGGAAGTGCGCCGTGCGTGGAGGGCTGCAGCTCGCCAGGCAATTCGTTTCGGCGTCTGACGGTTTTAAACTGCCTCTTCCGCGGAGCGGTGATGGTGACACGGTTTGCTCTGTGCCCATCAGCTCAGCGTTCTCCCAGCGAATCTCTATTGTCTTGGGTGCACAATTTCGATTGCCTCCAACGAACCGCCCCGATTACGAGGAGAGACCATGCCCTTCATCACCGCCCCGGATCACAACGGTCCCGACGTCGAACTGCACTACGAAGACGTCGGAGCCGGTAAGCCCGTCGTACTGATCCACGGTTGGCCCCTGAGTAGTAGGTCCTGGGAGGGGCAGGTACCCGCACTGGTCGAGGCCGGCTACCGGGTCATCACTTTTGACCGTCGCGGGTTCGGCCAGTCGTCACAGCCTTGGGATGGGTACGACTACAACACGTTCGCCGCCGACCTGAAGGCCGTGATCGATACCCTCGATCTGCGGGAGGTCACCCTCGTCGGATTCTCGATGGGCGGTGGAGAGCTCGCTCGATACGTCAGTACCTATGGCACCGCCCGCATCGCCAAACTCGTCTTCGCAAGCGCCGTGCCGCCTTACCTCTGGAAATCGGATGATAACCCTGACGGAGGCGTCGACGCCGATTTGGCTCAGTGGTTCCACGACGGATTGTCCGGAGACCGGCCGGCGTTCCTGCACGAATTTTTGCAGATGTTCTTCACCGCCGGCAAGCCGTCCCCGGTCAACACTCCAAAGGTTAGCTCCGAGCAGATTGCCTATAATCTCGACATCGCTCAACTGGCATCGCCGAAGGGGACGCTCGACTGCGTAACCGCATTCTCCACTACCGACTTCCGCGACGACCTTACGAAAATCACGGTGCCGACTTTGGTCATCCACGGTGATTCCGACACCATCGTGCCATTCGAGGTGAGTGGCAAACGTACTCACGAGG
The DNA here is from genome assembly GCF_002929635.1 of Cryobacterium sp. M25. Taxonomy (NCBI): domain Bacteria; kingdom Bacillati; phylum Actinomycetota; class Actinomycetes; order Micrococcales; family Microbacteriaceae; genus Cryobacterium; species Cryobacterium sp. M25. The sequence continues at coordinate 18,672 of NZ_PJJU01000048.1, read as the reverse complement.
CCATTACCGGCAGCGAACTCGTCGTGATCACAAACGCCCCGCACGGGGTCACCGTTTCGCACAAGGACGAATGGAACCAGCACGTACTCGCATTCCTCGCGAAATAGCCAACCGCGTAAGGCCATCGCCGACGGGGTTACGTACCCTTTAGGCAGGATTATTTCGCCTTGTGATAGGTCGTAGCCATGCATGAATAGCCCGACACTCAGGCCTTATCCCGGGCTTTCTTCTCCGCGTCCTTCCGAGCCAGAGCGGCCGCGTCGGCCTCCAACGCAGCGCGCGCCTCGGCAAGTTTCACCAGGCGTGACTCCCGCCGCGCGAGCTCCGGCGGCAACTCATCGCCGCGTTTGTCTTTCCCGAACCGTGCATTTTCGGCATCGTCGATCGCGGTCGCGTCAGCCAGCAGCGCGGGGACTTCATCGGCGAGGACCTTCTGCTTCTCTGTCAACCGGCCGTAACTCATCGCCTTGCGCAGAGACGCGTTCGCGCGCACCTTCGTGCCGTCCAACGCGACCTGCCCCAACGACACCATCCCGGCAGCGCGGCAGAGTTCCAACGCCTGCAAGAACACGAACGCCGGTTGATTTCCCGGGCTTGGGGTCGTGGTCTGGGAAAATTGCTTATGAGCGATTTGGGTGGTCTGTTTCCTGCGGCTGAACTGGAACACGTTGATCCGGTCGTTGATGACGGTGTTGAGGCTGGCGCTGGCGTGAACAAGAGGTTCCGGGCGTTCGAGCCGGCTTGCGTCGTATGCGAAGTCGAAGGGGCAGCCGCCGTATGACCCCAAGTTGATGGTGCGTGTCCTGCTCTAGGGGTATCGCGTCGGGGTTCGATCGTCGCGGGAGTTGAAACGGGTCTTCGTGGACGTGGTCGCGTTTCGGTGGTTGGCCGCGCAGCAGGCACCAGATTTTCGTTTGATCGCCCGGTTTAGGAAACGGCACCTCTCCAGCCTGGGAAACGTGGTCTTGCAAGCGTTGGAACTGTGCCGTGCGGCCGGGATGGTGTCGCTCGGGCAGGTCGAGCTGGACGGCACGAAAGTGCGCGCGAACGCGTCCAGACGCAAGGCCATGAGTTACGCCCGGTTGACAGAGAAGCAGAAAGTCCTCGCCGACGACGTCTCCCCCCTACTGGCTGATGCCGATGCGATCAACGACGCCGAGGATGCCCGATTCGGGAAAGACAAACGCGGCGACGAACTGCCGCCCGAGCTCGCCAGGCGGGAGTCGCGTCTGGTGAAACTGGCGGAAACGCGCGCCGCGCTGGAGGCCGACGCGGCCGCTCGGGCACGGAAAGACGCGGAGAAGAAAGCTCGGGAGAAGGGCCACGATGACGATACTGCCCTGCAGAAGGGTGCTGTGGATGTGGAACAGGTCGTGCCACTGATCGAGAAACTCCATGCCACGGTAGGTGTCCTGCGCCAGCAGATCCTCGCAGATGCGGGGTATTGTTTAGCAGCGAATCTGGACTACGCCAAGACCGTCGAGGCGGCCAGCGGCGGCCGGACCGAGTTTTTCATCGCGACCGGCCGGGTCAAGCACGGTGAACGTGTTCCGGAGGTTCCCCGCGGATGGATCCCCGCCAATGCGACGTTGCGGGAGCGGATGGGCCGGAAATTGAAGACGAAGAAGGGCCGCGCCGTTTACGCACGACGCAAAGCGATCGTTGAGCCCGTGTTCGGTCAAATCCACACCCGGCAGGGTAAGTTCTTGCTGCTGAGCGGGTTGGATCAAGCAGCCCACGAGTGGGACTTGATCGCTGCCTGCCACAACCTGATGAAGCTACACACCCTGCAAACCAAGGCCCGCCTGGCCGCGCACAACGCCCTGACAGCCCGCCCAGCAACCTAAAAACCCGGCGGAACCGCCCTGACGGGGGCAGCGACCCCGGCTTGCGCCGTCAACGCGCCCGTGGCCCCGTTTTCGATCGGCACAAGAACAAAAGCACAGCCACAGTCCCTGACGATCGCGCCGGCAAAGTCCCACCCAACCGACGATATCGACCGCCATTTCGTGCAATCAACATCGTTCGCCGGGGTCAAAGGCGGTCAGGACGGCGGCAACAGGTAGCCGCGCAGGAACTCATCGAATGCGGCGGGCATGTCGACGCTCTCGTCGAGCAGCCACTGCTGCTGGAGCCCGTCCATCACGGCAGTGATGAGACGCGAGGCATGCCGCACGTCGAGGTCGGTGCGCACGAGGCCGTCGCGCTGGGCCTCGGAGAGCACGCGCTCGGTGTCAGCGGCCGTCGCCGCGTACCGTTCGACGAAGTACTCGTGCACCGGATACTCATAGTCTGTGGCCTCGGCGGAGATGACCGTGTATAGCGATGTCAGTCCGCGCGTGGTCTGGTTGTAGGCGACGACCTTGCGCATTTGCTCGAGAAGCGTGATCTCGCTAACGTCGCCGACGGCAGCGCGCACGCGCTCGTCGCGCTGTCTCAACACCTCCGTGAACAGGTCTTCCTTCGAGGCGAAGTGGTGCAGCACCCCTGCGGGGGTCAGCTGGACGCGCTTGGCGATCTCGCGCAGGGAGCCGCTGTGGAAGCCGCTCTTACCGAACACGAGAAGCGCGGCATCCAAGATTTCCTGGCGTCGGGCTTGGCCCTTGGGGTAGCTGCCGCGCTTGCGGTCCTGAGTGTCCGTCATAGAAGAAACCTATCGTATGTAAGGTTTTTGGGCTAGGGTCGAAATCCAACGAGGGGCTTCACCCCTCTGCGGCCGTTACGAGCAGTCGCAACTCTGCCATACGGCAGGAGTCGAACCAATGGAGGCACGACATGAATCGATGGGGATCAATCGCGGCAATGGGCCTGGTGGGGGTTATCGCCCTGACCGGCTGTGGCCGTGCCGAGGGCGGGAGTACCGCCACGAGCGGCGCCGCAATCGACGACAGGCCGGCAACGGGCGAAGTCACGGTCTGGGCGATGGGCAACGAGGGCGAAGTGCTCGACCAGCTCGCGACCAAGTTCGAGGACGAGAATCCGGATGTCACGATCAACGTCACTGCGGTGCCGTGGGATTCCGCGCATGACCGCATCGCCACGTCGATCGCCGGCGGCGAGACCCCGGACATCTCGATGCTCGGCACGACCTGGGTCGGCGAGTTCGCTGCAACCGGCGCTCTCGAGCCCACCCCGGAAGGCCTCGTCGACGAGGCATCCTTCTTCGAGGGCTCTTGGAGCACGGCGGTCGTCGACGACGTCGCCTACGGTGTGCCGTGGTATGTCGACTCGCGTGTTCTCTACTACCGCACCGACCTCGCCGAGGCCGCCGGCGTCGAGGCGCCTACCACGTGGAGCGAGTACAAGGCCTTTGCCCTGGCGCTCAAGGGCGGCGGCGCCACGTCAGGCGTCTCCCTTCCGCCGGGCGGATTCGACTCCTGGCAGTACGTTGCCCCTCTCGCCTGGCAGGCCGGCGGCGATATCCTGAACGAGGATGGCACCGAGTTCACGTTCGACACCCCAGAGTGGGCCGAGGCGTTCGAGTTCTACAAGAGCTTCTTCGACGAGGGCGCCTCCGAGGCGGTTCGCCTCGAGGGCGGCGAGATCGAACAGAAGTTCATCGACGGATCGGTCGGCTCGTTCTTCAGCGGCCCGTTCCACGTCGGACTGCTCCGTGAGCAGGGCGGCCCGGACTTCGCCGACAAGTTCGCCGTCGCCCAGGTTCCCGGAGCCGACACCCGCACGAGCTTCACGGGAGGCGGCAACCTCGCCGTCTTCGGCGACAGCGAGAACCGTGACGCGTCGTGGAAGTTCGTGCGCTGGCTCAGCCAGCCCGAGACGCAGCTCGAGTGGTATGACATCTCCACCGACCTCCCCTCGGTGCAGTCCGCGTTCGAGGATCCGATCTTCGCCGACGACCCCTACCTGAGCGTGTTCGCCGCGCAGCTCGCCGACTCGAAGGCGCCGCCCGCGATCCCAACCTGGGCCCAGGTGTCTGCCGTCATTGACCAGGAGCTCGAGAAGGTCACGCGCGGTGACCAGACCGTCGACGCCGCACTCAAGACGATCCAGCAGCAGGCGGACACGATCGGCACCGGCAACTAGCCATGGCCGTCTTCGCACCAGAGACCGGGCGGGCGCCCTCACCGCGTCCGCCCGCGCCGCCTGCGCCGACGGCGCTTCGGCGCTTGCCCGGTCGGCGCAAGATGACCTGGATCGCGTGGGGCTTTGCCGCCCCGTTCATGATCCTGTTCGTGGTCTTCATGGCCGGCCCGATCTTCGCGTCCTTCGTGATGAGCTTCACCGACCTCACGACCCGCGACCTTCGATCGCCGTTCAACGTGAACTTCATCGGCCTCGAGAACTACCTAAACCTCTTTCAGGACCCCCGGTTTCTCAAAGCCCTCTCCAACACCGCGGTCTTTGTGATTGTGGGCGTCCCGCTCACGATCGTTCTCGCTCTGCTCGTGGCCCTCGCCCTGAACAACGGCATCAACAAGTTCCGCACCGTGTTCCGCGTGGGCTACTACGCTCCCGTCGTCACGAGCATCGTGGCGATCGCGATCGTCTGGAAGTTCATCCTCCAGCCGGATGGGTTGCTCAACGGGTTTCTCTCGATCTTCGGAGTCTCCGGCCCCAACTGGCTCGAAGACACCGCGTTCGCCCTCCCATCGCTCATTGCCATGGCGATCTGGCGCAACATCGGAACCCTCATGGTGATCTTCCTCGCCGGGCTCCAGGGCGTGGGGCAGGAGCAGCTCGAGGCAGCCATGATGGACGGCGCCGGTCCGGTTCAGCGATTCTTCAACGTCGTCGTGCCTGCCCTGCGACCGACCCTGCTGTTCGCGGCGGTCATCACGGGCATCGGGTTCCTGCAGTTCTTTGAGGAGCCCTTCGTGATGACGCGCGGAGGGCCGCTCGACGCGACCCTCTCGACCGCGATGTACACGTTCAACCAGTTCGGATTCGGCAACTACTCCTATGCCTCCGCAGCCAGTTACGTGCTGTTCCTCGGCATCGTTGTCCTGTCGCTCGTGCAGTTCCGATTCCTCCGACAGAAGGACTGACCATGATGAGACGCAAACCGAGATGGTGGCTCTACATCGTGCTCGTCACGGGGTTCGTCGCGATGATTTTCCCGTTCATCTGGATGCTACTCGGCTCGTTCAAGACAAACGCCGAGATCCGCAGCGCCCCACTGAACTTCTTCCCGGAGAACCCGACGCTCGAGAACTACGTGCAGCTCTTCGGGCGGCTCGACTTCACGACCTACTTCACCAACAGCGTTGTCGTCGCGGTTTTCGTGACGCTCGGCAACATCGTGTTCTCGTCAATGCTGGGCTACGCGCTCGCGAAGCTTGAGTTCGCCGGCAAGAAGGTGCTGTTCGGTCTTGTGCTCGGCACGCTCATGGTGCCGGGCGTCGTGACCTTCGTGCCGCTATTCGTGCTCACCTCGAACCTCGGCCTCGTGAACTCGTACCCCGGCCTCATCCTGCCGTTCCTGATCACGCCGCTCGGCGTGTTCCTGATGCGGCAGTTCATCCTGAGCCTTCCCGACGACATTATCGAGGCCGCCAGGATCGACGGCGCCAGTGAGTGGCGGATCTTCCTCCGGGTGATCATGCCGCTGTGCGGACCGGCCGTCGCAACCCTTGCGATCCTGACCTTCCTAGGCAGCTGGAACAACTTCCTCTGGCCGCTCGTCGTCGCGACGAGCGAGGACAAGTACACGCTTCCGGTCGCCCTCGCGCTCTATTCGGTCGGCCAGAACGCCTCGCAGTACGGCCTGATGATGGCGGGCGCCGTCGTGGTCGTAGTGCCCGTGCTCGCGATCTTCATCGCCCTGCAGCGCTACTTCGTTCAGGGCATCGCCCTGACCGGAATCAAATAGTAAGGAACACAATGACTTTTCCCAACGGATTCCTGTGGGGTGCCGCCACTGCGCCGCACCAGGTCGAGGGCAACAACACTTCCAGCGACTGGTGGCTGCGCGAGCACGGGCGGCTGCCGAGCCCGCATCCAGTCGAGTCGCCGAGTGGCGATGCCGCGGACAGCTACCACCGCTACCCGGAGGACATGCGCCTGCTCGCCGACGCCGGGCTCACGAGCTACCGGTTCGGCATCGAGTGGGCCAGGATCGAGCCAGAGGAAGGCTTCGTCTCCCGGGCGCAGCTCGACCACTACCGCCGGATGATCGACACGGCGCTCGGCCTCGGACTCACGCCCATGGTCACACTGCACCACTTCACCAACCCCGCGTGGCTCGCGCGGGACGGCGACTGGCGCAACCCCGCGGTCGTCGACCGGTTCGCGCGTTTCGTCGAGTCGGCTCTGCCGATCCTCTCCGACGTCGACCTCGTCTGCACGATCAACGAGCCGAACATGGTCGCCATCATGGCGAACTCGCGCGAGGCGTTCCCGCACGTCGGCCTCCGGGCCGGCGACCCCGTCGTCACCGAGAACCTCATCGCCGGACACACGCGCGCGGTCGACATCCTGCGCGGCGCCGGCAAGCGCGCCGGGTGGTCGGTCGCGACGCAGGCCTACCAGCCAGAGCCGGGCGCCGAGCAGGCGGCCGACGACTACGGATACTCGCGCGAAGACGTCTTCATGGACGCAGCGCGCGGTGACGACTGGATCGGCATCCAGGCCTATACGCGCACGAAAATCGGCGCGAACGGGCCGATCGCGATTCCGGCTGCTGCGGAGCGCACCCTCACCGGCTGGGAGTACTACCCCGGAGCGATCGAATTCGGCATCCGCCGCTCCTGGCAGCGCAACGGTGGCGTACCGATCTACGTGACGGAGAACGGCATCGCGACCGCCGACGACGCGCGCCGCATCGACTACACGACGGGAGCGCTCGAGGGGATTCTGAGTGCCATCGCGGACGGCATCGACGTGCGCGGCTACCTGCACTGGAGCGCGCTCGACAACTACGAGTGGGGCAGCTACGCGCCCACCTTCGGGCTCATCGGCTGGGACGCCGAGACGTTCGAGCGCCACCCCAAGCCGAGCCTGGCGTGGCTCGGAGAGGTCGCCCGGGCCGGGCGGCTCTTAACCTCAACACCGTTCAGTTAAGCGTTCTCGTGTTGCGTTGTGGTTATGCGCGTACAGGGTGGGTGAAGCCGGTCTCTGACCGTCGGTTGTCGGATGTATTGTCGGTTAGTTTGTTGACCCGGGTGTTCCCGGCTGATGTCATCGACGAGGTGGTTCAGGCCGCGGGGCGGACTGAGCAGCGAAACCGGGCGTCGCCGGCGCGGGTGATGACGTATTTTTCAATCGGGATGGGCTTGTATGCCGAAGCGTCCTACGAGGACGTGTTTGCTCAGCTCACGGATGGGCTGTCGTGGTCGTCTGGTTGGTCCGAGGCGTATGCGCCGCCGTCGAAGTCCGCCATCTTTCAGGCGCGTCGGCGGCTGGGGTTTGAACTGGTTCGGGACCTGTTTGCCCGTGTCGCACAGCCGCTGGCAGGGCCTGACACGCCGGGGTCCTGATTGGCTGGATGGCGCTTGATGTCCATCGACGGAACGATCCTGGATCTGGCCGACAGCGTCGTAAATGCTGAGTTCTTTGGTCGCCCACCCGTCAGTCGCGGGGAGCAATCTTTTCCCGCAGGCACGGTTGGTGGCGTTGGCTGAGTGCGGAACGCATGCCAGTCTGGACGCGGTGATGGGCCCGTGCACGACGTCGAAAGAGCTTGCCAAGTGGTTTGTGTAAGTGTTTCGGAATTGGTTAGAGGTGGGGGTTGATTCGGTCTGGGTAGGCCAAGGCGAGCTGGTTGAGGGCGAGCTTCCAATTCGTGGTGATTTTGGCCTTCGACGAGGCGGCCTTCGGCCTTGCGTTTGGTCGTGCGGTTGCCTCCTCGTTCCTTGGCTCGGTCGCGGGCGCGTTTGTCTTCGATGTTGCAGATCGCCAGCCAGAGCATCTTGATCGCGGCCTCATCGTTGGGGAAGTGACCGCGGTTCTTCGTCACCTTCCGCAGCTGGTAGTTCAACGACTCAATGCTGTTAGTCGTGTAAATCACGCGTCTCAAATCGGGTGGAAACGCGAGGAACGGAGTGAAGCGTTCCCACGCGTCCTCGAACGTTTTCACCGCTGCCGGGTACCGAATGCCCAGGGGTGATGACGCGGACGACGAAGCAGATCTCGCGCCCTACTTCATGCAATACGCCATGGACGAGATGCGAATCGTCATGACACCGAGGCTGCTCCGCCTACGACGCCTAGTGATCGGAGAGGTCAGCCGCTTCCCCGAACTGGCCCAAGCCCTATTCGAAAACGGTCCCCAACGATCGATCCAATCATTGGCCATCGTCATCTCCAAGCTCGTACAGCGCGGACTCCTGAGCGCACCGAGCCCAGCAGTAGCAGCCACGACCCTGAATTGGCTGGTACTCGCCGCGCCGGTCAACGAAGCCACGCTCCTGGGCGACGAGGCCATCCCGACTACCACCGGCATGAAGGCCCATGCAGCGGAGGCCACGCGCGTATTTCTCACCGCCTACGCCAGCGATACCGGTCTCGACGATCTGCGCTGAGACTGACGAGGAAGACTGGGAACACGCACTACCGGCCACAATGCGCCAACGCGATACCGCCGCTTAGCTTTGCGACTCACACACTTGTTCGGGGGTCTGTCGGACTGGTCTCCCGGCTGCTAGACAGACGTGCGCCCGTATGGATGGGCGCTTGGGCGAATTGACGTGGGGCAACATGGGGCATGGTCCTAGAGACTGGAACCCGCCGGGATATTGGGACGCACCGAGGGCCGCCACATCGTCGATGAGCAGCTCGTCGACGATGTCAGCGCGGGTGTGGGTGGCACCCTTCCGTGGGTTCGCGCCGATGCTCCCGATCATGGCTTTGATGACGTCGCAGCCCTCTTCATTGACGTTCGCGATCCGACCCCAGCGTCCGGCGGTATAGGCCGCGCCGACACCTGCAAATACCTGTCCCGCGGGCGGAGGGGCGAACGAACCGATGCTCGTGATCGTTCCCGCGACACCATCGGCGAGAGCCCACCTGTCGTCTGAGCTGACGTCGGCGTCCAACATCCCGTTGACACCGGTAGCCATGTTGAGAACGCCCACACCGACCCCGAGAACACCGAAGCCCTTGCCGATCCGCGCTGTCTCCCGGCGAGGTGCTGAACAGATACTGCAGCTCGTGCACCAGAAACCGATGTCATCCACATTCGGGGACGCCGGCGTCGCGGGTAACGAAGACGCGGGGGTCATCGTTTCGGTATCGGTCATGTTCATCCTCTCCCGTGGAAAGTCGTACGGTCACGCACTCATTGCGATGTGGACATATGGCGGACGCCGCGAAGTATCGACGAGATGACGTCCCTCGTCGCTGGCGGGTACCAGTCCCCGGCGATGATCGACAGCAGACCCGTCTCTCCACGGTACGTGCCGTTGTTACGCAGCAGGTCGATGACCGCCGCGATTCGGGGATCCGACACCGTTGCTGGCAGGGTCCGCGCCCGCGCCAGAACGGACTTGCGCTCGAGGAACACAGACTCGTCGGCGATCTCGAGTCGATCACGTCCGGTCGGATAGCCGCCGGTTTCGCGTACGACCCCGCGCTCGACGAGTGCCACATAGAGGTGGGGCAACACGGCGACAGTCACCGGCTGAAGCACCTTGTAGGTGAACGGGGGTCGTCGCCGAGCAGATACCACTGCAAGGGCATCCAACATGGCGGACCCGGTCGGCGAGTCGTCGACGACCACGAGGCGGGCGTTGTCAGCGGGCTCGGTTAGAAATCCGTCCTTCGGGTCTGTCAGGATACGTCCTTCGAGCGCGAGTTCGATCAAACCGCCGGCGCCCGGCACGATCTGGTCGGGTTCGAGCTGTCCCGGCCTCTGCTGGAGCATCAGCTGGATGTCTTCGGCGATGCTCGGCACCGACGTGGTGGCGTCTGTCATGGTCCTATTCTTTCAGGCCGACGGGGCAAGGTCACCATGGCCACGCATCCTCGACGAAGTCGCCTACTGCTTCGGCGCCATCAGAGACGGCATTTCCGACGTCCGATGCGACATCGGATACGACCCTCGCCGTCGCCTGTCCGAAGTCGCCGATCTTGTCGATCTCCCGATTTGCCGAATCGGTGAATAGTCCCCAGCGGGAATGTCGCTGCTCAAGGTCGATGAGCTGCTGACTCTTTCTCCAGCGGACGGCCGAGGCTCATGGTTTGGCCCGGCGCCGGTGGATCGTGGGGCACGTGTCTCCGAACTCCTGGAGGGAGTTCGATAGAACGATGAGGTTCTCCAGCGACCGGCTGAGCCGGTGGAGTTTTTGTCACGACGAGCGGATCGCCGGTCCGGTTCGCTGAGCGAGCGCCTTGTGGCCTTGCCCCCGGTTAGTGGACACGGGGTTATGCGGCTTTAGCGAAGACCGCGTTTTGGTTTGAGTATTGCAGTTCGAAGTCGACGGGGCTGACCTGGCCGAGGGATGTGTGCCGGCGGCGCCGGTTGTAGCGGTCTTCGATCCAGGCGCCGACCTCTTTGGATGCTTTGTTTTTGCTGGGCCAGACGCGTCGATGGTAAAACTCGGTCTTGAGCGTGGCGAAGAAACTTTCCGCCATCGCGTTATCCCAGCAGACCCCGGTGTAGCCCATCAACCGGGTGATGCGGTGCTGTTTCGCGAACGCGGTCATCTGCGCTGACGGGGTGACACGATCGGAGTGGAAGATTACCTGCTCGGGCCGCTCACCGCGGAGCGCCATGGCCATGACCAGGGCGGTCTTGATGAGGTCGGTGCAGTCGGCGATGGCCCAGCCGATCGCGCGGCGCGAGTGCGCGTCGATCACGGTGGCCAAATAGAGCCACCCTTCCCAGGTCCTCAGGTAAGTGATGTCGCCCAGCAAGACCTGGTTCAGGGCCCCGGTGTCCCACTGCCGTTTGATGATGTCGACCGGGTGGGCGTCCTCGGTTTGGCTGACCGTGGTGGTGCGCCAGCGTTTGGGGCTGATGCCCACCAACCCGAGGCGGCGCATGGTGCTGGCCACGGTCGCGCGCTCAGTTGCCCCTAACGTGGCGACAGCTTGCGAAGGGCACTGGCCTTATGCGCGGCTTCGGCATCCGTTTTCTCAGATTTCACGATAAACGCAGGGTCATCTTTCGAGGCGTGGAACGTTTTGCCCGCGAAGTCAAAATCGCTCGTCTTCTTCTCGATTACCTCCCCCTGAGTTCGCCCCTGAGACGTCGCCCAACTCACCCGGTCGCCTGTGCTGAAGTCTGTCATCCTTGAAGCATACGGACGGAGACGGACCTGGGCTAGAGGGGTGGGCTGAGTGTCATGTTCCTGTCTGTTCTAAGGAATGATCGTGCCCGCGCAATTCGTTTTCCACGCTTGATTTGCCACGCGCTCGTGACGGCGCTCGCTAAAATTCTCCAGTCCTGCTCACTGAAATTCCCCACTCCGGGTCGCTTCCGCACATAGAAGCGGGCCTTTCTCGAAACTGATGGTCTTCGACCACACACCAGCTTCAAGAAAGGCCCTACTCCTATGCTTTCAGAGGAGGACGACGTAGGTGGAGAACCGGCCAGTGCTGAGCCATTCCTCTATCCAGGGCCCTCGCTCGATGTCGTTGCCACAGCGCGCCCTGCGCAGCGTTTGGCCCTGGCGCCTGTTCCGCGCCAGGAAACGAGGTGCCGCGAACTCGTCCCACTCCCCCAGTTGCAGGCATGGCGCCTGCCTCAGCGGAGAATCTTTCAGACCTCGGCGCGGAGATAGGCGTAGACGGTTTCGCGGCTGATCCCAAAGTGTCGAGCGAGAGCAGCTTTCGGCACGCCGGCGGCGGCCTTCTCACGCAGCTCCGCGGCGCGGGCCGCGTCCAATGAGGGGGTGCGGCCGCGGTACACGCCACGCTTCTTAGCCAGGGCAATACCCTCGCGCTGACGTTCACGGATCAGGGACCGCTCGAACTCAGCAAAGGCTCCCATGACGTTATGGAGCAGGTTCGCCATCGCGTTGTCGTCACCGGTGAAGGAGACTTGCTCTTTCACGAACTCGACTCGGACCTTCTTCACGGTGAGCCGGCGCACGATCGAGCGGAGGTCGTCGAGGTTACGGGCAAGGCGATCCATGGAGTGCACGAGCACAGCGTTCTACGCAGGTCGGAGAAGCCCTCGGCAGGTGAACAGCCCATCAGGGTGAATACCGTGGCCGACACTGCGATTAACCACACAAACGCCCACTTGTCGGCCACTTTTCTCCCCTGATTGAGGCAAACCTATCGGTTTACGAAATCAAGCCACAAGGGGTCCTTGCGCGGGTAGCACCCTGGCCTTTTGCTCGAGACGCTTCCCCTGGCTTGCAATCGGCAGCGCGTTGCCCTGGACAGCCACCGAGTCGTAAGCTCGCGCTAGATAGCGCAATCGGATGCCCGCGAGTCGAGGGGCGGTCGAAATGGAATTCGGTTCTTTGTCTTGGTGGAACTTTTGGGTGGTCGTTCAGGTTTTCCTTTTGGTTGGGATCATCGTGGCTCTGGCGCTCTTCATCCGCTGGGGACGGCGCAAGAGCGCGATTCTTGAAGCAAACGAATCCACAAAAAATCGGGGAGGCGCTGGCCACGGAAGGTAGTGGGAGGGAAGCACCGCGCGAAGGGTTCCGTAGACGCATCTTCACTGGGGCCCTATCTTGAAGTAGCCAAACGAACGGAACCGTCATGGACAATCCAGCCGCACTTGCAATCGCTCTCGCATCCGTCGTCGCAGTCCTCTACAGCGCTGCGATCGCGTACGCCATCGTCCAGATCGCGCGAACCCGCGACCTGTCCGAGGTGGAGAAAGTCCTCTGGATGATCGCCGTCGTATTCGCGCCTCTACTCGGCGCGCTCGTTTGGTATTTCGCCGGGCCACACCCATTCGGCCTTCGACTCACACGCCAGGTTCGATAGACCTCGACCTTCATTTCCCTTCGCGGAAGGGGTTCCCCGGTGGCACAGTGCATCAGCCCCAGCGAGCCGCGCTGGCGATGGTGTGCGAAGTAGCCAGACTGTTGTCATGCTCATTGATCACTGGCCCTTCGTCGGCTTGCACCTGAACACGGATCGACTCGAGCTTCACCTACCCACCGATGAGGAGTTGACCGAAGTCGCGTTGGTCGCCGCCGGGGGCGTCCATCAGCGCGGTGAGCGCCCCTACCTGACGCCGTGGACGGACCATTACCACCGAACGCACAGTGCACGTCATGAAGCAGCATTGGAGCCGCCGAGGCGATTGGAGCACGGACGCGTGGACCCTGGAACTCGCTGTTTTCCACGAGCAGCAACCCATCGGCATGGTTGCTCTCAGAGGGCGTGAGTTCTCAATCCTTCGCGAAGTCAAGACAGAATCCTGGCTCGGCGTCGAACATCACGGGAAAGGCCTGGGGACCGAGGCACGGTCCGCCCTATTGCACCTCGCCTTCGACGGCCTCGAAGCCGACGCTGCCTGGTCCGAGGTTGTCCAAGACAATCCAGCGTCACAAGGTGTCTCGCGAAAGCTTGGCTACAAGCACGATGGCATCTCCAGAGATGTACTCGATGGCCGAGCAGTCACCTCCGACCGACTGCGTCTGACACGTTAGGCGTGGGACGGGAGGCCGCGTCTCAAGGTGACGATGGCTGGCCTCTCGCCCTGCCTGCCGTTCTTCGGTGTGACACCTGGCCGACGAAACTAGACAATCCGTCACGACGGTGACGGCGAGGAGCTGCCGTCGTTCCAAAAGACCTTCCTGCAATCAGTCAATTCGGCGGAGGGTCGTCGCCAGGGTCTCGCGGAGATGCCGGCGCTGAGAGCGACGAAGACTGCGGCTGCCCCGGCTGTGGTGAGGAAGGTTGAACTCACTTTCCAGCTCTCGACGAGGAAGCCGCTGAGCGCGCTCCCAGCCGCTGCACCGACGTTGTGAGCGGTGTTCACCCACGTTGTTGACTCGGTCTGGCGGGTCGTCCCACCAAAATCGCTGGCCGTAAAATACGCCACGATCATGATCGGGGAAAGGAAGAGGCCAGCGGCCGAGATAACCAGTCCCAGGGAGATTGTCGACGTCGCGAGGCCAGCACCGGCTGAGGCCGTGATGAACAATATCGCCAGGATCACGAGTTGGCGCTGCGAGGACACCGTGATGTGAAGAGCGCCATAGGCAAGGCCTCCAACGGCGCTGTCGGCCGCGAACAGGGCGAGAACAACCCCCACGGCTGCGACATTACCGAGGGTGGCAATCATGGTCGGGACCGCAACGTAAATGGTGCCGACCACAAGGCCGACTGCCAGCACAGGCAGGAGCAGCGCAATGAATCGAGGTTCTGTGAGCAGGGGCGCAGCGCTGGCTACGTTCCTGCTTGACGCGTCGACCGGGGTCGCGGCCATCGCGGGAGAAGACATCATCAGAGCTGTCCCGACCAGAATCAGTGCGGCAGGGATGAGTAGGGCGGTACTTGGCTGGATGATGACCAAGAGCAAGCCGGACAAGGCGGGGCCGACAAGGTAGAGCAACTCCTCCAGGACTGCATCCAGACTCAAAGCCTTTTTCAGGTGGCCTGGCGTCGGGGTCAGCGATGCCCAGGCGACCCGCATTGTCGGCAGCGGTGGAGCGAACGCGCCGAGGAGGCCGGCCACGGTCACGCATAACCAGACTGGTGCGCCCGAGCTCGTGAGCAGTGCGAGTGCGACCAAGCTCAACCCGAAAACGCTGCTGAGCAGGAGGAGGACAAGGCGGCGACCGAATCGATCGATGAGGCGGGCTCTGGCTGGTGCGAGGAAACCGGGGTAATCTTCATATTTCTCCTGTAAGGCATGGCGCGGGACATACTCAGATCTCTCGCGACCGGGGTGGCAGATTCGCCGGCGTCGGGTATTTAACTCTCAGCGAATCGACGTCGGCACCCGCCGAGATCCTTCCTCGCTGGACAGCGCTTGCTGACACTCTCCACGATGCGTTCACGTTTGATGACCAGTTCCGTATCGGCCAATGCCGCCATCACCGTGAACACCATCCCGCCATCGGCGTGCTCGTCGCCACGTTTCCCGGCCCATCGTGGTGAAGACCGCGACGGGCAGATTGCCACCCGACCTTTCTCCCCGGCCAACGGCGTGACGCTGGCCGGGGAGAAAGACGTTCTGGGGCTGTGGGCTGGCACGAGCGGTGAGGGCGTCAGGTTGTGGATGTCCGTCCTGACCACGGGCTCCAAGAGATGAACGAGTAGGTCCCCGGCAGTTTTTTCAGCCTGTCACAGATCAGGAAGAACGTGATGGGCACGCTTGGGTTCTTGATGACCCTCTTCCCAGATAAACCCAGGAAAATAGCGCCGCTGAGCGTTGCTGTTCACAGATTCAGCGACAAAGTCCTGACCGTGCTTCAGCGGAGCGGATCGCATGTTACTTGCTGCTGTTTTCTTCTTGGAGAGCTGCTAGCGCGGCGAGAAGACGTTCATCGGCTTGATCAGCAACGTTCTGTATCCCTGGGGAATTGCTCAACTGGACCATGGTTTGTGCGTTGATGGCTTGCACCGTGGTGGTATTCGCTGATGGGCTGCGTCGGATGACGACGTTGCACGGAAGCAGCAATCCCATGTCGGGCTCTGCGTTGAGTGCTTGTTCGGCGAGGGCCGGGTTGCAGGCGCCCAGGATCAGGTAGTCGCCGAGTGACTGTGCGCTTTCCGCGCCGAGTTTCGTTTCGAAGGTCGCATGGACGTCGATTTCGGTAAGAACGCCGAATCCCTGGTTGGCGAGTTCTTCCCGCACTCTGGAGACGGATTCCTCGTAGGGCAGCGAGACGGTGATGGTGTGTGCGTAGTTCATTGGTTTCTCCTGATCCATTTTCTTGAACTGATGGTTGCAGCTGGTGTCAGTTTGCGGTGATGACTCCCATCATTCAACTGTCTTCGTGGTCGAGGATGTGGCAGTGGTACACGGTACGTCCGCTGAAGTCGTCAAACGCGATGCGTACACGCACGGTGCTGAGTGCCGGGATGTTCACGACGTCCTGCCACATGATGGTTTTGACGGGCTGGCCTGACTGTTCGATGATCTGCATCGGCCACACGTGCAGGTGCACGGGGTGATCGAGCGGGCTGGTATTTGTCAGCAACCAGTCCTCCACGCTGTCGAATTGCACGGTCGTGTCGACCCGGGTGGCATCGAATGCGCGGCCGTTGATCGTGGCTGACATCATGCCGCCATCCATTCCTCCGCCCATGCCGCTGCCTGTGTCCCCGCCCATTCCGCCGCCCATATTTCCGCCCATTCCCATCGCGAAGATTAGCTCGCGTCGGGCGGTTCCGGTAGCTGTGCGTAGGTCACGCGGAACGGGCTGACCGGGTATGGCGGCGACTGTGGCGACAACGTCACCGGCCACGATAAATGTGGCCAGCGCGATGTCGGCGGCGGAAGTGGAGCCTACGCCGCCCATCATTATTCCGCCGGATCTACCTCGGTCGTAGGTGTGGGCACGCAGTACGGAGGTGCCGATTGTGCCGGTGACGAGAAGGTCGGCCCGGTTCCCCGGGGCCAGCACGACCTCGTTGACTTCGTGCGCGGCTTCGAAACGTCCGGAGTCGATTCCGAGAAGGGACATCTGCTGCCCGTCGAGGCGCAGCCGCAGGTAGCGGGACACACAGGCATTGATGATGCGCTATCGTTCC
Organism: Cryobacterium sp. M25; assembly: GCF_002929635.1. Lineage (NCBI taxonomy): Bacteria > Bacillati > Actinomycetota > Actinomycetes > Micrococcales > Microbacteriaceae > Cryobacterium > Cryobacterium sp. M25. Next base: position 2,100 of record NZ_PJJU01000048.1, on the reverse strand, counting down.
CGTTCGCCAGGGCGGGCAGTCATGCTGGGGGTGAGTTGTCCGTTGACCAGGACGAGGTCTCCCTCGCGTCCGGCCATTTTCTCCATCGCTGTGGCCGCTGGAATTGTTCCTGTGGAATCGAGGGTGATGTCGGAGACGACGAGGACGCGTTCCCGGCTGGCAGGGATGGGGTCGGGGTCTTCGACGATGATGGCGCCGTAGAGTCCGCCGAATACCTGATCGGCCACGAAACCGTGGTGGTGCGGGTGATACCAGTACACGCCCGGCGGGTGATTGGCGGGCAGGTCGTACTGGTAATCAAAGGAGTCGCCGGCTGCGACGGTGACGAACATGTTGTCGCTGTCGTTCTCGGACGAGACGTGGAGGCCGTGCACGTGCAGGTTGCTTGGGTCTGCCAGACCATTGCGAAGGCTCACGCTGAGGGTATCTCCCGCTCGAACGCGCAGTGTGGGGCCGGGCACGCCACCGTTGTAACTGGGCGCACGCACGTCACGGCCAGCGAGGGTCACCTGTTGGGGTGAAGACTCGAGGTCAACGGTGAGAGTGCCATTGACGCTTCGTAGCTCCGGGGGCTCCACGAGGTCGCTCCCGGACGGTGTTGCCGGTGACGTAGTTGATGAGATCCGTTGATTGACGAAGAAACCCGTTCCGCCTACAGCCGTGCCTGCGATCCCCACCCCGCCGAGGATCAGGGCGCTACGGCGACTGAGATCGGGCACTACCGGTCCTCCTCGAGCACCCGTAGCTGATCACGCAACTGCTCCGCAGTGAGCTCCCCCCGAGCGAAACGCTCCTCAAGAATTTGCCTAGCACTGATCGAATCAGCTTGCCTCGGAGCGGATCGTGTGTCATCGCTTCCGGATTTGTTCGACAGTAAACGAACAATGACGTAAATGAGCACGGCGACGCCTGCAATAGCTAGCAGTCCGAATCCCCAGGACCATCCCATACTTCCGTTACCCCACATCATCTGAGTTCCTTCCGTTTACTAATCCGTAATGCCGTTATACCCCTAGAGGTATATAGTCTTAACTGGTAGATCGTACACGGCGTTGGCACGTGGAACGGCACGTACCTCACACACCGGTGCAACCCGCTGAAACTCACGCGACAAAAAGGGCCCAAACGCGAGGCTTTGACGGCTTCGAACTAGGCCCAGGGGTTGCGGGATATAGCTTGAGGCTATGACGACCGGGTGGAATCGGAAGACCATTGCTAGTGCCATGCTCGTCACTATCTTGACCTCGATCGGGGGACGCGCGCCTGCCAAGTGATGACGCTCTGGCGATAGGTCGCTGCTTTCCAGGATCCACTTGGGGACGCGCTAAGCCTCAATACCGTTCAGTTAAGTGTTTGAGTGGTGATTTCTGGCTCGTGGAGGGGTTGTGGCCAGTGCGTGTGGTGGAAGCGTTTGGCGGGCCACTTCGAGACTTGCGTTTGATGACGCGAGGGTGTGATCGCCGTCGTCGCGCGGGGTTCAGGCGCCGGACGAGGGCGAGGATGGCGTGGCGCCAGACCGCTTTGGCGTGGTCAGGCTGCGGAGGGGGAAAAAGCGCCCTGAGCGACAGAGCGGCGGGCGATGCGGAGTGCGGCAACGAAAGAGACCCGGTCGGGGTCACGGCGAGCGTGTTGGGCGGCCTCAACCATGAGCGTGCGGATCGCGTAGTGGCAACAGAGGTGCCCCCAGATTTCCTGCTTGACCAGGTCGGGGGATTTGGACCGCATCACCATGCGCGGCCCGCGTTGGTGAGTTTTCAACTCGTCAAACACGGACTCAATCTCCCACCGTTCGGAATACACGATCGCGAGTTCTTCCGCTGAGGCTTCGCCCGGATCAAGGATCGTGGTCAGCAGCCGGTAGGCGCCAGGGTTGTCGCGTCCATCGTCGATCGTGTAGTCCACGACCCGCACGGTCAACGGTGGTGTCGATTGCCGCCCAGGGCCAGAGGTCGGGATGATCGTCGCCAGCCAGGACCCGTCAGCGAGGGTCTCCAGATGCCTCGGACGAAGGTTCGTCTTGACCCGCCAAAGCAGGTCAGCGCCCGTCGCTGCCGCCTGAGCCCACAACCGGAAGCCGTAGAAGCCCCGGTCGGCCAGGAC
>NZ_PJJU01000003.1:0-1867 GCF_002929635.1 Cryobacterium sp. M25 | reverse complement strand
TGGATGCCTTGGCATCGAGAGCCGATGAAGGACGTGGGAGGCTGCGATATGCCTCGGGGAGCTGTCAACCGAGCGTGGATCCGAGGATTTCCGAATGGGGAAACCCAGCACGAGTGATGTCGTGCTACCCGCATCTGAATATATAGGGTGCGGGAGGGAACGCGGGGAAGTGAAACATCTCAGTACCCGTAGGAGGAGAAAACAATTGTGATTCCGCAAGTAGTGGCGAGCGAACGCGGAACAGGCTAAACCGCACGCATGGGTAACCGGGTAGGGGTTGTGTGTGCGGGGTTGTGGGAGGATATGTCTCAGCGCTACCCGGCTGAGAGGCAGTCAGAAAGTGTCGTGGTTAGCGGAAGTGGCCTGGGATGGTCTGCCGTAGACGGTGAGAGCCCGGTACGCGAAAACCCGGCACCTGCCTAGTATCAATTCCCGAGTAGCAGCGGGCCCGTGGAATCCGCTGTGAATCCGCCGGGACCACCCGGTAAGCCTAAATACTCCTCGATGACCGATAGCGGATTAGTACCGTGAGGGAATGGTGAAAAGTACCCCGGGAGGGGAGTGAAAGAGTACCTGAAACCGTGTGCCTACAATCCGTCAGAGCCTCCTTTTCCTCTCCGGAGGAGGGTGGTGATGGCGTGCCTTTTGAAGAATGAGCCTGCGAGTCAGGGACATGTCGCAAGGTTAACCCGTGTGGGGTAGCCGCAGCGAAAGCGAGTCTGAATAGGGCGACCCACACGCGCATACGCGCGTGTGAATAGTGGCGTGTTCTGGACCCGAAGCGGAGTGATCTACCCATGGCCAGGGTGAAGCGCGGGTAAGACCGCGTGGAGGCCCGAACCCACTTAGGTTGAAGACTGAGGGGATGAGCTGTGGGTAGGGGTGAAAGGCCAATCAAACTCCGTGATAGCTGGTTCTCCCCGAAATGCATTTAGGTGCAGCGTTGCGTGGTTCACCGCGGAGGTAGAGCTACTGGATGGCCGATGGGCCCTACTAGGTTACTGACGTCAGCCAAACTCCGAATGCCGTGGTGTAAAGCGTGGCAGTGAGACGGCGGGGGATAAGCTCCGTACGTCGAAAGGGAAACAGCCCAGATCGCCGGCTAAGGCCCCCAAGCGTGTGCTAAGTGGGAAAGGATGTGCAGTCGCAAAGACAACCAGGAGGTTGGCTTAGAAGCAGCCACCCTTGAAAGAGTGCGTAATAGCTCACTGGTCAAGTGATTGTGCGCCGATAATGTAGCGGNCGTCGAAAGGGAAACAGCCCAGATCGCCGGCTAAGGCCCCCAAGCGTGTGCTAAGTGGGAAAGGATGTGCAGTCGCAAAGACAACCAGGAGGTTGGCTTAGAAGCAGCCACCCTTGAAAGAGTGCGTAATAGCTCACTGGTCAAGTGATTGTGCGCCGATAATGTAGCGGGGCTCAAGCACACCGCCGAAGCCGCGGCACATCCACCTTGTGGTGGGTGTGGGTAGGGGAGCGTCCCTCATTCAGCGAAGCCACCGGGTGACCGGTGGTGGAGGGTGGGGGAGTGAGAATGCAGGCATGAGTAGCGACAAGGCAAGTGAGAACCTTGCCCGCCGAAAGACCAAGGGTTCCTGGGCCAGGCCAGTCCGCCCAGGGTGAGTCGGGACCTAAGGCGAGGCCGACAGGCGTAGTCGATGGACAACGGGTTGATATTCCCGTACCCGTGTGTGGGCGCCCGTGACGAATCAGCGGTACTAACCACCCAAAACCGGATCGATCACTCCCCTTCGGGGGTGTGGAGTTCTGGGGCTGCGTGGGAACTTCGCTGGTAGTAGTCAAGCGAAGGGGTGACGCAGGAAGGTAGCCGTACCAGTCAGTGGTAACACTGGGGCAAGCCGGTAGGGAG
>NZ_PJJU01000017.1:0-13364 GCF_002929635.1 Cryobacterium sp. M25 | reverse complement strand
CGGCGGCCACAAACCCGCACTCCCCGGCCGGGATTAACCCACGGTTACGACAGGAGAGCCAAAATCTCCGTCGAATTCGTTAGGGACGGGCTATCTGCGCAGCGCCCACGGCTAGGGGACTGACTCGGCTAGGTGACGATGATGCCGAGGTGTGCGGCGAAAACGGGCGCAAGCAGGCTGAGCTGGGCGTCATCGATGGTGGCGCCGCGCAGCCCCTCAAGCCCGTGGATGGCACTGAAGTCGCTCGAGCGTAGGTCGGCGTCCTTGAGGGTGGCACGGGTCACGTCGAGGGTGCCGACGCGGCAGTCGCGCATCTCGAAGCGCTGTACGGTGGCGCCGCCGAGGTCGAGCTCCTCGATGATGCAGTTGGAGAGCAGCACATCGGTCAGCGTCGCCCCGCGCACGTTCACGAAGTCGAGCTTGGACTCGTCGATGTGCACCGAGCGCAGGGTGGCCTCGTAGAGCTCGAGCGCCCCGAGCCGGGAGTGCTCCACCCTGACGTCCCGCCAGATCGAGCGGGGCGCGCAGAAGACGGTCGCGTGCAGCTCGCCGGCCACGCAGTCGGCGACGGATGCCCCGCGCAGCTGCGTGTCGCTGAGGGAGACTCCGCGCAGCTCGCACTCCTGGAAGCCGATACCGGTCAGGTCCCGGCCGGACAGGTCGCATGCGCTGAAGCGCTCGGCCTCCCGGCTGTCACCGGCGCGGAGGTCGCTGCCGTCGGAGTCGGTCAGGCCGGCCAACACGATTCGGTCGATTCGGGGACCGCGGGTATTCGCGCGTGCCACCGTCAGGAGACGGGAGCAGCCGCGGCGGCAGTCGTAGTGGCGGGAGCGATGGCAGCGGGAGCGGCGGGGGGAACCGCTTCCAGCACGAACACCGGGATGACCCGGTCGGTCTTTTTTTCGTAGTCGGCGTAGTCGGGGAACGCGGCCACGGCCCGCTCCCACCACGCAGCGCGTTCGGTGCCGGTGACCTCGCGGGCCAGCATGTCCTGACGGCTGGGGCCATCCTGCAGCTCGATGAGAGGGTGGGCCACCACATTGCCGTACCAGACGGGGTTCTTGGGGCTGCCGCCGAGGGAGGCGATGGCGGCGTAGGCACCCTCGTGCTCCACGCGCATCAGCGGGGTCTTGCGCAGCTTGCCCGACTTGGCCCCGAGGGTGGTGAGCACGATGACGGGCATCCCGCGCAGGGTGGTGCCTTCCGTGCCTCCGGAGCTTTCGTACAGGTCGACCTGGTCGCGCACCCACCGCTGGGTGCCGGGCTCGTATTCTCCGATGAGGGGCATACGACCATTAAACGCCCTCGGTCGGTCTCCCATTCCCCGGGTTCAGCGCGGTGGGGCCGAGGCAGCGTCAGGGACGCATGCGCGGCCGGCGAGGCGCGTAGCGGGGGATGTAGCGGCCCAGAATCACGGCGCCGAACAGTCCGAACACTCCCATCACGACGCTGGCGATCGAGATGGTGGCGACCGCGGTCAGGCCGGCCACGGCCAGGGGGGCGACGGCCCCGCCCAGGTCGGCGGTGAAGCGCCATGCGCCCAGGAACGGTGCCGGGCTGGTGTTCTTCGGGGCCAGGTCGGCGCCGAGCGTCATCAGGAGGCCACTGCCGATGCCGTTGGCGAGCGACAGGATCATGGCCACGGCGACGAACCACTCCACGTTGCCGGGCAAGTCGTGTGTGAACGCGAGAATGAGGTGCCCGGCACCCAGGCCGATCATCGACGGGATGGCGGTCCACAGGCGGCCGAAACGGTCCATGATCTGGCCACTGACGTAGAAGAGGGCGAAGTCGACCGCGCCGGCGATGCCGATGATCAGGGCGATGTCGGGGACGCTGATGCCGATGCTGACCGCCCAGAGCGGGAGCAGCACCGTGCGGGAGGCGCGCATCGCCCCGATCAGGCCCGCGCCCGTGCCAAGGCGCAGGAGCACCGCTCGGTAGCCCCAGATGGTGCGGAACAGCCCCTGGGATTCCTCGGCCGCGAGCTCCCGCCCGGCCGGCACGACAGATCCGTCGGGCGCCTTCACCAGTTGAGGGCCACCGAAGGTGCTCTCGGGATCGGGCAGCAGGAGCAGCATCGCGGCCGCGCCGAGGCAACAGACCACGAACACCCAGAACACCGACTCGGTGCTGTCGGTGAGGCTGAGCAGGGCGGCGGCGATGAACGGGCCGATGAACCAGCCGGCGCGGAAGATGCCGCCGAGGGTCGACAGCGCCCGGGCCCGGTAGGCCAGAGGCACGTAGCTGGTCATGAACGCGTGGCGGGCCAGGGCGAACACGGCGGTGGCCAGGCCGATCAGGAAGATGCCGATGCCCAGCACGAGCGGGTTGGGAGCGACGATGCAGATCAGTACGGCGATGATCGTGAGCAAGGATGCCCAGATCATGGCGTTGCGCTCCCCGATGAGGGAGACCACCCAGCCGCTGGGGATGTCCCCGGCCAGTTCACCCACCATGATCATGGCGGCGATGAACCCTGCGATCGCGAGTGTGGCACCCAGGTCGTTGGCCACGATCGGGATCAGCGGGATGATCGCGCCCTCGCCGATCGAGAACAGGAGGGTCGGCAGGAACGCGGCGAGTGCGACGGAACGCATCTGGAAGGGGCGGTCGGCGTTACTCATGGCTTGTCGATGTTATCCCCGGGCGGGTGCTGGTGTTTCGAGTCCGCGCCCATGCGGCAGCTTCGACCCGAACGAATTCGACGGAGATTCTGCCTGAATCAGCCCTGAGCGGGCCGAAAGAGCGCTTTCACACGAGAATCTCCGTCGAATTGGTTGACGCCGGGCAGGGCATTCCGCCGTGGACGAACCGCGGCCACACGGAATGGTCAGCATGGACATTTCCAGGGTCCGGACCAGCCGCATCCGGCGCTGAAAGCGGACTCCACGAGCGGATGCGGTGACCGGGTGGCCCGGTAGGCTGGGGTCCGACATGATTGAGCTGGAATTCTCGGAGCAGATCGCCGCACTGCGGGCCACGTTCGACGACATCCGGTCGGTGATCGATATCGATCGACTCCGCACCGATATCGCCGACCTGAATGAACAGGCCGGTGCGCCCGATCTGTGGGACGACTCCGACCACGCGCAGAAGGTGACCAGCCAGCTGAGCCATCGCCAGTCGGAGCTGGCCCGCATCGTGAGCATCGAGTCCCGCCTCGACGACCTTGAGGTGCTGGTGGAACTCGCCAACGCCGAGGGTGACCAGGAATCGGCTGACGAGGCCACCGCGGAACTCGCGAGCATCACGAAGGTGCTCGGCGACCTCGAGGTGCACACGCTGCTCAACGGCGAATTCGACGTGCGTCCGGCGGTCATCACCATCCGTTCCGGCGCCGGCGGCGTCGACGCGGCCGACTTCGCCGAGATGCTGCTGCGCATGTACCTGCGCTGGGCCGAGCAGCACAACTACCCCGTGCAGGTGCTCGACGTGGGCTACGCCGAAGAGGCCGGCATCAAGAGCGCGACCATCCAGGTGGATGCGCCCTACGCCTTCGGCACGCTGAGCGTCGAGGCCGGCACGCACCGCCTCGTGCGGATGAGCCCGTTCAACTCCGCCGGTAAACGCCAGACCTCCTTCGCCGCTGTGGAGGTGGTGCCGCTGATCGAGCAGACCGAGTCGATCGAGGTGCCCGAGAACGACATCCGGGTCGACGTCTTCCGCTCCAGCGGCCCCGGCGGCCAGTCCGTGAACACGACCGACTCCGCCGTGCGCATCACCCACCTGCCCACGGGCACGGTGGTGAGCTGCCAGAACGAGAAGAGCCAGATCCAGAACCGGGCCGCCGCCATGCGCGTGCTGCAGTCCCGGCTGCTGTTGCTGCAGCGCGAGCAGGAAGCCGCCACCAAGAAGGAGCTGGCCGGGGTGATCACGGCCAGCTGGGGCGACCAGATGCGCAGCTACGTGCTCGCGCCGTACCAAATGGTCAAGGACCTGCGCACCAACTACGAGGTCAACAATCCCAGCCAGGTGTTCGACGGCGACCTCGACGGTTTCATCGCCGCCGGCATTCGTTGGCGCAAGCAGGCGCCGCAGGGTTAGAGCATCGATCTGCGGGTCTGTCACCGGTTAGGTATGTCGGAGTAGGAATTATCAGGATGCCTGCTTAGGCTCAAGGGGCCATGATTCGTTTTGACACCATCACCAAGAAGTATCCGGGAACGAACCGACCGGCACTGGACGCCATCAGCGTCGAGGTGCTGCGCGGAGAGTTCGTCTTTCTCGTCGGTGCTTCCGGCTCGGGGAAATCGACTTGCCTCCGCCTTGTGCTGAAGGAAGACCGGCCCACCAGCGGCAGCATTCACGTGCTCGGACAGGACTTGCGGTCGATCTCCAACCGCAAGGTGCCCTATTTCCGCCGCAACATGGGCGTCGTCTTCCAGGACTTCCGCCTGCTGCCGAATAAGAGCGTTTTCGACAACGTGGCCTTCAGTCTGCAGGTGATCGGCAAGTCGCGCGGGTTCATCCAGGAAGCCGTGCCCGACACCCTCGAGATGGTCGGACTGGCCGAAAAGGCGCTGCGCCTGCCCCACGAACTCTCCGGTGGTGAGCAGCAGCGTGTTGCCATCGCCCGCGCCATCGTGAACAAGCCGCAGATCCTGCTGGCCGACGAGCCCACCGGAAACCTCGACCCCACCACCAGCGCCGGCATCATGGCCCTGCTCGAACGTATCAACGCCGCCGGCACGACCGTGATCATGGCCACCCACGAGGCCGGCATCGTCGACCAAATGCAGCGCCGCGTGATCGAACTTGTCGGCGGACGCATCGTGCGCGACGAGCGCCAGGGTGGCTACGCCACCGCGTCCATCCCCACCACCACCGCCGGCACCGGGCGCCGTTCCGCCCGAGAGGTTCCCAGTGGCTCGTCGGGTGTGGTACCTGCGGCTGCGGCACCGTCATCCATTTTCGCGCCGGCCGCCGCCGCCGCCCCTGCCGCCGTGCCCACTGACGAGGTTCTGCCTGCGTCGCACCCTCCCCTCACCTTTCCACCGGTTCCCGTGCCGGCGCCGGTCGCCGAGCCTGCCGCGGCCCCGTTCTCAGCCGCGAAGGGTCCGGCCGATCCGGCGCCCCTCGACGACGGATCGTCCGAGGACGCAGAAGTGGAAGCAGAAGCAGAAACGGACGCAGAAGCAGAAGCGGATTCCGCCGCCGACGCTTCGATGACCGACCTGAGCCGGGCCATGACCCGGCCGGTTCTTCCGATCACCCAGCACGACGTGCCGGAGCAGTTGACCCTGGCCGAGAAGCTCGGGCTGCGCGCGCCGGGCGAAAAACCGGACCAGACCGGCGAACAGAATGTAGGGCCCACCCGATGAGACTCGGACTCGTGCTCTCCGAAGCAGCCAACGGCCTGCGCCGCAACGCCTCCATGGTCGTTTCCGTGGTGCTCGTGACCTTCATCTCGCTGACCTTCGTCGGCGCCGCGATCCTGATGCAGATGCAGATCGGCCAGATGAAGAACTTCTGGTACGACCGCGCCCAGGTGGGCATCTACATGTGCACCGCCATTTCGTCGGGTGAGACGTGCACGGCCGGGGAGGCCACGCCCGAACAGATCGACACGGTCAAGGCGCAGCTCGAGTCCCCTACCCTGTTACCGTTCATCGACAAGTACTACTTCGAGACTCACGACCAGGCCTTCGAGAACTTCAAGAAGCAGTTCGCCGACAACCCGGTGGTCGACTACGTCACCGCTGACCAGCTGAACGAAACCTTCTGGGTCAACCTCGGCGATCCCTCGCAATCGGATGTGCTCGTAGAGGCTCTGTCCGGCGTCGCCGGGGTGGAGAACGTCGCGGACCAACGAAAGTACCTGGACCAGATCTTCTCCGTGCTGAACGTTGCCAGTTACACCGCGATCGGCATCGCCGCGCTGATGCTTGTGGCGGCGGCCCTGCTGATCGCCACCACCATCCGTCTCTCCGCGTTCTCCAGGCGGCGCGAGCTGGGCATCATGAGGCTGGTCGGGGCATCCAACCGGTTCATTCAAACGCCCTTCATCCTGGAGGGTGTGTTCGCGGCTCTGCTGGGATCGCTGCTGGCGGGAGGTGCCGTTCTCGGTCTCGTGTACTGGTTCGTGCAGGGCTATCTGGGCGAACGTCTGACCAACTTCTCCCTCGTCGGCATGCAAGACGCCCTCGTGGTGGTTCCGATCCTGTTGGTGGTCGGCGCGGTGCTGGCGGCCTTCTCCGCGCAATTCGCCATCACGCGCTATCTGAAGGTCTGACCTACTCCGCTCGGCCCGCCCCCAGAGCGCTAGACTGGTGGGCTGGTCGGCATCGCGTCCGAACACACCCACCGAGTCGAGGAGTATGCCGTGCCCAGGGAAATAGGCGAGAAGGTCGTCTCGACCAATCGCAAGGCACGCCACGATTACCTCATTGAGGAGACCTACGAGGCCGGAATGGTGCTCAGCGGCACCGAGGTCAAGTCTCTCAGGGCCGGTCGGGCTTCGCTCGTCGACGGCTACGCCTTCATCGAGAACGGCGAGATCTGGCTGGACGCCGTGCACATCCAGGAGTACGTCGCCGGCACGTGGACCAACCACCCGCCGCGGCGCAAGCGCAAACTCCTGATGCACAAGCAGGAGATCATCAAGATCAGCCACAAAACCAAAGAGGGCGGCTACACGCTCGTCCCGCTGCGGCTCTACTTCAAGAACGGCAAGGCCAAGGTGGAGATCGCGGTCGCCAAGGGCAAGAAAGAGTACGACAAGCGCCAGACGCTGCGCGAGCGCCAGGACAAGCGCGAGTCCGACCGGGCCATCTCCGCCCGAAAGAACCTCGGCGACTAGCCTTCCACCTCGTCGTATTGTAAGATAAAGGATTGCACGATCCGAGCGATCCAATCGGGCCGTGCGGATTGACACTCAGCAGATTGAAAACTCAATAGCGTGTGACAGTGACCCACTTGAATGCCGCCATGGTGGCAGCGAGTGCACATGGGGATGATCGGTTTCGACATTGCCTGCGCAATTATGAGAAGCGGGTCGAGGATGCAGGGTTATCTCGTAAACGATCTCTGCAAAACAATAAGTGCCAAATCAAACCGCACTGACTTCGCCCTCGCTGCCTAAGCGAGCGCACTAAGAAGTCCGCCAGGCCGGGAATGCTCTCTACCCGGACCCTGACGTCATTTAGAGAGATTGCTCCTACTCTGAGCCGCGGGGTGTAGGGGGACTTAAACGAGGGCTGGGCTCGTCGGATTAGATGCCAGCGGCAAATTCCGGAGCCGAGTAGAACGATTTCACTGGATACACCCGTAGAAGGCATATGACCACAGCAGTGGACGGGGGTTCAATTCCCCCCATCTCCACCACCGGTTGCTGTCACACGTTGTGGAGCCGGAAGGCCCGACCCCTCATGGGGTTCGGGCCTTTTTGCGTCGTGGTTATGGGGGAAGATGGGCCGGGAGGAACTCAATGGCGGCTGCGTGGGTGAAGAAGTGGGTGCCGGGTATCGATACCGCGCTCAACTACCGGCGCGCCTGGCTGCTCCCTGACCTGAGGGCGGGGCTTGTGCTCACCGCCTTGCTGATCCCGGTGGGCATCGGCTACGCCGAGGTGGCCGGCCTGCCGCCAGAGACCGGCCTGTACGCCACGATCATTCCGTTGGCGGCATATGCCTTGTTCGGCCCCTCTCGCGTGCTGGTGCTCGGCCCCGACTCGGCCCTGGCGCCGATCATCGCGGCCGTGATCCTGCCGCTTGCCCTCGGCGACGACGACCGAGCGGTGGCCCTGGCGGGATTACTCGCGATCATGGTCGGCCTGATCCTCCTGCTGGGCGGACTGCTCCGCCTCGGATTCGTCACCGACCTGCTCTCCAAGCCCATCCGGGTCGGCTACCTGAATGCCCTCGGACTCCTGGTGATCATCTCCCAACTGCCGGCGCTGCTGGGGTTCTCGATCGACTCGGGTCAGCCGATTGCCGACGTGATCGCAATCGGGGCCGGTATCGCCGGGGGCGAAGTCAACCTCACCGCGTTGCTTTTCGGACTCGGGTCGCTGCTCATCATCGTGGGTCTGTCCTGGGGCAGATCTCGGATCCCCGGCGTGCTCGTGGCCGTCGTGCTGGCGACACTGCTGACTGCCGTACTCGGGCTTCACAGCACCATACCCGTCGTCGGGGCGATGCCGCAGGGCCTGCCCGCTCCGGCGCTCGGCGGTCTGATCTGGGCGGATGTCGCCGCGCTCGCCCTTCCCGCCCTCGGCGTCGCCCTGATCGCCTTCGCCGATACGGCCGTGCTGTCGCGCACGTTCGCCGCGCGCCGCGGCGAGAGTGTCGATGGGAGTCAGGAGATGGCGGCGATCGGCGCCTCGAACATCGCGGGAGGTCTGCTCGGCGGCTTCCCCATTTCGGCGTCGTCCTCGCGCACCCCCGTTGCCGAGAGCGCGGGCGCACGAACCCAGCTCACGGGCGTGGTCGGCGCCGCACTCATCGTGGTGTTCATGCTGCTGGCGCCCGGACTCACCGACTACCTGCCCTCGGCGACCATCGCTGCCGTCGTGGTCGTCGCCGCCGCCGGTCTGATCGACGTGAAGGGGTTCCTCGCCCTCGTGCGGATGAACAAAGTGGATGCCGCGCTGTCCATCGCGTCGTTCCTCGGTGTCGTGGTCGTGGGCGTGATCGAGGGCATCGGCGTGGCGATCGTGCTGTCGCTCGGGGCATTCGTGAGCCACGCCTGGCGACCCTACCGGGCTGAGCTCGGGCGCATCCGTGGGCTGCGCGGGTACCACGACCTGTCCCGTCATCCGGAGGGCGAGCGGTTGCCCGGCATCGTCATCGTGCGCTTCGACGCGCCGCTGTTCTTCGCCAACGGCGGCATTTTCGACGACTTCGTGCGTCGCGTCGTCACCGAGGCAGGGAGTGACGTGCACACGGTCATCCTGGCGGCCGAGCCGATCACAGACATCGACACGACCGCCGTGGAAGAACTTCTGGAACTCGACGATTTCCTCGCCTCACGCGGGATCACGCTGATCTTCGCCGAGATGAAGGGTCCGGTGAAGGACCACCTGCGCGACTACGGTCTCAGTCGACGGTTCCCACCGGAGCGGTTCGCGGGCACCGTGGGCGAGGCGGTCGACGAGGTCACCGGCACATTGCGCGGCGACCTCGAGGGCACCGAATGGGGCGACGAGCACTGAGGCTGCGCTGAGATTCCGCGCGGATCAGACGCCGGCAAGCCAGAGGTCAGGGCCGAAGATCTCGTAGTGGATGCGGTCGGCCGGCACACCGGACTCCAGCGCCTGTGAGCGCAGGCTGCGCATGAACGGGAGCGGACCGCACAGGTACACCGAGGCATCCGTCGGGATCGTCACGTTCTCAAGGGACATGAAGCCCTCGTGGTGGCCCTCGCTCGGGATCTCCAGCCAGAGTTCGAGCTCTGCTGCTTCCAGCAGTGCGATGTCTTCGCTCATCTGGTCGCGCAGCGCCCAGCGTTCGAGGTTGCTCTCGGCATGCAGCACGAGCACCTCGCGCTTCGAGCCGGTGTCCACCAGGGAGCGCAGGATCGATGCGCTGGGCGTACAGCCGATTCCGGCCGAGGCCAGGATCAGCGGGCCGGTGCCCTGATCTAGGGTGATGTCGCCGCACGGCACGGAGAGGATGAGCGTGTCGCCGACCTGCACATCACGGTGCAGCACGGGGGAGACCTCGCCGTCTGCGTCGAGCTTGGTGGTGAAGACGCGGGTCGTGGCCGTGCCGGCCGACAGCGAGTACTGGCGCACCTGGCGGATGCCGTCGGGCATGGTGGCCGTGACGCTGACGTACTGGCCCGGCAGGGCAGGCGTCACGGGCGTGTCGTCGGCCGGCTCCAGGGTGAATGTGACGGCGTCGGTGCCGGCCGCTTCCTTCTTCACGACGACCCAGGGGGCGAGCGGCTTGTCGCTGGCGAGACCGGCGTAAAGGCCCTTCTCCATCTTGATCAGGGCGTGGGCCATCAGCCAGTAGACCTCGGTCCAGGCGCCGGCGATCTCGGCCGTGATGACGTCGCTGAGTTCTTCGGCGATGGCCTCGAAGAGGTACTTGTAGACGATGTCGTACTGCTCGGGCGCAATGGAGAGGGAGATGTGCTTGTGGGCGATGCGGGAGAGCATGGCCTCCGGCGTGGTGTCGGGGTTCTGCACCAGGTAGGTCGCGAAGACGGCGATACTTCCGGCCAGGGCCTGCTGCTGCGAGCCGTTTTTCTGGTTGGAGCGGCTGAAGAGGCCGTCGAAGAGGTCGGGGTGAGCGGTCAGCATCCGGCCGTAGAAGTTCTTCGCGATCTCGGGCATGCGCTCGCCCACCAGGGGCAGAGTCGCTTTGATGAGGGGCAGTGACTGGGTGGATAGCATGCAAACTCCAAGCAATTGAGGGACGTACCCAAAAGTATCATTTCAAATGCTTAATATCTGGTTGTATCCCATTACCCCCGATCGGCGCGGCGCTGCGGCGGGGGTGCCAGCGTGAGGACAACGGGAGCGGGGAAGCCGATATGGGGGAGAGCCGCGATCACAAGGTCGTCGAGTTCGGCGTAGAACGCCTCCCGTGCTCGTCGGAGCCCCCCGCGGAGTCCACAGCCGCCACTGAGCGGACAGTCACCGTGGGGCGTCTCGCAGTCGGCGACATCGTCGCGGGTGTCAAGTTGGCGCAGCAGCCAGCCCACGGTGGCCGTGCGCCCGACCGGGCTGATCCTCACTCCGCCGGTACGGCCGCGCAGTGACTCCACGAGTCCCAGCTCGCGGAGTCGCATGACGGCCTTGCTGACATGGCTGTACGGGGTGGCTACCGCCTCGGCGATGACCCGCGAGGTCTGAAGCTCGCCGTCGGGGAGCGTCGCCAGGAACATGAGCGCTCGCAGGGAGACATCCGAGAAGGCATTGATCCTCATGGGTCAACAGTATGGCCGCGGGTCAGCGCGATGCGCCGGCCAGGGTGCCGGTCACGGCGCCGGCCGGGTCGGTGATCAGGCACGAGACGTCGCGGCTGCCCGGGCCGTTCGGGCTGGTCAGGACGTCGGCGTCGGCCCAGCTCTGCGCCGTGGGGGTGAGGTAGGCGAAGTCCAGACTTGACGCCCGGTACTCGAGCAGCACGAAGTCTTCGAACAGGGAACCGCAGCCGGTTTCCGCCATTGCGGTCACGGCGTTGTCGCCGGGGAAGGCGTCGCCCGGCACCGGGAACCGGGAGAATACCTCGAACTCGTGGCTCTCGTCGCATGAAACCCGCGGAACGATCGATGCGTTCACGTCCAGTCCCTCCGAAACCTCACGCAGGCAGTCTCCGACGAGAAGGTCGGCCACAGCGGTGACCTCTCCGAGAGCGGATGCCGGCACGGCAGCCACGCTGCGGACCGGCGTCGGCAGCATGTCGCCGATCACGCTGCAGCCGGTGAGGCTGCCGGTCAGGACGCTGGCCGCCGCGATCAGCAGGGCCAGGGTTCCGGGGTGCGTGCGCGGCGGGATCATCGGTTAGCGGGTCGGCGCGCTCGGGGACGCGGGGGCATCCGTGGTGGTGGTCGCGGTGCCGAGGGCCCGCAGAGCCGGCTCGTGCAGCAGGCCGTTGGTGGCCAGAGCGCTGCCGTGCCAGGGGCCGGGCCGGCCGTCGGCGGAGGAGAACCGGCCGCCGGCCTCCTGCACGATCGGGACCAGGGCCGCGAGATCGTATGGCTGCAGGTCGTATTCCGCGACGATGTCGAGCAGACCCTCGGCGAGGAGCATGTACGACCACATGTCGCCGTAGGCGCGGGTGCGCCAGACCTGGCGGGACAGTGTGATCAGCTCGTCGAGGTGCCCGGTCTGGTCCCACTGCTGGATGCTGTTGTAGCTGAGCGAGGCGTCGGCGAGCTCGGCCACGCCGGACACGGCCAGGCGCACGGGGTCGGCGCCGGGCGTGCGCTCGTCGGTCATCCAGGCGCCGCCGCCGGTGCGCGCCCACCAACGCTTGCCGAGGGCTGGGGAGCTCGCCATCCCCACCACCGGATCGCCATCGACGGCGAGGGCGATCAGGGTGCCCCAGATCGGGATGCCGCGCAGGAAACCGGCTGTGCCGTCGATCGGATCGATGATCCATTGCCGCACGCTGGTGCCCTCGGTGCCGAATTCCTCACCGAGGATGCCGTCGGTCGGGCGCCGCTCGGCCAGGGCGGTCCGGATCGCGCGCTCCACGGCCTGGTCGGCATCCGTCACCGGGGTGCGGTCGGGTTTGGTCATCACGACGAGGTCCATCGCGGTGAACCGGTCGCGCGAGATCGCGTCGGCCAGATCGGCGAGCTCGGTCGCGAGCTGGAGGTCGTCATCGAGGGAGTACTTCTGGGACTGGGTCACAGACCAAGACTAGTAATTTTGGCGCGACTCTCCGGTTTGTACCTCGATTGGCGCCGAAGGTAATCGTGCTGTTAGTATCTAGAGTCGGTTCGGGTCACCCTGGGTCGGAGAGTAAAGAAACATGCACCTCTAGCTCAATTGGCAGAGCAACTGACTCTTAATCAGTGGGTTCCCGGTTCAAGTCCGGGGGGGTGCACCGCGAGGCCCCTTTCATAAGGTTTTCACCGAATGGAAGGGGTTTTTTTGTGCCCTCCTCAGGTGCCCTCCCTAGGTGCTCGAGCCCGTCGAGACCCGGTCAGGTGATCCCTGGAGGCTCCCGTCTGACCTCCCCTCTCCCGGCGCACGGTGAGGAAGCAGGCGCACGTTAGAACGTCCGCCACGGTCCATAACCTGCGCCGCGAGACCGACACGCCGGCCCCAGACCATATCGGCATGCCAGCGCGACCTCCGCGTTCTGGTACTAGAACAAAGATTTGAATTTATTACAGCAATTGATGAATAAATCTATACGTACCCGACTTGGCATCCTCGTAACATGACGAACCTCGCGTNAACCTCGCGTATGACCTCAGGCAGGCGGCCGATGCCGTCGCCCTGCTGGGCTCCTCGAGCGCCGACTATGAGGCTCTGCCGGACGCAGTCGCTCTCATCGGTCAGAAGCAGATTGCAGCGGCTCGCCGACTGCTCGACACCCGCGCCGCGTGGATGGCCGGCACCATCGCCCGCCGGTCCCGCCCGGAACTCGGCCACTCGGGGCTGGCCGCGCAGCAGGGGTTCCTCTCGCCGGAGGCTCTGATCCAGAACTGGACCGGCTCATCCACAGGTGACGCCTACGAGCTGGTCGCGGTCGGCACGATGATGGCCGACACCGAGGCGGCCGACAAGCTGGTCGAAGAGGCACTCTCGACGCTCTCGACGCCCGACGCCCGACGCCGGTGCCGTCGAAGTCGCGGCGTTCGCCGCGAAGGTGCCGTGGCAGGCGCCGATCGCCCGGGCCGTCACCGCCGGCACGCTTTCGGTTGACGCGGCCGAGGCGATCCGGGCCGGGCTCGGC
>NZ_PJJU01000008.1:0-2882 GCF_002929635.1 Cryobacterium sp. M25 | reverse complement strand
CGCAAGTTCGGGACGGTCAAGAAGGACGTCAGACATATTTACCTCTTCTGCCACCCCGGCAACCCGGATATTAGTCCGGTCATCCCGAGCCGGACTCCGTGAGGAGACCGGCTGAGAACGAGTTGTGAGGACGGCTCAGGTGCGCACCGCTGAGAGATCAAAGACAATCAGGGCCACGCCGTGCTGCGTCGCGGTCATCTGGACCACGCGCATAAAAAAAACAGGAACACTTCACCCTAGGCTTCAGGGTTTCATCTGGCTACACTTCGGCTCGCTTTGGCGGGTCACCGGCAGGTCGTCGAGGGGTCGTCGGGGAGGCGCGGGCACGCAGCGGATGCCGGCGGCAGCCTCCGAGGTTCGCAGAACGGCCGCGGGAGCTTAGAGTGTCTGGATACTCGCGCAGGCGAAACGCTCAAGCGGAGCGGTCCCGACGCGTCCATGCAGCGTGAAGTCCGAGGAGTCTCATGACCGACACCATTGCCCCCATCGCACCGGCCCACGGCGTCGGCCTGACCGACGCCGCCGCGCTGAAGGTGCGCAGCCTGCTCAGCCAAGAGGGTCGCGAAGACCTGAACCTGCGCGTAGCCGTGCAGCCCGGAGGCTGCTCCGGCCTGATCTACCAGCTCTACTTCGACGAGCGCATTCTCGAGGGCGACGTCATCGTGGACTTCGACGGCGTCGGGGTCGTGCTCGACAAGATGAGTGTGCCGTACCTCGAGGGTGCCTCGATCGACTTCGAGGACACCATCGCGAAGCAGGGCTTCACGATCGACAACCCGAACGCCGGCAGCAGCTGCGCCTGCGGCGACTCCTTCAGCTAGAGTCGCCGCCGCCGTGCCTAGCCTTCCGGCGCCGGCCGCGGAGGCTGGCGCACGGGAGAACCTGCGCCCGCTTTCCGAGCTGCGCCGCGGCCGTCAGCGCTGGGGCTGCCCCGGTGTCAGCGGGCGCCGACGACCATCCACTTCGCCGCCCGGGCGCGCAGCCCGAGCGTCACCCCGCGTGCGCCGAGGTAGCCGAACGCGAACGCCGCCATCAGCCAGGCCAGTCCCGCTGGTCCCGACGGCGCCAGCAGCAGCACCGCGACTGCCAGCGGCACGAACGCGGCCAGGTTCACCAATCCGGTCAGGGCCAGGTAGCGCGCGTCGCCGGCACCGATCAGCACTCCGTCGAGCACAAAGACCACCCCGCCGAGCGGAACGGATAGCCCGAGCACGATCAGGGCCGCCGGCAGCAGGTCGCTGACCTCGGTCGCGTTCGTGAACAGTCGGCCGAGCACGCCGCTCGCGGCGATCACCAGCAGCCCGAGCGCGGACCCGCTGAGCACGCCCCATTCGAGGCAGCGCCTGAGCACCGCGCGCACCTCGGCCAAGTTGCCGGCGCCGAGGCCCCGGCCCACCAGCGCCTGTGCCGCAATCGCTAGGGCGTCAAGGGCGAACGCGAGCGTGGCGAACAGGGTCATCGCGATCTGGAAGGCGGCCAGCTCGGGAGAACCGAGGCTCGTGGCCACGAAAACCGCGAGCAACATGGCCGCACGCAGGCTCACCGTGCGCAGGAACAGCCAGCCGCCGGATGCCGCGCCCCGCAACATCCCGACCCGATGCGGGCGCAGCGGCGCACTCTCGCGGCGGGCGTGGCGGCCGACGACGGCAAGGTAGACCGCGACCATCGCCCACTGTGCCACGACCGTGCCGAGGGCGGATCCGACGATGCCGAGTCCCAGGCCGTAGATGAACACCGCATTCAGCAGAATGTTGACCGAGAACCCGATCCCGGCCACCCACAGCGGGGTGCGGGTGTCCTGCAGCCCGCGGAGCAGCCCGGTCGCCGCGAAGACGAGCAGCATGGCAGGCAGTCCGAACATCGATGGGCCCAAGTAGCTGACGGCCGCGGCGGTGACGGCGGGCTCGGCGCCGAACGCGCCGACGAGCAGGGGGGTGGCGAACCAGCCCGCAATCGCGAGCAGCACACCGAGGCCGAGGGCCAGCCAGAGTCCGTCGATGCCGACCGCGACCGCACGGCGGCGGTCGCCGGCCCCCAGCCAGCGGGCCACCGCGGGCGTGGTGCTGTAGGCCAGGAAGACCATCAGGCCGATGATCGTTTGCAGCACGGCGCCGGCCAGGCCGAGTCCGGCCAGCGGAACGGCGCCGAGGTGCCCGACCATGGCGGAGTCGGCGAGCAGGAAGAGCGGTTCGGCGATGAGCGCGCCGACGGCGGGGATGGCGAGGCGCAGGATCTCGCGGTCGATGGGCTGCGGGCGGAGCACGGTGATGGTGATCCCAAAACTCTAGTTCAGCCCCTCCGCACCCGGTGTCCGCTTCCGATGGTCGAGCCTGTCGAGACCCGGCGAGCCAATCTCCGCGCTGCCAGACAAGACTTCGAAACTAGTGCTATAAAGTGTCCATAATAAGTGACAGACTCTCAACTACTTGTACTACATCAGGTATCCTCGTAGTTTGACGAACCTCGCGGNCAGGCAGGCGGCCGATGCCGTCGCCCTGCTGGGCTCCTCGAGCGCCGACTATGAGGCTCTGCCGGACGCAGTCGCTCTCATCGGTCAGAAGCAGATTGCAGCGGCTCGCCGACTGCTCGACGCCCGCGCCGCGTGGACGGCCGGCACCATCGCCCGCCGGTCCCGCCCGGAACTCGGCCACTCGGGGCTGGCCGCGCAGCAGGGGTTCCTCTCGCCCGAGGCCCTGATCCAGAACTGGACCGGCTCGTCCAAAGGCGACGCCTACAAACTGGTCGCGGTCGGCACGATGATGGCCGACACCGAGGCGGCCGACAAGCTGGTCGAAGAGGCGCTCTCGACGCTCTCGACGCCCGACGCCGGTGCCGACGCCGATGCTGTCGACGTCGCGGCGTTTGTTGCGAGGGTGCCCTGG
>NZ_PJJU01000036.1:0-55655 GCF_002929635.1 Cryobacterium sp. M25 | reverse complement strand
GGGCCGCCCGCCGGGCCGCCCGCCGGGCGCCCCGCCGGGCGGCCCGTGCGCGTAAATGGCCGCCATCGGTGAAACGATGGCGGCCATTTGCGCGCACCCGCTGAGGCACAGGGCCGCGGGGGAGCAAAGCTAGCCGAGATGAGCCGAGCCGAGCGTCAGGCGCGCTTCTGCTCGTCTTCGGTGGCGTAGTGGTCGACGTATTGGTCGTCGGCGTCGGCGTCGGCGTCGTCGGTGTCTGCGTCTTTGCCGGCCTCGTACTCCGGCCACTTCGCGAGGTCCTCATCGAGGCGCGGATCGTTGGCCGGATGCCCGGTGAGCTCGCGCTCAAGCGCGTTGTAGTTGGTGTCCGGGCTGAAGTACTTCAGCTCGCGGGCAACCTTGGTGTGCTTTGCTTTTTGACGGCCGCGCCCCATGCGAGACCCCCTAACGATGCCAGGCCGGGTGAGAGAAGCGTCTCCCGGGAGTTGCCGAATATGGTGAAAACTAGCCGTCAGTTTAGCATGGCGGGCCGAACGGGCCGCGGATGCAAATCCTGAGCAGCGGTTCGCCGAACACGTTCACAATCAGCGTTCCTTCACTGTACCTCAGCGGGAGAGGAGGTAGCCCGCACCACAGACCAGGAACCCGAGCAGGAGAGTGCCGATCAGGTTGACAATGCCCGCTCGCCGACGCCCGGTGAGCGTCAGTTCGACGGTCTCGACGCTCCAGGTGCTGAACGTGGTCAGGCCGCCGCAGACCCCGGTCAACAGGATCAGTTGCACGTCGGCGGACACCGCGGCACGCTCGGAGAGACCGAGCACCACGCCGCCGATCAACGATCCGGCCACGTTCACGATCAACACGCCGAGCGGCAGCCGCCCGGGGCCGACGGGGAGGGCGCGCGAGACGAAGTAACGGATGACCGCCGCCGCGCCACCGGTGACGAGTACGCCGAGGCCCAACCAGGTGCTCACAGAGTGCTCCCGGAATCCGGAATGTCCGGCAACACGCGGTGCCGAAGCTGCGCCCCCAGCTGCAGGCCGAGGGCCGCGGCCCCGAACCCCAGCAGCAGAGTGGCCGCGAGGTAGATCCAGCCGAGAGTCGGGAATCCGGCCGCGCCGAGCGCGACCAGGGACACCATGACGGCGGAGTAGGTCGTGAACGACCCGAGCACCCCCGTGCCGAGGGCGGCCTTGACCCAGGCCGGCGGGCCCGAGCGGGTCCACAGGCCGGCCACCAGCCAGCCGAGGATGAACGCGCCGATCGTGTTGACGATCAGCGTGCTCGCCGGGAAGTCGGTGTCGGTGTGCGGGAGAGCCTGGTCGATGCCGAGTCGGAGGCCCGTGCCGACCATGCCGCCGAGAAAGACGGCGGGAGCAAGGCGCATCCGTTACTTCCTCTTGCGGCGCCGCGCGGAGGACGGCCGGGAATTCGGCGGAACCGTGCCGACGACCGGCGTGGGTCGGATCGGGATGTCCTTGGTCGGCGGAGCGAGCGGGCGGCGAGGGATCGGGCGGGGGCGCACGGGCTCGCCGCGGCGGTCCTGGCCGGGCACGGGCCGGGAGCGCCGGCCGTAGATGAGCTCGGAGGAGTCGAGCAGCCACGGCACCAGGGCAATGGTGACGCCGTGCACGAGCATGAGCTTCTGGCGCAGCCGCCGGGCCTTGTGGTTGTGCAGCAGACCCTCCCACCAGTGGCCCACGATGTAGATCGGGGTGTACACGGTGACGACCTCGGACCCGTGGTCCTCGCGCCGGTCCTTGATGTAGCTGATTAGAGGCCAGCTGATATCCCGGTAGGGCGACTGTACGATGCGCAACGGCACCTGGATGTTCTGCTGCACCCAGGCGCGCTTGAGCGCCTTGGTCTCGTCGACGTCGACGGAGATGTGTACGGCCTCGATGCTCTCGTGGCGGGCCGCGATCGCGTAGTCCAACGCCTTGAGCACGGGCTTCTGCATCTTGCCGACCAGCACGATCGCGTGGTCGCCCGACGAGCCGAAGGTGGTGTCGGCATCCACTTCGATTTCCTTGGCGACGTCGCGGTAGTACCGGTTGACGCCGAGCATGAGGGTGAACAGCACAGGCATCAAAACGAAGACGAGCCAGGCGCCGTGGGTGAACTTGGTGATGGTGACCACTATCAGCACCACGCCGGTGAGCAGCGCGCCGAAGCCGTTGATCGAGAGGCTGGCGATGATGGATGCCCGGTTCGGCGGGTTCGTCTTCAGCAGGGTCAGCCAGTGCCGCACCATGCCCGTCTGCCCGAGTGTGAAGGAGACGAAGACGCCGATGATGTAGAGCTGGATCAGCACGGTCAGGTTGGCCTGGTAGATGACCAGGATGATGCAGGCGAAGAGGGCCAGCAGCAGCACACCGTTGGAGTAGATCAGGCGGTCGCCGCGGGTGCTGAGCGATTTCGGGGCGTAGGAGTCTTTGGCGAGTACCGAGCCGAGCAGCGGGAAGCCGTTGAACGCCGTGTTGGCGGCCAGCAGCAGCACCGCCGCGGTCGCGGCCTGCAGCACGAAGAACATGATCGAGTTGTTGCCGAAGGTGGCCGCCGCGATCTGGGCGATCAGGCTGCGCTGCGGGGAAGTCGCACACTCCTCCCAGCCGATCAGGTCGCAGGGATTCTCCGCGTAGTGCACCTTCGAGAACAGGGCGAGCGCGGTCAGGCCGATGAAGAGCGTGATGGCGATGCCGCCCATGAGCACCAGCGTGCGCTGGGCGTTCTTGACCTTCGGATGCTTGAACGCGGGCACCCCGTTGGCGATCGCCTCGACGCCGGTGAGCGCGCTGCACCCACTCGCGAAGGAGCGCAGCAGCAGCAGGATGAACGCCGACTGGGCCAGGCTCTGGGCCTCTACGTCGTAGTTCGCCGACTCGGCCATCGGGGTATCGCCGAGGGCGACCCGGGCGAGGCCCACGACGACCATCAGCAGCACGCTGGCGATGAACAGGTAGGTGGGGATGGCGAAAGCCTTGCTCGACTCGTGCACGCCGCGCAGGTTGACCGCCGCGAGCAGGATCACGAAGAAGACCGCGAACTCCACCCGGAACGGCGCCAGGCCCGGCAGTGCGGAGATGATGTTGTCCACGCCGCTGGCCACCGACACGACCACGGTCATCACGTAGTCGACGAGCAGGGCGGACGCGACGACGAGGCCGGCCTTCTCTCCGAGGTTCTTGTGCGCGACCTCGTAGTCGCCGCCGCCGGACGGGTAGGCCTTGATCAGCTGGCGGTACGACGCGACGACCACGACGAGCAGTAGCACGACGCACGCCGCGACCCAGGGCGCGAAGCTGAGAAAAGCCAGCCCACCGAGCGTCAGGATCATCAGGAGCTCCTGCGGCGCATACGCGACGCTCGACAGCGGGTCGCTCGCGAAGATGGGGAGGGCGAGGTGCTTGGGCAGCAACTGGCCGTCGAGCTTTTCGGTCGAGAGCGGGTCGCCGATGATCCACCTTTTCGGTGAACGTGTTTCTGGTGCCTGGGGGGTTCCCTCTGGTGTCACGAGGGACGACACTACTCCCTTGGATTCCTCTGTCAAATCCAGGGGAGTCGGCCGCGGTGCGGGCGTGTCGGGCGCGCCCGGTCTGCCCGATCTGCGGCGCCCTGATGTCCCTGCTCGCGATCGACCGTTCGGGGGGATGCACCGACCGCGCCACCCCACCGCCGAGGAGACCGCGGCCTGTACCGTCTGACCCGGTTGCGACGGTGACACACAGAACACCCGCGCAGCTGGCGAGGGTGTTCTGTGTGGGGGGGTGCTGTTGCACCGCTCCGGGCTAGTGGCCGCGCTGCCGGTGCAGGGCGGCGAGGATGTCCGCGCGCACCTCGACCAGGCGAGCCCGAAGTTCCGGCACGAGCGTGGTCGGCACGCCGGACCGTGTGGCAGCCTGGCGCAGGTCCGCGCGCAGCTGCTGACGGAACTCGTTCAGCACCAGGTCGGCCTCATGCAGCGCCCGGTTGGACTCGAGACGCGGGTCGGGCGTCGAGGCGGCGGTGGATCCCGAATCGCCTTCGACGGTTCCGGCGCGGGCACCTGTTCCGTCGAATGTGGTTCCCGATGTGCTGCCGCTCGCTGCCGATTCCGCTGCGCCGGTCTGCCATCCCGCTCCGGCCGAGGCTGAAGCTGCGGCTGATGCGGCTGCCGCGCCGGCGGCGGCCGCGGCCGCGGTGCGCGCGGCATTGCCGGCGGCGGTGCCCGCGGTGGTGCCCGCCTTGCGTGCGCTGCGGGCATCCCCCGCCTGGCGCTTGGCGGAGGCCAGGTCGAGGCGCAGACTGCGCATCGCTGCGCTGACTCCCGACCGCACGTCGTCGGCCAGTCGCCTTACGGAGTCGGCGACCTCGGTCTCGAGGTCGTGCAGGTCACCCTGGCGGGCCTGGAGTTCGGCGCGGCCGGCGTCGGTGATCTCGTAGACGCTCTTGCGGCCATCCGTCGATTTGGTCACGAGTCCTTCCTCTTCAAGCTTGGCCAGGCGCGGGTAGATCGTGCCGGCGCTCGGGATGTACGTTCCGCCGAAGCGGTCGCTGAGCGCCTGGATCAGTTCGTAGCCGTGCCGCGGCTGATCGGCGAGCAGGCTGAGCAGGTAGAGGCGAAGGCTGCCGTGGGCGAAGACGGGGGTCATTCTCAGACCTCCCCGTTGGCGCGGGCGTCGCCCGGTTCGGTGTTTGTTCGTTCGCCGGCCGGGCCCGCGGACGCAGGCTCGGTGCTGCGACGCACCACCGTGATGTCGCCCGACACCGAGTTGGCCTGCAGCTCGAGCCAGCTGCCCTCGAGTGTGCCGGTGCTGGACTCGAAGCCCTTTCCGAAGGTGCCGCGAATCGTCTGGTCGTCCAGCTGCAGCGTGCCCGAGACGGTGTTCAGCCGGTAGCGCGTCGCCACATCGGCGCCGAGGCGCACGGTGAGGCTGCCGCTGATCGTGTTCGTGTTGATGGAATCGGGCGTGCCCTCGATGTCGAGGAACACCTCGCTGTTAACCCCGTCGAGACTGAAGCGACGGATGGCCCCGCTCGCCGTGCAATCGCCGGAGACCGTGTGGGCGATGATGCTGCCCTCGAGGCCGCGCACCGACAGCTCGCCGTTCACGGCGTTGAGCTCCAGGTCCCCGGTGACACCGTCAACCACGATGTCGCCCGACACAGTGCTCAGCCGGGCGCCGTTCGTGAGGCCCGAGATCAGGGCCTCGGCCGAGATCACGCCGAGCTTCAGGGCCACGGCGCGGGGGACCAGGATGCTGACGTCTGCCTTCGCGGTGCCGCGGAACGATGCGAAGACCTCGATGAAGTTGTCCCAGCGCAGCTGCGGGTGGTCGATCTCGAGGGTGTCGCCGTCGACCGAGATCTTGAGGTCCTTGCCGGTCACGCTGTGCACCTCGATGCGAGTGCCCGGCTCGTCGTGGCCGATCACGTCGATCTTGCCGCCGATCATGCCCACCTTGAGCGCCCGAACGACCTCGATGTCGATCACCGTGGTCTGCCCGGGGCTGACCAGCCATTTTTCCAAAGCCATGGAATTCTCCTTTTCGGGGGCGGCGTCCGCGCAACGGATGTTCACCACCTGTTCACGATATATCGCGTCTTGTTGAGATTCACGATATATCGCGAGTGGCGAGCGGACAAGCTTCGGCGGGAACTTTCAGCCGGGGTTCAGCTCTCGGTTCAGGCTCCGTACGGCGGTCAACTCTCCGGCTCGATGGTCAGGCCGAAGCGGGCGGCGCGCTCGGCCGATTCGATCGATTCGACCGGGGCGGCTCGCACGGTCAGCAGCGGGATCGGGGCTTTGTTGGCGATCTCCCGGGCCACGCTGCCAAGGAAACGCGAGCGGCGCTGCCGGTGGGAGCCGAGCGCGAAGAGGTCGTAGGCGCCGGAGCCCGCCCGGCGCAGGATCTGCTCGGCGGCGCCCCCGGTGGCCCGGGTGCTGAACGGGTGCACCGCAAGGTCGGCCAGCTGGCCGACGGCGGCGGACTGGATGCCGGCGGCGATGCGGTCGAGCCTGTCGGGGGAAACGTCGCGCGCGACGTCGTAGTCGAGCACCGTCAGCAGCGTCACGGTCTGCAGCCTCGCCCCAAGGAGCAGCACGACAGTGACGGCGGCGTGGTCCGCGGCCTCGGAGCCGTCGATGCAGACGAGCACCCGCACGTCTCCCTCGAGGGATTCCCCGGGAATCACGGCCGCCTCGGCCAATTCCTCCCGCTCGAGGTAGACGGCCAGGCCGGCCAGCGCGATGGCGAAAGGGCCGGCAGCCAGACCGAGAACCACCCAGATCGGGGCGTCGTGGCCGCGGCGGATCATCACGAACGCCGACGCAAGTCCCACCAGGACCCAGCCGACCGCCACCAGAAGCGGTGTCACCCAGACGCCTTCTGCCCACATGCCCTCAGCATTGGCGGCCCGCGCCGAACTTGCAAGGGGGCGAGGTCCGGCGGCCGGGGCATCCGTCGACCGGCTCGCCGCCTGAGCTTCAGTACAGGAAGATCGGCAGCCAGTCGCGGGTGTGGGCGTGCACGATCACGAGGAAGACGACCGCGTCGAAGAGCAGGTGCACGATCACCACGTAGGTCAGTGATTTGGTGAGCGCGAAGGTGTAGCCCTGCAACAGCGCGAAGGGGAACGTCATCAGCGGCCCCCAGCTCTGGTAGCCCAGTTCCCACAGGAACGAGGTGAAGATCACGGCCTGCAGGAGATTGGCCTGCCAGTCGGGGAAATGACGCCTGAGCAGGGCGAACGCCGTGCAGATAAAGAAGAGTTCGTCCCAGATGCCGACGAAGCCGACGCCCACGAACAGGCGGGCGATCTCGTCGGGGGCGGTCACGGCCGGCCAGTTCTGGTAGGCGCCGGAACGGATGAAATAGGTCGGCAGAATCAGATAGCCCAGCAGCAGCACAAGCGGCAGGTACCAGCGTTCCAGGGAGGTCCAGCGCTGGCCGGTGCGGATCGGGAACCGGATCGCGTGGTCGCCGAACGCGTAGCGGGAGAGCAGGTAGGGCACGAGCACGGCGACGGTCAGCACGGTCCCCATCAGCGCCATATTCGGGTAGCTGATGTCGGCCTCGACCGAGATGGTGCTGATGATCAGCAGCCCGATCGCGATCAGGAGCAGATCCTTGAACAGGGCCCGGTCGATGGCGAAGGCGAGCCCGATGGCCGCGGCGAGTAGCGCGTAGCCGGGCAGCGGCTCGCGCGCCCCGAACAGCAGCACGGCGGAGGCGGAGAGCAGCGCGGCGGGGACGAGTCCCCAGGAGGCGCGCGGGCGCATCCGTTCGCTCGACGTTGCCGGTCCGGCGCCGGTGCCGGCGCTCGTGCCGCCTGTGAGTGGGCTGCCCGTGCTCCCACTCGTGCCCGCTGCCCGTTTCGCTGACCCTGCCGCGCCATCGCCCATGAGATATGGTACCCAACCTGGGCGGGGAACGGCCGGTGCGTCTCGCCTCGCGACCGGGCATCGAGGCCCGGCGATGAACCAATTCGACGGAGATTTTGGGAGCAAGGAAGGTTTTCCAAGGTTTAAGGACCGATTCGGACGAAATCTCCGTCGTATTCGTTCGGGGGTGCGGGCGGAACGTGTCGCCGGCTGCCCGGTCGGCCGCCCGGCCGGCTGCCCGGTTGCGAGATCGGGTGAATCGTCGCCGTGCAGCCCTGAAACCGACGTTTCACCCGCTTTCGCGGTCTGCGGCGCCGCTAGGTTGAGGGTGTGAATTCAGAGAGCGAACCGGTGGGCGTGGTGCAGAGGCTCATCGGCATCGATTCCGTCAACTCCGACCTGGTGCCGGAGGCGGCAGGCGAACGGATGATCGCAGCTTGGTGCGCAGACTGGCTCACCGCGCGGGGGTTCGAGGTGCACCGCCTCGAGGAGCATCCTGGGCGGCCTACGATCGTCGGCATCCGGCGCGGCACCGGGGGAGGGCGCTCCCTGATGCTCAACGGGCACCTCGACACCGTCGGCGTCGGCGATTACGCCGGGGATCCGTTCGGGGGCGAGCTCCGGGACGGGCGCGTCATCGGCCGGGGAGCCTTCGATATGAAGGGCGGCGTCGCGGCGATCCTGGTCGCGGCGGCGCGGGCGACGGGAGTCAGGGGAACCGGGGCCCATGCGGCCGGGCCGGCCGGGGCATCCGATCTCGCCGGAGACGTCATCGTCACCCTCGTGGCGGACGAGGAGTTCGGCAGCCTCGGCACCATGGAGGTGCTGCGCAGCTTCCGCGCCGACGCGGCGATCGTCGCCGAGCCGAGCGAGCTGTGCCTCACGCTCGCCCATCGCGGTTTCGCCTGGTTCGAGGTGGAGCTCACCGGGCTCGCCGCCCACGGATCCCAGCCGGAGCGCGGCATCGACGCCATCGTGCACGCCGGGCTGGTGCTGCGCGCCCTCGATAAGCTCCGGGCCGACATCGAGGCGGCGCCGGCGCATCCGCTGCTCGGCCACGGTACCGTGCGCGTGTCGACCATCGCCGGGGGTTCGGATGCCGCCACCGTCGCCGCCGCCTGCACGCTCACGATCGAGCGGCGCATGCTGCCCGGCCAGAGCCCCGACCGGGTCGAGGCCGAGCTCCGGGCACTGCTGGAGCGGCTCGCCGACGTCGTCGTCGGGTTCCGCTTCCGGCTGACCCGGCTCGTGGCGCGTGCGGCGTTCGAGGCCGATCCAGAGTGGCCGATCGTGCGTCTGGTGACCGAACGGGCGACGGAGGTGCTCGGACGCCGGCCGGATGTCCGCGGCGAGCCGTTCTGGACCGACGCCGGGCTGCTGCACGAGGCCGGCATCCCCTGCCTCGTCGTGGGCGTGGACGGTGGCGGAGCGCACGCCGACGCGGAGTGGGCGGACGCGGCATCCGTCGACGCGCTCACCGAGATTCTGACCCGCACGATCGCCGATTTCTGCGGGTAGTCCGCGCGCCCGGCGATCCCGCCCGAACCCTGCCTCGGCCCCATCACCGTCCCTGCCCCGCTGCACCCCGCCGGCCGGGGGGAGTCCATGTGGGCCTCATGGTTGTGCTGATTGTTGAACAATATGTAGGCTGGCTCGACATCAGTGACCGCCGGTGCTGACCTTCCGAGAAGTGAGCGCCCCATGGTTTTCAACGTCGTCCGCGCCAAGATTCGAGCGAAAACCGCAGGCGTGAAGAAGAAGCTGCGCGGCCCGCGCCGGGCGCAGCGCAGCGCGCTCCTCGGCGCCATGTTCCTGATGGCGACCAGCGCCGTCGGACCCGGCTTCATCGTGCAGACCACAAGCTTCACGGTGCAGCTCGGCGCAGCCTTCGCCTTCGCCATCCTGGTCTCGATCCTGGTCGACATCGCGGTGCAGCTGAACGTCTGGCGGGTGATCGGCGTCAGCGGTAAGCGAGCGCAGGAACTGGCCAACACCGTGCTGCCCGGCGCCGGCTGGTTCCTGGCCGCGCTGATCTGCCTCGGCGGGCTCGTGTTCAACATCGGCAACATCGCCGGTTCCGGCCTGGGTGTCAACGTGCTCTTCGGCCTGGACGCCAAGCTCGGCGGCATCCTCTCGGCGGCCGTCGCGATCGCGATCTTCCTCAGCAAACGGGCCGGGCTCGCGCTGGACAAGGTCGTCGTCGTACTCGGGGCCGTGATGATCGTGCTGATCGCCTACGTGGCGATCGTGTCGAATCCGCCCCTCGGCCTCGCGGTCAAGAACACGGTGCTGCCCGACGACATCGACGTCCTCATCATCACCACCCTGATCGGCGGCACGATCGGCGGCTACATCACCTACGCCGGCGCGCACCGGATGATTGACGCCGGCGTGACCGGACGGGCCCACATCACCGAGATCACCCGCAGTTCGGTGCTGGGCATCATCATCACCGGCGTGATCCGGGTGCTCCTGTTCCTCGCCATCCTCGGCGTGGTCGCCGGGGGCGTGGACCTGACCAGCGACAATCAGCCCGCGGAGGCCTTCCAGGCCGCGGCCGGCGAGATCGGGTTCAAACTTTTCGGCATCGTGCTCTGGGCCGCGGCCATCACCTCGGTGATCGGGGCGGCGTACACCTCGATCTCGTTCGTGGCCACTTCACAGACCTCGCCCCGCACCCGCAGCATCGCCACCGTCGTCTTCATCGCCGTGTCAACGTTGGTCTACACGCTGCTCGGCCAGGCCCCGGCCACGCTTCTGATCATGGCCGGCGCGGTCAACGGGCTGATCCTCCCGTTCGGTTTCGCTGTCATCCTCTGGGTGGCCTGGCGCCGCCGCGACCTGCTCGGCGGCTACGTCTACCCGAAGTGGCTGCTGGGCATCGGCGTGCTGGCCTGGCTGCTGACGCTGTTCCTCGGCTATCAGTCCCTCGGCGGACTCGCGATGCTTTGGGGCTGACGGATGTCCCCGACCCCCACCCTGCACGGCCCGCCGCGCGCCCCCGCTCCGACGGCCCCCGAAGACCCCTTGAGACTCCCGAAGGCCCCCGAAGACCTCCGAAGACCTCCGAAGACCTCTTGAGACTCCCGAAAGCCCCCGAAGACCTCCGTTTCCCGCTGCTGTCCGCCGACCCGGCGCCCCCTTTCTCCGTCGCCGACATCCACCCCGCTGCCTGCTTGATCGCCCGCCTCTGTGGCTAACTCAGGAGTTTTGTTTGCGTGGTCACCGGCTGGTGCTGGCCGCCGCACTGGTCCGCGGCTCCGGTGCGCGGCCCGGCGGGATCTCCTGAGTTAGCCACAAACCAGCGCAGCGCGGAGGAACAGCGCGGAGGCGCAGCGGAGGAACAGCGCGGACGCGCAGCACAGCCGCACGCAGGCAGCTGAGGGGAGCGGGGCCGGGCAGCCGTGCCGGATACCGCCGGCTAGCGGACGGACTCGGCCACGATCGACAGCAGCTGGGCCTCGGCGCGCTGCAGGTAGCCGGTGAGCAGGGCCGCGGCATCCGTCGACCGGCCGGCCGCCAGCAGCTCGACGATGCGGGCGTTGTCGTCGACGTAGGGCGCGTGGAAGGTGGCCTCCTCGCCCATCGAATGGAAGACCAGGCGCATCTCGGCGAGCACCTGCGCCATCAGCAAATCGAGGCGGTCGCTGCCGGCCAGGGCCACGACGCCGGCGTGGAACTCCTGGTTGGCACCGGCCATGCCCGGGACCGATCCGGCCTCGCGGGCCTTCCGCGCGCTCGCGACGGCCTGGCGCAGTTCGTCCAGCCTCGCCGGGGTGAGCTCCTCGGCCGGTGTGAATGCCAGGGCACCCGGCTCGAGGTAGCGCCGCACCCGGTAGATCTCCCGAATGTCGTCTGCGTTGGGCCGGGCGACGAAGACGCCCTTGTTCGGGACGCGGGTGACCACCCGTTCGGCGCTGAGCGTCGCGAAGGCCTCGCGGAGCGTGTTGCGCGAGACGCCGAGCGCGTCGCAGAGCGGCTCCTCGGGGAGCTTCGTGCCGGGCGGCAGGTGGCCGGCCGCGATCCGCTCGCGTAGCACCCCCGACACCCACTGGCCGGTCTCGGCGTGACGCGCCGACGCGGTGCGGTGACGCAGGTCGGCGAGGGTCTCGGCGAGGGTCATGGTGCCCACGATACCGCCCGGTCGGAGCGGCGGCCCGAGGACGGGCGGGGTGTTCCGGCGGTTCCGGCGGGCAGCCGGAACCGGACGACGGATACGCTCAGTCCCCGATCGAGGCGACCGCGCTGTCCACCGCCACCGTGTCGCCGGGCTGAACCAGCTGGTCCCGCAGGGTTCCGCTGCGGTGCGCCACCACGATCGACTCCATCTTCATGGCCTCGAGTACGAGCACCGGGTCGCCTGCGGCCACGAGCGCACCGGATGGGGCCATCCACTTCACGACCGAGCCGCCCATGCTGGCCCGGAGGGTGTCCGGGTCTGCGGCGGGGGCCGAGTGGCCCCCGGTGGGAAGGCCGTCGGCAGCGGTGACAGCGCCCGCACCGGCCGCGCCGCCCAGCCCGCGAAGGAGACTGTTGAGCAGGGCGGCAGGCAGGCCGAGCGCCATCCGTCGCCCGTCGACCTCGATGCTGATGGTGTGGCGGGCGGCCTCCGGCGGCACGGGATTGAACTGGGGGTCGCTGGGCAGTTCTTCGGCGAAGTCGGCCTGGATCCAGCCGGTGTGCACGCCGAGGTGGTCGGGCGCGGTGAATGCCGTCGAAGTGACCACGGCACGGTGGAACGGCAGAACGGTGGGCAGGCCGGTGATCTCGAACTCGGCAAGGGCTCGGCGGGCGCGGCGCAGGGCCTGCTGCCGGTCGGCGCCGGTGACGATCAGCTTGGCGAGCAGGGAGTCGAACCGGTCCGGTACGATGCCGCCTGCCCTGACCCCGGAATCGACCCGGATGCCCGGCCCGGTCGGCACGGTAAAGGTCGCCACGGTCCCGGGGCACGGCAGGAACCCGCGCCCCACGTCTTCGGCGTTGATGCGGAACTCGAACGAGTGCCCGCGCGGTTCGGGGTCGGTGAAGATGGGAACGGGCCCGCCGGATGCGATCTGCAGCTGCGCCAGTACCAGGTCGATGCCGCTGGTCTCCTCGGTGATCGGATGCTCGACCTGCAGCCGGGTGTTCACCTCGAGGAACGAGATGGTGCCGTCCTGCGCGAGCAGGTACTCCACGGTGCCCGCGCCGGTGTAGCCGGCGGCCCGGCAGATGGCCTTGGCCGAGGAATAGATCTGGTTTTTCTGCGCAGGGGTGAGGAACGGCGCGGGCGCCTCTTCGACGAGCTTCTGGTTGCGGCGCTGCAGCGAGCAGTCGCGGGTGCCCACGACGATCACGTTGCCGTGGGTGTCGGCGAGGATCTGCGCCTCCACGTGGCGGGGCTTGTGCAGGAACCTCTCGACGAAGCACTCGCCGCGGCCGAAGGCGGCCGTCGACTCGCGCACGGCCGAATCGAAGGACTCCTCGATCGCATCCATGTCCCAGACGACCTTGAGGCCACGGCCGCCGCCGCCGAACGCCGCCTTGATGGCCACCGGCAGGCCGTGCTCCATGGCGAAGGCGCGCACCTCGGCGGCGGTCTCCACGGTGCCCTCGGACCCGGCGACCAGGGGAGCTCCCACCCGGATGGCGATCTCACGGGCGGAGACTTTGTTGCCCAGCACCCGGATCGCGGCGGGCGTCGGACCGATCCAGAGCAGTCCCGCGTCGATCACGTCCTGAGCAAAGTCGGCGTTCTCCGAGAGGAAGCCGTAGCCCGGGTGCACGGCGTCGGCGCCGGAGTCCTGGGCGATGCGCAGCAGCTTGGCCACGTTGAGGTAGCTGTCGGTCGGGCTGTCGCCGCCGAGTGCCCAGGCCTCCGTGGCGGCCGAGACGTGCATGCCGTCGGCGTCGACGTCCGCGTAGACGGCCACGGAGTCGAGGCCGGCGTCGTCGCAGGCGCGAGCGATGCGCACGGCGATCTCGCCGCGGTTGGCGATCAGAACTTTCTGCATGGTTCAGCTCTCATTCGGGGCGTGTGTTCGGGGGGTGTTTGGGGCACGCGCGGGGGCTGCGCCGCTCAGCGCGTGGCGTGCCGGCAGCGCAGCGGCGCAGCACCCGCNCGCCGCTCAGCGCGTGGCGTGCCGGCAGCGCAGCGGCGCAGCACCCGCGTAGCGCGTGAGGGTGGGCATCAGGGGGAGGCGGGGACGGGCTCGGCTGGAAGGGGCTCGGCAGGTACGGGCGTGAAACGGATGCGCGCACCCGTCGGCAGCTGCGCCGCGAGGTCGAGGTCCTCGGCGAGCACGACGCCGATCACGGGGTAGCCGCCGGTGACCGGGTGGTCCGCGAGGAACAAAACCGGCAGGCCCGACGGCGGGACCTGGATGGCCCCGCGGGCCGTACCCTCGCTGGCCAGCTCGCCCGGCCGCGACCGGGCGAGCGGCTCACCGGCCAGCCGCAGGCCGATCCGGTTCGACTGATGGGTGACGGTCCACTCCGCGTCGCCGAACCGGTCGACGGATGCCGGCTCGAACCAGTCCGCGCGGGGTCCCGGCACGAAGCGCAGCACGGTGACCTCGGCCGGGGCCGGCGGCGGGGTCTCGGGGTGGTGCACGGCGCTGCCGGGGGCGGGCGGCAGCATCCGGAGCACGGTGCCCGAGGTCAGCGGGGCCGGACCGATGCCGCTGAGGGTGTCGGTGGACCGGCTGCCGAGCACCGGGTCCACGTCGATTCCGCCGCGGAAGGCCAGGTAGCTGCGCACGCCCGAGCGGGGGGCTCCGAGCGACAGGGTCTGCCCGGCGAGGAGGGAGACGGCGGAATCCATCGGCAGCTCGCGGTGGCGGCCGACGGCATCCGTCACCGTGAGCGGCAGAACGGCACCGGTGACGGCGAGCACCTGGTCTGCCAGCGCGGTCAGGGACAGGCCGCCGAGGGCGTTCTCGAGCACGGCGGCCGTGGCCGGATTTCCAACGACCCGGTTGGCGCGCCGCAGGGCGCCACGGTCGAGTGCGCCGGACGCGGTCACGCCCTGGTCGGCGTAGCCGGGGCGGCCGAGGTCCTGCACGGTCGTCTGCGCGCCGGGGGAGAGCACGCGGATGCCGGTGGCGGGGGTGGGGGCCGCGGTTGCCGCGACATCGGGAGTGGCCGCCGCTGCCGGAGTCCCAACCGCGACTGCGGTCTCCGGTACGAGGACCCCCGCGGCGGCGACCTGCTCGCGCACCGCGCGGAACCGCACCCGGTCACCCGGGCGGATCAGGGCCGGCTGCGAACGCTTCAGGTCCCAGAGCCGGGCGTCCGTGCGGCCGAGCAGCTGCCAGCCGCCGGGGGAGGCGCGGGGGTAGACGGCGGAGTAGTCGCCGGCCACGGCCACGGAGCCGGTGGGCACCGAGCTGCGCGGCGAGCTGCGCCGGGGCACGGTCAGCACGGCGCTCGCGCCGGTGAGGTAGAGGAAGCCGGGGGCGAAGCCGCCGAACGCGGCGGTCCAGTCCTGGCCGGTGTGCGCGGCGATGACGCCCTCGATGCTGAGGCCAGTGTGCGCGGCGACGTCGGCGAGGTCTTCCCCGTCGTAGACGGTGTCGATCTGCACGAGCGCGGCGTTTGCGGGGGCGGCCGGCAGCACCTGCAGCTGCCGCAGTGCGTCGGCGAATCCCCGTGCGGCGGAGGCGGAGACGCCGGTGATCAGCACGGTTTCCGCGGCGGCGAGCACGTCGAGCTGCCCGGCCAACGGATGCCGCTGCAGGTGTGCCTGCAGGTCGAGCACGTCGGTCAGGGTGGGCAGTCCGACCAGCACGGCGCGGTCGCCGACGGCTCGGATGATGCGAACGGGACCGGACACGGGGCTAGACGAAGCTTCGGATCGGGATGCCGGCATCCTGCAGCGCGGAGCGCACCGCACCGGCCAGCGCGACCGCGCCGGGGGTGTCGCCGTGCAGGCAGATGCTCTCGGCCGTCACCGTGAGGAGGCTGCCGTCGACCGTGCGCACCTGGCGGTCGCCGGCCAGGCGGAGCGCCTGCTCGGTGACAGCGTCGGGGTGCAGCAGCACGGCGCCGGGCCGGGACCGCGAGACCAAGGAGCCGTCGGAGTTGTAGGCGCGGTCGGCGAAGGCCTCCACGACCGTGCGCAGTCCGGCCCGGTCGGCGAGGCGCTGGATCTCGGAATCGGGCAGCACCATCACGGGCAGGCTCGGGTCGACGGCGCGGATCGCGTCGACGACGGCCTGCGCCTGCACCTCGTCGTGCGCGATGGTGTTGTAGAGGGCGCCGTGCGGTTTGACGTAGCTGACCCGGGTTCCGGCGACCGCGGCCAGGGCCTGCAGCGCGCCGATCTGGTAGATCACCTCGTCGGTGAGGTGGCCGGGCTCCATGTCGATGAACCGGCGGCCGAAGCCGGCCAGGTCCCGGTAGCCCGGGTGCGCGCCGACCGTCACGCCGGCTGCGGCGGCGGCCGTGCAGGTGGCGCGGATCGTGCTCGGATCCCCGGCGTGGAAGGCGCAGGCCACGTTCACGCTGGAGACGGAGGAGATGATCGCGGCGTCGTCGCCGAAGGACCAGTTGCCGAAGGATTCCCCGACATCACTGTTTAGATCGACGCTGTCTGAATCGATGCTGGACATCCGGGTCTCCGTCCGTGGAAGTTTGGTTAAGGATGCACCACTTCCGCAGATTGTTCAACAATGTATTGGCGGGTGGAAGCCCGATTCAGCGCCGGAGTCAGTTCGCGGGGCTGTCGATCGAGGGCTCGGAGGGCAGCACGGAACCCTCGAGGGTCTCCTCGAGCCGGGCGTCGTCGTTCTGGGGCAGGGTGATCGCGAAGAACGGGATCGTCCAGTGGCAGAGCGGGCCGACGAGCACGGCGAAGAGCACCGTGCCGATGCCCACGTTGCCGCCGAGCGCCCAGCCGATGCTGAGCACGGTCACCTCGATGCCCGTGCGCACGATCCAGATGCGCCAGCCGGTGCGCTGGTGCAGGCCCGTCATCAGCCCGTCGCGCGGGCCGGGGCCGAAATGCGCGCCGATATAGAGGCCGGTGGCGATCGCCAGCACCAGAAGCCCGGCCGCGAACAGCAGGATGCGCACCCACAAATCCTGCCCCGTCGGGATCAGCCAGAGGCCGACATCCGCCGCCGGCCCGACGAGCAGGGCGTTCAGCACGGTGCCCACGCCCGGCTTCTGGCGCAGTGGGATCCAGAGCAGCAGCACGACGCCGCTGATCAGGATGGTGACCAACCCAAAACCGAGGCCGGTGCGGCCGGAGATGCCCTGGGTGAGTACGTCCCACGGGGCCACGCCGATCTCGCCGCGCACAATCAGCGCGATCCCCAAGCCGTAGAGGAAGAGGCCGATGAGGAGCTGGGCGAGGCGACGGGTCATGGAAGTCCATCCAATTGCACTATCGGCCCGTTATCAAGTTGCCAGGCCGACCCGGCCCGGCGTCGCGGATGCCGCCTTCCGCGCCGCCGGCGACCTGTCGGGCCGGTCGCTCGTGCGCGGACCGTGTCTAGTCGTCGAGAACGAAGGTGACTTCGATCACGACGTCGTACGAGGTGATCTCGCCGTCTGTCACCTCCACCTTCTGTTCCTTGACCCAGGCGCCGGAGACCCCGCGCAGGGTCTTGCTCGCCCGGGCGATGCCGACGGCGACGGCATCCTCGAAGGATCTGTCGGACCGGATGCTGAGTGTTGTTACGCGTGCCACAGACATAATTGCTCCTTGTCGTTCGGGTTGATGGTGCGTCTTGCGGCCGAGGGTACGCCCCTCCGCCTGCCTCGGCCCGACGGATGCCCCGGGCAGGGAAGTCTGCACACCCTGCAATGAGATACTGAACGGGTGCATTTTCTCGCTGTCTTGAGCATGAAGAACCGGGCGCTGATCGCGCTGATCACCATCGTCGTCGCCGTTTTCGGCAGCCTCGCCCTGACCAGCCTCAAGCAGGAGCTGATCCCTTCCCTGCAGCTGCCGCAACTGGTGGTCTCGACGAGCTACCCGGGCGCCTCGCCCGAGGTCGTCAACGACGACGTGTCGACGCCGATCGAGACGGCGATCCAGGGCATCCCCGGGCTCGAATCCACCTCGACGACCAGCAGCACCAACGCGTCGCTGGTCAGCGCCACGTTCACCTACGGCACCGACCTGGTCAAGGCCGAATCGCGCATCAGCCAGGCCATCAACCGCATCAAGTCGACCGTGCCTGAGAACCTCGACCCGCAGGTGCTCTCCGGCAGCATCGACGACTTCCCGGTGCTCTCCCTCGCCGTGTCCGGCGGCGACCGCGACACCCTCGCCGACGACCTCAAGCGCAGCGTACTCGGCGACATCCGTGATGTGCAGGGCGTGCGCGAGGCAGCCCTGGTCGGCGACGTCGGCCGCCGCGTGACCATCACGCCGGATGCCGCGAAGCTGGCCGAACGCGGCCTGACCAGCCAGGGCATCCGCAGTGCGTTGGAGCAGAACGGGTCGCTGATCCCGGCCGGTTCGCTGACCGAAGACGACACCACCCTCTCGGTGCAGACCGGCTCGAAGCTCGGCGAGGCCGAGGACATCGCGGCGCTTCCGATCCTCGCCCCGGTGCCCGGCGCGGGCCTGACCACCATCGGCGACGTCGCCAACGTCGCCCTCGCCGAGAACCCGGTCGCGAGCATCTCCCGTGTCGACGGCCAGCCGGCCCTGACCATCGCGGTCACCAAGGTGCCCGCAGCGAACACGGTCGACGTGTCCGAGGCCGTGCGCGCGATCCTGCCCCGGCTGGAGGCGGCGGTCCCCGGCGCGACCTTCACGGTCGTCTTCGACCAGGCGCCGTTCATCCAGGAATCGATCGACGCGCTCACCGAAGAGGGCCTGCTCGGACTGATCTTCGCCGTTCTCGTGATCCTCGTGTTCCTGCTCTCGGTGCGGGCGACCCTGGTCACGGCCATCTCGATCCCGACCTCGGTGCTGATCACCTTCATCGGTCTGCAGGGCGTGGGCTATTCGCTGAACATCCTCACCCTCGGCGCCCTCACCATCGCGATCGGGCGCGTCGTAGACGACTCCATCGTGGTGATCGAGAACATCACCCGCAACCTGGTCGAGGGCGCCGACCGCGCCGCGACCATCGTGCGCGCGGTGCGCGAGGTGGCCGGGGCGATCACGGCATCCACCATCACCACCGTCACCGTGTTCCTGCCGATCGCGTTCGTCGGCGGCTCGACCGGGGAACTGTTCCGGCCGTTCGCGCTGACCGTCTCGATCGCCCTGCTCGCGTCGCTGCTGGTGTCTCTGACCATCGTGCCCGTGCTCGCATACTGGTTCCTGCGGCCGGCCAGGGCGGTCGCGCCCGCCCCGGTGGTTGAGCTCGTCGAAACCCCCCTGGCCCTTACTGCGGAGGTCTCGACAGGCTCGCCGATCTCGATAGGCTCGCCCACCGTCAGCGTCGAGCCCACCACCTCGCGCCGCACCCGCCACAACGGCAGCGCGGACGCCCCGCCCGAGGAGCGCCCGAGCCGCCTTCAGACCGGCTACCTCCCGGTCATCCGCTGGCCCCTGAACCACGCCGTCGCGACACTCCTGGTCGCGGTGCTCGTTCTGGGCGGCACGGTGGCCCTGGTTCCCTATATGAAGATCAACTTCCTCGGCTCGACCGGGCAGACCACCTTCCAAGTCACCCAGACACTGCCGGTGGGCACCAGCCTCGCAGCTCAGGACGACGCCTCCACGGCCGCCGAGAAGTCCCTTCGCGGCACCGACGGCGTCGAAATCGTGCAGGTCTCCATCGGTGGCGGCAACGCCCTGGCCGCATTCGGCGGCGGCGTGTCGTCAAACACCGTGACCTACTCGATCACCACCGACGGGGAGGCCAACCCCGACGAGGTTCAGGATGTCGTGCGAGACCAGCTCACGGCCCTGAACGGAAGCGGAGAATTCTCGGTCTCGTCCGGCGGAGGGTTCGGCGGGACATCCGATATCGCCGTGGATGTGACCGCGGCCACGAACGCCGACCTGCAGAGGGCCACCGACGCGGTGCTCGCCTCCGTGGAGGACCTCGACGCGATCAAGGAGAGCTCAAGCAATCTGGCGGCCTCACGCCCCTACATCGCGGTGACCGTCGACCGGGATGCCGCGGGTGCCGTGGGCCTGAGCGAGCTCGCCCTGGGCGCGCTGGTGTCGCAGGCCATGCAGCCGAGCGTGATCGGATCCATCGTGATCGACGAGACGACCCTGTCGGTCTACCTGCAGTCCGAGGCGCCGCCGACGACGACGGCCGAGCTCGCGGCCCTGAGTATCCCGACCCTGGCCGGACCGGTTGCCCTGGACACCCTGGCCACGGTCGAGCAGGTCGAGGGTCCGTCCACCCTCACCACGACGAAGGGGCTGCGCACGGCGACCGTGTCCGCCACCCCCAGCATCGACGACCTGGGTGCGGCCAACGCGCAGATGACGGCAGCCCTGGCCGACACCGCTTTGCCGGAGGGCGCGACGGCGACGCTCGGCGGGGTCACCGCCGACCAGACCGAGGCGTTCGCGCAGCTCGGGCTCGCGCTGCTGATCGCCATCCTGATCGTCTATATCGTGATGGTGGCGACCTTCCGGTCGCTGCTGCAGCCACTGCTGCTGCTGGTGTCGGTGCCGTTCGCGGCGACCGGCGCGATCGCCCTGCAGGTGATCACCGGCATCCCGCTGGGTGTGCCCTCGCTGATCGGCGTGCTGATGCTGATCGGCATCGTCGTGACCAACGCCATCGTGCTGATCGACCTGGTCAACCAGTACCGGCGTCGCGGGCAGTCGGTGCGGGAGGCGCTGGTCAACGGTGCTTCCCGTCGTCTGCGCCCGATCCTGATGACCGCGCTCGCCACGATATTCGCGCTGCTGCCGATGGCGGTCGGCCTCACCGGAACGGGCGGTTTCATCTCGCAGCCGCTGGCCCTCGTTGTCATCGGCGGGCTGGTCTCCTCGACCGTGCTGACCCTGGTGGTGCTGCCCGTGCTGTACTTCCTGGTCGAGGGCGGCCGGGAGCGCCGGGCCGAGCGGCGCGAGCTGCGCGCATCCGCCGGCGCCATCTCCGACGTGTCCCGTGCCTGACTTCTGCACAGTGTGAGCCGCGCGGCGAACGGCCGCATGTTTCCGCGCATCCGCCGGGGTTATGCACGCAACGCTGCGGCTAACTCAGGAAAACCGGTGTCGGCTGCAGCCCCTGCCCCCGGAATCAGGCAACGGATGCCGCGGCCTGGCCCGGATCTCCTGAGTTGGCCACCGTGCGGCCGAAGCCGGCCCGGCTCTAGAAGCTGACCGGGGCCGGGGCCAGCGGGCCGGTGCGCACGAGCACGGTGCTGTCGTCGTCACAGCCCTCGATCGGGTTCGGCGTGGCCACCCGGCTCGCGGTGTCCCAGCCGGGCAGCGTCACGTCGAGGGCGCCGACCGGCACGAGGGGACAGCCGTACGCGCCGGCTTGGCCGAGGTGCAGCAGGCTGTACGCGGAT
Organism: Cryobacterium sp. M25; assembly: GCF_002929635.1. Classification (NCBI taxonomy): domain Bacteria; kingdom Bacillati; phylum Actinomycetota; class Actinomycetes; order Micrococcales; family Microbacteriaceae; genus Cryobacterium; species Cryobacterium sp. M25. Next base: position 34,882 of record NZ_PJJU01000036.1, on the reverse strand, counting down.
GTCCCGGGCGCCAACGCGAGGACCGCCACCGGGTACCAGCGTCCCGGCTCGGTGTCGGAAACGGACCCGACCGGCACATTCGGGGCCGCGCCGACCAGAGTCGTCACCGGGTAGCCCTCGACCGTGCACGCCGCCGGGCCGGTGTTCGTGAGGCGCAGGTCCCAGTAGAAGTTGCCCATGCCGCTGTCCTGAGGCCGCGACTGCAGCGACAGCGCCAGTTGGTTCGGACCGCAGGTGCCGGCGGAGGCCGAATCGGCGGGAGCGGGCGTCGAGGACTGCGTGGCTGGGGAGGTCGGGGTCGAAGTTGCCGTCGGGGTCGAAGTTGCCGTCGGGGTCGAACCGGGCGGCGAGACACCGCCGGTCGGGGGGGGAACCCGGCCCCGCGCATCCGGCCAGCACCAACGCCGCCGCGCACCCCAGTCCAACTGCCATTGACCACCCTCGACCCCGCATCACCGTCATAGCCCCAGTTTCACACTGCCTGGGCGTTGTCGCCCAGGGACACGGGCGCGGGCCAAAGATGGGAAACATCCCCCGCGAAGCTGACCTAGACTCATTCCCAAAAAAAGGGGGGGTCCGATGACCACGCAATTTCCGAAGTTCCTGAACGCACGCTACCGGGTTAAGGACCTGATCGGCCGCGGCGGAATGGCCTCGGTCTACCGGGCCACCGACGAGCGTCTGGGTCGGGACGTGGCGATCAAGATCTCGAACTTCGCGCCACCGACGTGCCCAATATTCAGCGCCAGCAAGCCGAGATCAAAGTGCTGGCAAGCCTGAACCACCACAGCATTGTCACCCTGTTCGACGTCGGTGTGGACCGGACCGAGGCGGACCACCCGCAGATCTTCCTTGTGATGGAGCTCGTGGACGGCGTCAACCTGCGTCAGCGACTCGACCGGGATCCGATGTCGACGCGGCACATCGCCCAGATCGGTTACGACCTGGCGGAGGGGCTCGACTACATCCACGGGCGCGGCATCATCCACCGTGATATCAAACCGGCGAACATCCTCCTCGCGGAATACAGCTCGGATTCCCGAGCGCGCGCGGCTGACCGATTTCGGCATCGCCCTGTTCCCGGACAACGCGCGGGTGACCACCCAGGGGATGACGACGGGCACGGCCACCTATCTCAGTCCGGAGCAGGCCCGGGGAGAGAACCTCGGCCCGGCGAGCGACATCTATGCGTTGGGGCTCGTGCTCCTGGAATGCTTCACCGGTGAGACGGCGTTCCCCGGGGAGCCGATCCCGTCGGCCCTGGCCAGACTCCAGCGCGACCCTGCCATCCCGGAGGAGCTCGCCCCGGAGTGGCGGCACCTTCTGTCGACCATGATGCCCCGCAAGCCGGGGCAGCGCCCGCCGACCGCGGAGGTGGTGCTCGCTCTGCACCAGGCTGTTATCGCGGAAACCGGCCGCCATCGTAGTGCCGTGGATCACCACCTCGTCAGCGACGAATCCGTACGGCTGCACGAGGTCGCGCGCCTCGACATTCTCGACACTCCCGCCGACGGCGCCTTCGACCGGATTGCCGCGCTCGCCCCCCCCCGGTTGTACGATATGCCGATCGCGATCGTCAGTATCGTCGACACCGACCGTATCTGGATCAAATCGCATCACGGCCTCGACCTCGAGGAGATCCCCCGCGATCCGGGCCTCTGTGCCTCGGCCATCATGTCCGAGGGACCCTGGGTGGTAGAGGATGCCCGCACCGACCCGCGCTCGCTCGCAAACCCACTCGTGGCCGAGGAATTCGGCCTGCAGTTTTATGCCGGAGTACCCCTGACGACCCGGAACGGTTACAACCTCGGCACCCTGTGCGTTATCGACTTCCGACCGCGCGCCATCACCGCGCCCGAGCTCCGCACCCTCACCGACATTGCCGCTCTGGTGATGAGCGAACTCGAACTGCGGCTGGAAAGCCGGCGCGCCGCTCTCTCCTGAAGGGAAGCGGCCCCGTGGAGTGATCAGGCGGTGTGGCCAGGCGCAGTGGTTACGCGGAGTCCTCGCTCAGCCGGCACCGACCTCGATGACGCTGACGCGCAGCCCGTCGAGAGCGGCGACCCGCAACTGGTAGTCCCCGGCCGAGACGGTGTCGCCCACCTGGGGCATGCGTCCGAGCCGGTACGTCACGAAGCCGGCCGCGGTCTCGTAGGGGCCGTCCTCGAGTTCGACTCCTGTGGCATCCGTGAAGTCTTCGATATTCAGGCCGCCATCCGCCAGCCGGGCCTGGCCGTTCTCGTCGGAGTGTCCCTCGGGCACAGGCAGGTCGTACTCGTCGTGGATCTCACCCACGAGCTCCTCAACGAGATCCTCGAGAGTCACGATACCGTCGGTGCCGCCGTATTCGTCGACGACGATCGCGATGTGCACGCCGGCACGGCGCAGCTGGGTCATGGCCGGCAGGATGCGATTGGTACCGGGAAGGAAGACGATGGCCCGCACCACCTCGGCTACGGTCGTCGCGCCGGGGTGGGCGTCGGGGTCCAGGAGATCGCGCACGTGTACGAAGCCCAGTACCTCGTCGATTGAGCGGCCGATCACCGGGTAGCGCGAGTGCGGCAGCGACCGGATCTCCTCCAGGGCGGCGGGGATCGTCTGCGTGCCGACCAGGAAGTCGACGTCTCCGCGATGGCGCATCACCTCCTTGACCAGCCGGTTGGTGGCGTCGAGCACTTCACTCAGGATGTGCCGTTCCTCGACCTCGAGGCCCTCGTGTGCGTCGACGAGGTCGCGCAACTCCTCATCAGACACGAGCTCGCTCCGGGCGTGCGGGTCTCCGCCCAGGAGCCGCACAACGGCGTTCGTCGAGACGGACAGCAGCCAGATCACGGGGCGCATCAGGGTCGCGAAGACCTGGAGCGGCGGCGCGAGCGCGAGCGCGAAGCTGCTGGCCTTCTGCAGCGCGAATCGCTTCGGCACGAGTTCCCCCAACACCAGGGAGAGGTAGGCGACGAGGAGCGTCAGACCGACCAGGGCAAGCGTGTCCGCGGCCCCTTTCGACAGCCCGAGTCCCACCAGCAGCGGGGCGAGGTCGGGCGCCAGCGTGGAGGCACCGTAGGCGGCGGACAGGAACCCGGCGACGGTGACGCCGATCTGCACGGCCGCCAGAAACCGGTTCGGGTCCCGGGCCAGGTGGGCGACCGTTTTGCCACGGGTGCTTTCGCGTTCCAGCGCGTGCAGCTGGCTCTCGCGCAGGGACACCAACGCCAATTCGGTCGCTGCGAACACGCCGCCGATGAGCACGAACAGCAGCACGAGCGCCAGGTTGAGCCAGGTATAAACGTCCATGCCGGTCATTATAAAGCCGTTCGGGGACGCCACCCGGGCCGCGCCGCTGCTTCGGCTCCTCCGGCGTGTGGCTAACTCAGGAGATCCGGCGAGTCGGCTGCTCATCGGGTCGCGGTGCCGCGGAATTGCAGAGGGCGCGGTGACGAAGCCGGCGATTCTCCTGAGTTGGCCACGGGCGGGCGGGCTCCTGCCCGGCCGGCGACCTGCCTGGACGTCGGCTGGCTGTCCGGCGACGGAGTGTCCTGGCCCGGGAGGTGGTCTTCGGTGCCTCGCGTGCATAACTCCCGCGATTTCTCGAGACCGGCGCCGGACATGCGCGGACATCCGCGGAATTCCGGGGGGTGCCCGATGAGTGATTGAGCAATGTGCAGGAGTCATGCACGACGGGGCGGGGTGGGTTGGAGGGGGACGGCGCGGGAGAGGGGACAGTGAGGGTGCGAGGCGGGAATCCCTCGGTCAGGCCGGGAGCGGTGATGGGCCGCGGCGGCCGGCCCGCACACCCTGCCGCCAGACCGCCCAGGTCAGCGGCACGCCGGGGCGGTAGGCGAGATGAGCGACGGATGGCGCGTCAAGCACCTGCAGGTCGGCCCGCCCGCCCACGCGCAGGGCTCCGACCGCGTCCGTTCCCGTGTCGCGGCCGAGAGCCCGGGCTCCGCCGCGGGTCGCCGCCCACACCGCCTCCTCGATCGTCAGACCCATTTGCAGCACCGCGGTGGCCACGCAGAACGCCATCGACGTCGTGTAGGAGCTGCCCGGATTGCAGTTGGTGGCCAGGGCGATGCTCGCGCCGGCGTCGAGCAGCCGCCGGGCCGGCGGGAACGGCTGCCGCGTGGAGAGGTCGCAGGCGGGCAGTAGGGTGGCCACGGTCGCTGAAGCGGCGAGGGCGTCGAGGTCCGCCGGCTCGAGGTGGTTGCAGTGGTCGACGCTCGCCGCGCCGAGCTCCACCGCGAGGCGCACCCCGCCGCTGAATCCCAGCTGGTTGCCGTGCAGACGCAGGCCGAGGCCGGCGGCGCGGCCGGCCAGCAGCACCTCCCGGCTCTCCGCCACATCGAACGCCCCGACCTCGCAGAACACGTCGACGAACTGTGCGTGCGGAGCCACCAAGGCGAGCATCGGCCCGGTGACCAGGTCCAGGTAGTCGCGCCGGTCGATGCCCGGCGGCACGATATGCGCGCCGAGGAATGTGACGACATCGGCGACGGATGCCGCCACCCGAGCCGACCGCGCCTCGCTCGCCAGGTCGAGGCCGTAGCCGGTCTTGCTCTCGAGGAACGTGGTGCCCTGCGCCTCCGCCTCTCGCCGCAGCCGGGCCGCCGCGGCCGTGAGCTGCGCCTCGGTTGCGGCGCGAGTGGCAGCCACGGTGGTCAGGATTCCCCCCGCCGCGTAGGGCTGCCCGCCCATCCGGGCCTCGAATTCCGCGGCCCGGTCGCCCGCGAACACCAGGTGGGTGTGGCTGTCGACCCAGCCGGGCAGAGCGGCCCGGCCGCCGGCATCCGTGCGGACATCGGCCGCCGGTGCCGCGGACGCCGGGCCGATCCACGCGATGCGACCGCCCTCGATCACGAGGGCGGCGTCGGCGAGGCGCGGGGCGCCGTCCGCCTGCGTGGTCAGTTCCCGGATACCGGTGATCAGCTCGGTCGGTTCGGGGGTCATGGTCGTTCTTCTGACGCGAGGGCGGCGGTGCCGTCGATCGCGGCGAGGGCGTCGCGCAGCAGGATCTCGGGTCGCAGCTCGGGTCGCAGCCCGGGTTGCAGCGTGCTCGACGGGCGCCCGCCAGGCCCGCCCGCGCCACCCACCAGCACCCCGGAGTCGGCGACGACGCGTCCGCCCACGATCACCCGGCGCACGTCGGCGGCCGTCGCGGTCAGCGGCAGCTGCTCCGGCAACGATCCGGCTGTGCGGATGCTGTCGCTCGCCACCTCCACGAGGTCGCACAGGTCACCGGGGATGAGGCGCTGCCGCCCGAGTCCGAGCGCGGCATAGCCGTGGTCCGAAGCGGCCACGAGCAGTTCGGCGGGCGTGAACCGGCCGCGCCGGCCCGATGCCAGGCGCTCGCCGGCCTCCAGGCCGCGCATCTCGAGCAGCGGGTCGATGACGGCGTTCTGGTCCGAGCCGAGGGCTATCCGCGCGCCGGCCCGCTGCAACGCCAGGGCCGGCCCGATCCCGTCGCCGAGGTCGGCTTCCGTGGTCGGGCAGATCACAACCGAGGCCCCGGATGTCCCGATCAGCGCCACATCCTCGTCGGTGAGGTGCGTGGCGTGCACGACGCTCAGCCGCGGAGCGAGCGCCCCGATCCCGGCCAGCACCTCGGTTGGGGTCCGGCCGTAGGCGGCCCGGCAGTCCGCGTTCTCCTGAGGCTGCTCCGACAGGTGGATGTGCAGTGGAACGGCATCGGGCAGCCCGGCGAGCGCCTCCCGGATCGCGGTCGGGGACACCGCCCGCACCGAATGGATCGCCGCGCCCAGGGTGACGCGGGCATCCGTGTCGGCCTGGATGTCGGCCTGGCTGTCAGCCGGGGAGCCGTCGCCGTCATCGGCCGTGGCAGCACGGCCGAGCGCCGCGCGCAGCGAGTGCCACCGGGCCAGCCAGACAGCCGCCGATCCGTCGCCGAAGGCGCGCTGAGCGGGGGTGAGGGGCATCCCGATCCCGCCGTCGAGGTAGAGCGTGTCGAGCAGCACCAGACGGATGCCCACCTCCCGTGCCGCGGCCGCCAACGCCAGTTCCATGGCGTGTTCGGCGGGGTAGCGGGAGCCGCCCGGCCGGTGATGCAGATAGTGGAACTCGCCGACTGCCGTGAAACCGGAGGCCAGCATCTCGGCGAACACCGCCCGTGCCAGCAGGAAGTACCGCTTGGGGTCGAGGCCGGCGGCCACCTGGTACATGGCCTCCCGCCACTGCCAGAAGTCGCCGCCGGCGTCGTGGGTGCGGCCCCGCAACGCCCGGTGGAAGGCGTGCGAGTGCGCGTTGGCCAGCCCCGGCAGCACGGTGCCGAGCCGCACGTCGCCGGGCCGCGGCTCGGAGCGCGGTGTGACGGCCTGAAGGCGCCCGTCCGTGCCCACCTCCAGCCGCACGCCGGGCAGGGCAGCCCCGTCGACCAGCGCCAGCTCGCACCAGTAGGCGGCCACCGGTGTCCTCGACTGTCTAGCCCCAGCCCCAGCCTCGACCCCGCGCGCGCTCACAGCAGGCTCCGCAGCAGGGTCTCCAGGGCGTCGATCCCGGCGACGCAGTCGCCCACCTCGGCGAATTCCTCGGGGGAGTGCGAGACGCCGGTGGGATTGCGCACGAAGAGCATGGCGCTCGGCACGCTCGCTGCGAGCACGCCCGCATCGTGCCCGGCGCCCGTCGGCAGGGCCGGAACGAGGGGGTCACCGCCGAGCACCGACCGGAATCGTCCCACGAGCTCGGGGTCGAACGTCACCGTTCCGGTCCAGGACTCCTCGGTGACGGCCACGGAGCATCCGTTCACCTGGGCGGCCTCGCCGACGGCCGCCTCGATTGCGGCGACCAGGTCGCGGGTCTCGGCGTCGGTGGGCGCGCGGGCGTCGAGCCAGGCGTGCACGGATGACGCGATCACGTTGGTCCCGCCCGGCACCACCTCCAGGCGGCCGACCGTGGCGCGCGCGCCGGGGTGGCCCCCGGCGGCATCCTGCACGGCGACGATCGCGCGGGCAGCGGCCACGAGCGGGTCGCGGCGGTCTTCCATCGGGGTGGCGCCGGCGTGGTTGCCCTGGCCGGTCACGGTGAGGCGCCAGCGCCCGTGCGCGAGGATCGACGACGCCACCGCCACGGGCCGGCCGAGGTCGACCAGGCCGCGGCCCTGCTCCACGTGCAGCTCGATGAAGAGGCCGATTCGGGCCAGGGCGTCCCGGTCGGCGCCGAGGTGCGCAGGGTCGAGCCCGGCGCGGCGGGCAGCCTGGGCCAGGGTGATCCCGTCGGCGTCGATGAGCGCGCGGGCCCGGTCGGCGTCGATGCCGCCGGTCAGCAGCCGGGAGCCCAGGCAGGCGATCCCGAATCGAGAGCCCTCCTCCTCGGCGCAGACGAGCACAGCGCAGGGGCGGGACGGCGTGAACCCGGATGCCCGCAGCCGCGCCACGGCCTCGAGCGCACTGACCACGCCGAGGGGGCCGTCGTAGGCGCCGCCGCCGGGAACGGAATCCAGGTGGCTGCCCGTGACCACGGCATCCGGCCCCGGCTCTCCCCACCAGGCCCAGACGTTGCCGTTACGGTCGGTCTCGACGCTGAGCCCGAGGCGCTCGGCGCGCAGGGCGAACCAGGTCCGCAGCTCGAGGTCGGCACCCTGCCAGAGGTGCCGGGAGTAGCCGCCGCGGCGGGAGTCCCGCCCGGTGTCGGCGATCTCGGCAAGTCCGGCGAGCATTCCGTGGGCGAGCTCGCTCATGCGCACACCGCACTCACTCCGACTCCCACATCGGCACGCGCAGGCCGCGCTCCCGGGCCACCTCCGCGGCCCGCTGATACCCGGCGTCGACGTGCCGCATCACGCCGGTGCCGGGGTCGTTGGTGAGCACCCGGGCGATCTTCTCGGCGGCCAGGGGGGTGCCGTCGGCCACGATCACCTGGCCGGCGTGGATGCTGCGGCCGATCCCGACGCCGCCGCCGTGGTGGATCGACACCCAGGTGGCCCCCGACGCCGTGTTCAGCAGCGCGTTCAGCAGCGGCCAGTCGGCGATCGCATCCGACCCGTCCAGCATGGCCTCGGTCTCCCGGTAGGGCGAGGCGACCGAGCCGGAGTCGAGGTGGTCGCGGCCGATCACGATCGGCGCGCTCAGCTCGCCCGACGCCACCATCTCGTTGAACTTCAGACCGGCCCGGTGCCGTTCCTGGTAGCCGAGCCAGCAGATCCGTGCGGGCAAGCCCTCGAAGTGCACGGTGTTCTGCGCCTTCGTGATCCAGCGGCGCAGGTGCTCGTCCTCGGGGAACAGCTCCACGATGGCCCGGTCGGTGGCCGCGATATCGGCCGGGTCGCCCGAGAGCGCCACCCAGCGGAACGGGCCTTTGCCCTCGGCGAACAGCGGGCGGATGTATGCGGGCACGAACCCGGGAAAATCGAACGCCCGCGCGCAGCCGCCGAGCTCCGCCTCCGCCCGGATCGAGTTGCCGTAGTCGAAGACCTCGGCACCGGCATCCTGGAAGCCCACCATCGCGGTGACCTGTTTGGCCATGGATGCCCGGGCGCGCTCGGTGAACTCCTCGGGCTTCGCGGCCGCGTAGTCGTGCCACTCCTCCGCAGTGACACCCTCCGGCAGGTAGGCCAGCGGATCGTGCGCGCTGGTCTGGTCGGTGACGATGTCGATCGGCACCCGCCGCTCCAGCAGCTCGGCGAACACGGTCGCCGCGTTGCCGACCACGCCCACGGAGAGGGCGCGCTTCTCGTTCTTCGCCGCGAGTACCCGGGCGATGGCGTCGTCGAGGGTGGGTGCCAGTTCGTCGAGATAGCCATGCTCGACCCGGCGCAGTAGCCGGGACTCGTCCACGTCGACGATCAGCACGGCGCCGCCGTTCATGGTCACGGCCAGCGGTTGCGCGCCGCCCATGCCGCCGGCCCCACCGGTGAGGGTGAGCGTGCCGGCCAGGGTGCCGCCACTATGTTTGTGAGGCCCGCCCTCACGGGCGGCGATCTTCGCGGCCACGGCGGCGAAGGTCTCATACGTGCCCTGCAGGATGCCCTGGGTGCCGATGTAGATCCACGAACCCGCCGTCATCTGGCCGTACATCGTCAAGCCGAGGGCCTCGAGGCGGCGGAACTCCGGCCAGGTCGCCCAATCGCCGACCAGGTTGGAGTTGGCGATCAGCACCCGCGGCGCCCACTCGTGCGTGCGGAACACGCCGACCGGCTTGCCGGACTGCACCAGCAGCGTCTCGTCCTTTTCCAGCGTGGTGAGCGTGCGAACGATGGCGTCGTAGGCCTCCCAGTTGCGGGCGGCCTTGCCCGTGCCGCCGTAGACCACCAGGTTCTCCGGGTGCTCGGCCACCTCGGGGTCGAGATTGTTCATCAGCATCCGCAGCGGGCCCTCGGTCTGCCAGCTCTTCGCGGTCAACTTGGTGCCGCGGGCGGCGCGCACGGGGCGGGATTCGGACATCACTGTCTCCTAGGGGGTTCGGGGGTTCGGGCGATTCGGGGTCGATCAGTCCGTAGGGAGGTTGGGGACGGCACGGCTGAGACCGGCGGACACGTGCCCGGCAGCCTGGGCCAGCAGCGGGCCGTAGCGACGGATGTCCGCGGTCTCCACCCGGTAGCTCGGGATGACCAGGCTCAGGGCGGCGATTGTTCTGGTCTCCGAACGGATCGGCGCGGCCAGGGCCGTGACATCCGTTTCGACGCCGCGTTCGACGACCACGTAGCCGGTCTCCGGGGTATGCCCGGTGAGCACCTGCCCGGCCGCGGAGCGTTCGAGCGGCACGGTGCGGCCGACCCAGCTCGTGTGCCGCACCGAGTGGGTGCCCTCGACGATGGCGATGTAGAGCCCGGTGGCGTTGTGGCCCTCGACGCTGAGGTAGACGGACTCGCCGGTCTCGGCGACGAGCCGCTCCATGGCCGGGCGGGAGAGGGTGACCAGCGACTCGCTGCTGAGCGACTGCGCGCCGAGCTGGATGATGCGGCTGCCCGGCAGGTAGGCGCCGTCGTCGGTCTTGTGCACGAAGCCGCGGGTCTCGAGCGTGCGCAGCAGGCGCAGGGCGGTGCTCGGTGCGAGGGCGACGGCGCGTGAGCTCTCCGAGAGCGTGAGCCCGTCGGCGTCGCAGATCACGGCAAGCAGGTCGAGGGCTCGTTCCACGGTTCGGGTGGACGACTCGGCCATGGGTGCTCTCCCGGTACTCGTGCGGATGCTGATGTCATCCAGTAAAACTCAAGTGCCACTCTATGGCAAGAGGCGGATGGGGGACCCGTTCCCATTCACCGGGTCCAGGGCATGACCGCGGACACCGCCCACGTCCTCGCCGACTCCTCCACCTCCCGCGAACTTGTCCACGCCGCGGCGGGGAGTCGACGACGGATGCTGCTCAGCCGGTGGGGTCAGTGACCTCCGCCGAGGTTGCCGGCGAGGCGGGCGTGGATATTGGTGCTGGCATCGTTCATACCCACGATCACGGCGCGTTTGCCGAGACGTTCATATTTGTTCGTGATGGAGTCGAGGGCTGCGACGGTGGAGGCGTCCCAGATGTGGGAGGCGGCCATGTCGATGACGATGCGGTCCGGGTCTTCTGCGTACTCGAACTGGGTGGTGAGGTCGTTGCTTGACGCGAAAAAGAGCGCGCCGGTCACGGTGTAGTACGCAGTCGGGACAGACTCATCATTGGACAAGCTGCGTTCAACGTCTACGAGGTGCGCCACCCGGCGGGCGAAGGCGACCATTGCCACGAGAACCCCGACGACTACGCCGATGGCGAGGTTGTGGGTAATTACGACCACGGCGACTGTGGCGACCATGACCGTAGTTTCGCTTTTTGGCATCCTCTGAAGTGTGGACAGACGGATGCTGTGCCAGTCGAAGGTCAGCACCGAGACGATGATCATCACGGCCACCAGGGCGGCCATGGGGATGATGGCGACGACATCGCCGAGAGCGACGACCAGTGTCAGCAGGAATACGCCGGCAAGGAACGTGGAGATGCGGGTTCGGGCACCGGAGGCCTTCACATTGATCATGGTCTGGCCGATCATGGCGCACCCGCCCATGCCGCCGAAGAAGCCGGAGAGCATGTTGGAGACGCCTTGACCCCAGGTTTCGCGGGTCTTGTGGGAGTGGGTGTCGGTGACCTCGTCGACGAGTTTGGCCGTCATTAGGGACTCGAGGATGCCGACCATGGCCATGGCCAGCGCGTAGGGGGCGATGATCGTGAGCGTCTCTGCGTTGAGGGGAACGTTTGGGATGAAGAGTTCGGGGAGGCTCTTGGGCAGTTCGCCCTGATCGCCGACGGTGGGCACGTTGATTGCGATGGTGACGGTTGCGATGGTCAGCACCACGATGGCGACCAACGGGGCGGGGATAATCTTGGTGAACCGGGGCATGACGACCATGATGATGATCCCGATCGCCACCAGCGGGTACACCATGAACGGCACCCCGAGCAAATGCGGCAACTGTGCGATGAAGATGAGGATGGCCAAGGAGTTCACGAATCCGACCATGACGCTGCGCGGGATGAAACGCATGAGCTTGGCCACGCCCAGCACGCCCAGGATCACCTGCAGGAGCCCGGCCAGGATGACCGTGGCGATGAAATAATCCATGCCGTACTCGCGTGCTACCGGGGCGATCACTAGGGCGATGGCTCCCGTTGCGGCGGTGATCATCGCGGGGCGGCCGCCGAGGAACGCAATGGATACGGCCATCACGAAGGACGAAAACAGTCCAACCCGTGGGTCGACGCCAGCGATGATGGAGAACGAGATCGCTTCCGGGATCAGCGCCATCGCGACGACGAGGCCGGCGAGAACTTCTCGGGTGAGGAGGCGCGGAGTTCGAAGTGCTGTCATCACCGATGGCTCGGCTTTGTAACGGTCGGGCGAGGGGGATTTTTGAGCGAGTGCCATGGGGCCTCCAGGGACGGGGCTCGCGGTGGCGGGCCAGAATAGGGGAAGGGGAAGGGGTGCGCCCGGTGCGCACAATCATCCGCCGATACGGCGAGGATGGATGGTGGGCTGTCACACATTGTCAGCCGACGACCACAACTCTACCCTAACGTTAGGGTTATGTTCGAGTCCACGCATGAGAGGTCCCGCCATGTCACCGACTGAGCCAACGGCAACTATGCATATCGGCGAACTGGCCGAACGCACCGGACTGTCATTGCGAACCATCCGCCACTACGACGAAATCGGTTTGCTCAGGGCCTCAGGCCGGACTGATGGCGGCTTCCGTCTCTACACGGACGAAGATCTGGCCCGGTTGATCCTGATCCGGCGCATGAAGCCGCTGGGCTTCTCGCTTGAAGAAATGATGTCGCTCCTCAAGACCATCGACACACTGGATGGCGCCATCGAGGGCGCCGACATTGCCGCTGTGAGGTCAGACTTGGAGTCCTTCATCGCACAGGCCGAGGAGCGGCGCCAGGGGCTGCGGGATCAGCTCGCAATGGCCGACGAATTCCTTGCTCTCCTGCGCCAGCAGTGAGCGAGTGCCCTGCGGTGGACTCAGGTGGCTGAAGGTTTAGAACAGCTCACTTCCGCGAATTCATGGGACTCTGAGTAGTGTGACCCGCTGTCGCCCTGACGACCGCCGCTCGACCGAAAACGGCATCGCTGACGGTGACGACAGCTTTGCGAAGAATGTCCTTGCCGTCGAATCCGCTGCAACATTTGAAGCCCGCGGACTCGGCAAGGCCGTGTTGTCCGTGAGCCTAAGCGTCTCTGACGACGAGCGGCTCAATGAAGTGCCGGGCGAGTGAGCCCCGCCGATCGAGATCGATGCCCCTCTGGCGCTGGAGCCGGGCACACTCACGATCCCGTTCGACACGGCGGACCTGGCCAGGCATTGTTCTGTCCGGGCGCGAGGTGGAAGCTGACACGTTGTCTTCATGGGTACGGGAACAGTTAGCCGCATTGGTCTGAACTCAGGTGGGACACCATGAGCGCCAGCCGCGTGCGCAGCGTCATCTACGGCGAAGCGTTGAAAGCTTTCCTCTATCGGCGCGAGGTCCCAGTCAAGCAACTCTCCGAACTCGTGCGGACGGCTCTGGCTGTCTGAAGAATTCAGCTGCGCGAGTCCGAGCGTTCGATCAGTCGACGTTGCCTGAACGAGCAGCCACACCCACGCCGAAACCCACGGCCTTGACCCAGCCAGTGTGCTGCGGGACTCGTGGAACGAACGAGAACGCGGCACCGCCGACGACGTCGGCCCCGTCTTCTCCCGCCGAATGGAACGACGTATCGAAACGGCCCCCGCCAACCAGGCGCCAGCAGTGGCCGGGCGTCCGCCGCAGTCGACGTGTTCCGCGACCGGTACGATATGGACCCGGCACAGACCGAGGCCATTCCCGCGGCGTACCGTGAGCGCGCGGTTGGTGCCGAACTCGCGGCGCGCGTAGCTACCCTGCAGAAGAAGCAGGCTCAGAGCACCCCGCCGAACGCTCGCGAAACCGGCCGGCATAGGCCGGACACCGCACTCGACGTGATGCGCGCCGCGAACCGGATTACGGCAAATAAGCAGCGTAAAGCGCAACGCGCCGCCGGCCTCACCGTAATGCCGCGGCAGGCCACGCGCGGAGACCAGACGACACATTCCGATGACCAGCGTACCCGCGATGACGGCCGCGAACGGTAGAAAATCCGACGCCTCAATGCCGTCGAGCAAGGAAGTCCCGAGCCTCATTTGATCGATTTTCGAAACGACGCGAATTTGAAACTGCTGATCCTTGAGCACCCGGGCGATCGGGCAATCGCGCGACTTTCAGACCGCCCCGCGGTCCGTTCGGAGACATCCCGACCGAGAGCACCCGCCGACAGGAGTGGGTGCGCCTTGCCGCCGAAGTCGACGTGTTCCGTGACCGGTACAAGGTTGAACCGACCCAAACCCAGGCCATCCCTGATGGCGTACCATGAGCGCAGCGTTGGCGCGGAGCTCGCGGTACGAGTGGCGGACCTGCAAGAGAAGCAGGCTCAGAGCGCGCCGCCGAGCAAGTGCGGGGCCGGCCAGCAGATGCCGGCTACCGCGCTCGACGAGGTGCGCGATGCGCGCTGCCGGCCTGACCGTAAAGGCCCGCCCGGCTACCCGCGGCGACGAGTCGAAATCGACCGACGACCCTCGTACCCGTGCCGCCGGCCTCGAACGGTAAGACCGGCGAAACCTCCGCCAAGCTGAGGCGGGAGTCCCGTGTTCGCCCCGGAGCTACAGTCCTTGCGCCAGCCGGTAGTATGCCTGGTTCCATCGCACCTCACGGCCGAAGTCACGCAGTGTCGTGGACTGGTCGATCAGGAGGAGTTCGGTGTGAGCCATCTCGGCGTAGTCTTGGAAGACCTCGATGCCGACGGCAGTCGACATGACCGTGTGGTGGGCGGCGCCGGCGGTGAGCCAGGCGGCGGCGGAGGTGGCGAAGTCGGGCGCGGGGCGCCAGACGGCGCGGCCGACCGGGAGCTTCGGGAGTGCCTCGGTGGGCTCGACGACCTCGACCACGTTGGCGATGAGTCGGAACCGCTCGCGCATGTCACTCATCGCGACCACGACGGCAGGGCCGGGGGCGGCGTTGAAGACCAGGCGCACGGGGTCTTCGCGGTCGCCGATTCCGAGCGGGTGGATTTCGAGTGTGGGCTTCTCGGTTGAGAGCGCCGGGTTTACTTCGAGCATGTGGGCACCGAGGATCAGTTCGTCCCCGGGGGTGAGGTCATAGGTGTAGTCCTCCATCAGGCTCGCACCGCCGGGCAGACCGGCGCCCATCACGTTGGCCACGCGCACGAGGATGGCCGTCTTCCAGTCGCCCTCCCCGGCGAAGCCGTAGCCCTGTTCCATCAGCCGCTGCACGGCGAGGCCCGGCAGCTGGCGGAGCGCGCCGAGGTCTTCGAAGCTAGTGGTAAAGGCGCTGAAGCCGCCGGCCTCGAGGAAGGACTTGAGTCCGATCTCGATCGCGGCACCGTATCGGAGCGACTCGTGGCGTTCGCCGCCCACGCGCAATTCGGGGGCCACGTCGTAGAGGTCTTCGTACTCCGCGACCAGAGCGGTGATCTCGGCATCCGTCGCCGCGTGCACGGCCTCGGCGAGTTCGTTGACCGGCCAGGTGTTCACCTGCACCCCGAAGCGCAGTTCGGCCTCGGTCTTGTCGCCCTCGGTGACGGCGACGTAGCGCATGTTGTCGCCGAAGCGGGCGAGCTTCATGCTGCGGGACGCGGCCCAACCGGCGGCCGCGCGGGTCCAGGTTCCGATCTGGTTTGTCACGGCCGGGTTGGAGACGTGGCCGACGACAGTCTTGCGGGACACGCCGAGACGGGTCTGGATGTAGCCGAACTCACGGTCGCCGTGCGCGGCCTGGTTGAGGTTCATGAAGTCGAAGTCGATCTCGCTCCAGGGCAGTTCGACGTTGGCCTGGGTGTGCAGGTGCAGCAGCGGCTTGGTCAGGGCGTCGAGCCCGGAGATCCACATCTTCGCGGGTGAGAAGGTGTGCATCCACGCGATCAGGCCGATCACCCGGTCATCCGAGTTCGCGTCGAGCGCCGCGCGGCGAATCGAGTCCGAGTCGGTGAGCACGGGCTTCCAGACGATTTTCACCGGGATGTCGCTGCTTGCGCCGAGCGCGTCGGCGATGGTCCTGGACTGCTCGGCGACCTGACGCAGGGTCTCCTGGCCGTAGAGGTTCTGGCTTCCGGTGAGGAACCAGACTTCGTAGTGATCGAGGGTGGTGGTGAGTGTTGGCATTAGCGCAGTGCTCCTTGCGGTGCTTGTCCGTAGACGTTCTGATAGCGGTTGAAGAGGGAGTCGATCGCGGCTTGCGGGATCGGGATGAGGTCTCCGCCCTGGCGGGCGAGGTGCACGGTGCGGGCGACGTCCTCGACCATCACGGCGGCCTTGACGGCGTCGCGGGCGTCCTTGCCGATCGTGAACGGGCCGTGGTTCTGCATCAGCACCGCGCGGGACCGGTGGCCGGTGAGGGCGTCGACGATGCCGCGGCCGATGGTGTCGTCACCGATGATGGCGAAGCGGCCGACGGGCACGGGGCCGCCGAATTCGTCGGCCATCGCCGTGATCACGCACGGGATCTCTTCGCCGCGTGCGGCCCAGGCGGTGGCGTAGGTGGAGTGCGTGTGCACGACTCCGCCCACCTCCGGCATGTTGCGATAGACGTAGGCGTGCGCGGCGGTGTCGCTCGATGGCGACCGGTCGGAACCGGTGGAGCCGGGAATGACGGCGCCCGCGAGGTCGCACAGGATCATGTTCTCGGGCGTGAGGTCGGCGTAGTCGACGCCGCTGGGCTTGATGACCAGGAGGTCGGCGCCGGGCACCCGGCCGGAGACGTTGCCGCCGGTCCAGACCACGAGCCCGTAGCGGGTGAGCTCGCCGTGTAGGCGGGCGACGTCCTCACGGACACGAATGACAGCGGCGTCGACGGTGGGGCCGAAGCGGCTCATGCCGGCACCGCCGCCGAGTGAAGCGATGCGGCCGCATCGCGCTTCAGCGCCTTTAGTCGGTGCATGACGTCGTTCGCGCCCCGGCCGAAGTAGTCGTGCAGCAGCGTGTACTCGGCGAACAGTTTGTCGTAGGCCGTCGCCGACTCGTCGTTGGGTGTGTACACGTTCTTGTTGAGCTTGCCCATGGCCTGGCCGGCCGCGCGCACATCGGGGTACGCGCCGGCGGCGACCGCCGCGTGGATGGCCGAGCCGAGCGCGGGCCCCTGCTCGCTGTCGATGGTTGAGATCGGCATCCGCAGAATATTGCTGTAGGTCTGCATCAGGAAGGCATTCTTGAGTAGCCCGCCGGCCACGATGAACTCGGTCACCGGCACGCCGCTCGCGTTGAAGGTCTCTACGATAGTGCGTGCGCCGAAGGCGGTGGCCTCGAGCAGGGCCCGGTATATCTCCTCGGGCCGGGTGGTGAGGGTCGTGCCCAGCACGAGGCCGGAGAGTTCATGGTCGACGAGCACTGAGCGGTTGCCGCTGTGCCAGTCGAGGGCGATCAGCCCGTGCCCGCCGACGGGCTGGTCCTTGATCAGCTCGGTGAGGTGCTGGTGCACGCTCAGGCCCGCCGCCTCCGCCGCGGCGAAGTAGCGGGCGGGGACTTGGTTGTTGACGTACCAGGCGAAGATGTCGCCCACGCCGGACTGCCCGGCCTCGTAGCCGTAGAGTCCGGAGACGATGCCGCCGTCGACGACGCCGCACATGCCGGGCACCTCGGCGAGCCGGTCCGAGTTCATCACGTGGCAGGTCGAGGTGCCCATGATGGCCACCATCTGGCCCGGCAGCACGGCCTGGGCGGCCGGGCCGGTGACGTGCGCGTCGACGTTGCCGACCGCCACGGCGATACCCTCCGGGAGTCCGGTCCAGGCCGCGGCCTCGGCGGAGAGGGTGCCGGCGGATGCGCCCAGCTGCCCGATCTCATGCGCCACCTTGTCGGCGGCGAACCGCGCGAAGCCGGGATTGAGCGCGGTGAGGAAGTCTTCGCCGGGGTAAGCGCCGTCCTGCAGGATGCCCTTGTAGCCCGCGGTGCAGGCGTTCCGCACATAGTGGCCGGTCAGCTGCCAGACGATCCAGTCTGCTGCCTCGACCCAGTGGTCCATCCGGGCGTAGAGCTCGGGGTCCTCCTCCATCAGCTGGAGGCCCTTCGCGAACTCCCATTCGCTGGAAATCAGTCCGCCGTAGCGGGGCAGCCAGCTTTCGCCACGCTCGGCCGCGAGCGTGTTGATGCGGTCTGCCTGGGGCTGCGCCGCGTGGTGCTTCCACAGCTTGACGTAGGCGTGCGGGCGCCCGGCGTACTCCGGCAGTTCGTTCAGCGGGGTGCCGTCGGCGATGACCGGCACCATGCTGCAGGCGGTGAAGTCGGTGCCGATGCCCACGACCAGGGCGGGGTCGATGCCCGCGTTGGCGATGGCGTCCGGCACGGCGCTTTTCAGCACGGCGACGTAGTCCTGCGGAACCTGCAACGCCCACTCCGGCGGCAGTGCGGCGCCCGTGGCAGCAAGGGTGGTGTCCATGACTGCGTGGGGATAGTCGAGCACGGCCGAGCCGAGTTCGGCGCCGTCCGAGACCCTCACGACGACCGCCCGACCGGAAAGGGTGCCGTAGTCAACACCTATGACGTAGGACTCGGCGCCGGTTGGTGTCTGCGCATCTGGTTGTGCTGCGGTCTCACTCATGAATCGACTCCCTTGCCGGCACGCGGATACAGAACGTCAACTTCGTCTGAGATTCACTGTCGATAACTGTTGGCGTTAGTGAATGTTAGCGCACTATCAAGTGCTGTCAATCGATGATGGGCGCCCTGTCTGGTTGACAAGTCTGCCATTGACGGGGTTGATATCCGCTCCCTTCAGGCCTTTATGACACCAGGCATGGTGCGCTAACATGTCTGAATCGGGGATTTTCTTTTCGGGAGGGGGTGCGCATGGGCAGGGAACCTCGACCGGGCGGCCGCAGCGTGCGCATGATCGACGTGGCGAAACTCGCCGGAGTGTCGCAACAGACTGTGTCTCGCGTCGTGAATGAACATAACAATGTCAGTCCGGACGTGCGCGAACGGGTCGAACGGGCCATCACGCAGTTGCGCTACAACCGCAATTCCGCCGCACGCGCCCTCGCCACGAACCGGTCCATGAACCTGGGCGTGGTCTCCTACTCCCTCCCGGTGCACGGTTCAGCCCTGGTCCTCTTCGGGATTGCCGAGGAGGCGCGGCGCAACGGCTACGCCACGAGCCTGGTGAGCATTCCCCAGGTCGATTCGGCCGACATTCGTGCCGCGCTGGACACGCTCGTCGCGGACGCGGTGGATGGGATCATCGTGCTCGCCCCCATGACGGCAGCCGTCGAGGTGCTGCGGGCACTGGACCCCGACGTTGCGATCGTGCGGTTCGAACAGGGCTCACCGGCAAGCTCGACGGCCGTGTCGATGGACGATGTGCTCGGCGCGCGACTGGCAACCCGGCACCTGATCGGGCTGGGTCACGAAACCGTTTGGCACGTGGGAGGCCCACCCGGCTGGATGGCCTCGGAGGCGCGGCGTGCTGGGTGGCTGTCCGAACTCGCTGCGCACCACCGCACGGTCAATCCCGAGTTTCGTACCGACGACTGGACGGCCGATTCCGGCTACCGGGCAGGCTTGGAGATCGCCGATGATTCCTCTATCACCGCGGTTCTGGTGGCCAACGACTCGATGGCCCTCGGCGTGATCAAAGCGCTTTACGAGCGGGGCGTCCAGGTACCCGGCGATGTGAGCGTCGTCGGCTTCGACGACATGAGCGAGGCCCGCTACTTCCAGCCGAGCCTCACGACCGTCCGCCTCGACTTCAACGAGGTCGGCCGGCTGGCGGTTGAGCGGGTGCTTCGCCTGATGGGCGGCGAGCCCGCGGAGCTGATCCCCGTCATTCAACCCGAGCTGATGGTTCGGGGGAGTACTGCGACCCCGCACCCCTGACCTGACCGTGCGGGCGGTAGATGCAACGTTGTAAAATGTGATCGGATGTCGACGCATTCGTCAATCGCACACTTAAGGAGTCCTCATGGCGGCAACGCTGCACGACGTTGCGAGGATCGCCGGGGTCTCTATCAAGACGGTCTCCAATGTCATCAACGACTACCCACACATCCGGCCGTCGACCAAGCAGCGCGTCGTTGAGGCGATTGCGGAACTCGACTATCAGCCCAACCTGTCGGCCCGCAGTTTACGCTCCGGGCGCACGGGTGTGATCGGGCTCGCCGTGCCGGAGCTGTCGCTCAGCTACTTCGCGGAACTCGCGGACGCCGTGATCCGCTCCGCCGAGCGCCACCACATGACCGTGCTGATCGAACAGACCGGTGGCGACCGCCGACGGGAGATCGAGCTGCTCTCCAGCCCGCGCCGACAGATGACCGACGGCCTGCTCTTCAGCGCCCTCGGCATGGACAGCGACGACTCCGAGTACCTGCGGGTGGGCTATCCGCTCGTGCTGCTGGGTGAGCGCATCTTCGGTGGCCCGACGGATCACGTCACGATGCGCAACGTGGACGCCGCGAGGGCCGCGACCGAACACCTGATCAGTCAGGGGCGCCGGCGCATCGCCATTATTGGCGCGCACGAGGGGGAAATCATCGGATCGGCCGGTCTGCGTCTTCGGGGCTACCGCGAGGCACTTGAGGCTGCCGGCATCCCGTTCGACCCTGCCCTGGTCGGATATACGACGCTGTGGCACCGATCGAACGGCGCGTCCGCGATGCGCGACCTCCTCGCGTCGGGGGTGCGATTCGATGCCGTCTTCGGGCTCAACGACACCCTGACCCTCGGCGCCATGCGGGTGATGCAGGAGGCAGGTCTGCGCATCCCGGAGGATGTCTCGACGATTGGCTTCGACGACCTCGACGAGGCCCAGTACAGCCTGCCGACCCTCTCCACCGTCGATCCCGGCCGGGAGGAGATTGCCGAGACCGCCGTGCGAATCCTGCTCGAACGCATCGCGGAGACGAACCCGGCCGCCCCGCCCCGGGAGGTGCTGGCCGATTTCCGCGTGGTTGAACGTGAGTCCACGGTGTCCCTCACCGCTTGACCGCCTGTACTCGGAGAAATCTCGGCAATTCGCTTGACAGCAAGCCTCTGGACTCGCAATGATAAATTTACAACGTTTACCTACAACGTTGTAAATTTGCCAGCAACGGCCCGCGCCCCCCGCTGGTGTCTCGGATTGACCGCACCAACTCCTGCACCACTCAGCCGCCTCGCGCGCTGATCACAGTACGAACAACGGTGTTCCACCACCGTGAGAGGAAACCAAAAAACATGAAGGTCAAGTTCATGGCCGCGATCGGCGTCATCGCCGTCGCCGCCGCCGCACTCACCGGATGCTCCGCCGATGGCGCCGCATCGAAGTCGAAGCCGGAAGCCTCCTGCACGAACAAGATCGTGAATAAGGAAGCACCCCAGGTCACGGTCTGGGCCTGGTACCCCGCGTTCGAAGAGGTCGTAGACGTGTTCAACACCAGCCACGACGACGTGCAGGTCTGCTGGACGAACGCCGGCCAGGGCAACGATGAATACACCAAGTTCTCCACCTCGATCGAGTCGAAGTCCGGCGCCCCGGACGTCATCATGCTTGAGTCCGAGGTGCTCTCGAGTTTTACCATCCGCGATGCCCTCGTCGACCTCACGGAATACGGCGCCAACGACATGAAGGACAAGTACACCGAGGGCTCCTGGAAGGACGCGTCGAGCGGCGACGCCGTCTATGCCATCCCGGTCGACGGCGGCCCGATGGGAATGCTCTACCGACAGGATCTTTTCGACCAGTACGGTATTCCCGTTCCCACCACCTGGGCCGAGTTCGCGACCGCGGCGCAGGCCCTCAAGACCGCCGGCTCCGATGGCGTGCTCGTCAACTTCCCCACCAACGGCCGGGCCTTCAACCAGGCTCTCTTCGCCCAGGCCGGATCTGTGCCGTTCACCTACGACTCGACTAGCCCGATCGACATTGGCATCGCCGTTGACGACCAGGGATCGAAGGACGTGCTGAACTACTGGAACGACCTCGTACAGAAGGGTCTTGTCACAACCGACGACGCCTTCACCGCCGACTACAACACCAGCCTGGTCGACGGCACCTACGCCGTCTACCTCGCCGCGGCGTGGGGACCCGGCTATCTGCAGGGGCTCTCCGACGCCGACACGGGGGCCGTCTGGCGCGTCGCCCCGCTGCCGCAGTGGGACACGGCCAACCCTGTGCAGGTCAACTGGGGTGGTTCGACCTTCGCCGTGACCAGCCAGGCCACGGACAAGGAGCTCGCCGCCCAGGTAGCCATCGAGATCTTCGGCACAGACGAGGCGTGGAAGATCGGCGTCGAAAAGGGCGCACTGTTCCCCTCCTACACGCCGATGCTCGACTCCGAATACTTCGTCAACCTTGAGTACCCGTTCTTCGGTGGACAGCAGATCAACAAGGAGGTCTTCCTGACTGCGGCTGCCGGCTACGGCGGCGCGACGTTCAGCCCGTTCCAGAATTACGCCTACGACCAGCTCACCGAGGAGCTTTACTCCATGGTGCAGGGCGAACAGGACGGTTCGCAGGCGCTCGACGACCTGCAGGCCACCCTCGTGAAGTACGCGGCCGAGCAGGGGTTCACGGTCGCCAAGTAAGGCGGCTCACACCGCACCCGCTGTCGGCCGGTCGCACTGGCTGGCCGACAGCATCCCTCAGCCCATCTGGGCTTCGCTTGGAAAAAGGATGAATTCATGGCACTCACGCCTGCGGCCACCAAGGCGGCCCCGCCGCTGCCGGTTCGGAAGCCGCGAAGAAACAGCATCGATCTGATGGACCGCAAGCGCCAACGCTGGGGCTGGCTGTTCGTAGCCCCGTTCGGTATCGTCTTCCTCACCTTCCTGGTGGCACCGCTCGCTTACGCGTTCTGGATGAGCCTGCACACGAGCACCCTAGCCACCGGCACGACCTTCACCTGGTTCGCGAACTACGTGAAAGCCTTCACCGACCCGATCTTCCTCGGCGGACTCGGACGGGTCGGCCAGTTCGCGCTGATTATGATCCCCGCCCAGATGATCGTCGCCCTCGTGGCTGCGCTCGTGCTCGACAACCTCTCCACCGCCCTGTCGAAGTTTTCCCGACTGATGATCTTCGTGCCCTACGCCATCCCCGTCGTGATCGGGGCGTTGATGTGGGGCTTCCTCTACAGCCCCCGTTTCGGACCGGCCACCGATATCTTCGGCCTCGTCGGCCTCGCCGCGCCCGACTTCCTGTCCCAGGGCAGCATCTTCGCGAGCCTCGTCAACATCGTCACCTGGCAGTGGGCCGGCTACTACATGATCATCATCTACGCAGCCCTCCGCGGTATCGACCCGGCGATCTACGAAGCCGCCCGGCTGGACGGCGCGAATGGCCGGCAGATCGCCCTCCGAGTCAAGGTGCCGATGATCTCCTCCTCGATGGTGATGGTGCTGATCTTCTCCCTGATCGGCACCCTCCAGTTCTTCACCGAACCGCAGGTGCTGCGCGCCGTCGCCCAGGGTGCCATTCCTGTCTCCTACACACCGAACATGTACGCGTACTCGCTTGCCTTCTCCTACAGCCAGTTCAACTACGCCGCGGCGATCTCGTTCGCGCTCGGCATCGTGGTCTTCATCGGTTCCTATCTCTTCCTCTTCCTCACCCGCAAGCAGAGCGGACTCAAATAATGGCGATTCTCACGCCCCGGGGGGATGCCGCCGTGCAGCCCAGCCAGGTCGACTCAGGCTCCCTCGTACGCCGCCGTAACACCACGCGCGACGGTGGCAGACGGATTGGGTCGCACGTCCTGTTGCTCATCCTCGTGATCTACTTCATCACCCCGTTGTGGTGGCTCGCCGTGGCCGCGACCAAGGACACCGCTGGGCTCTTCAGTGGTACTGGTGGGCCGCTCTGGTTCGATCAGAACTTCAACCTGTGGAACAACATCGCGGGGCTGTTCGAACACCAGGGCGGCATCTACTGGCGCTGGTTGGGCAACTCATTCTTCTACGCGTTCACCGGCGGAATCGGCGCCACCATCCTCGCGGTGCTCGCCGGCTACGGCTTCGCGAAGTACCGGTTCCGCGGGCGCAACGCCTTCTTCTCGCTGCTGCTGGGCGCCGTGATGGTGCCCATGACGGCGCTTGTGATCCCGACCTTCGTGCTGCTGAGCAACTTCGGCCTGGTCAACACGATCTGGGCCGTCATCCTGCCCTCGCTGCTGAGTCCTTTCGGCGTCTACCTGATGAGGGTTTACACGCAGGATGCCATTCCGGATGAACTGCTCGACGCCGCCCGCGTTGACGGAGCCGGCGAACTGCGCACCTTCTTCCAGGTGGCGCTGCCGCTGCTGCGGCCCGCCATCGTCACGGTACTGCTGCTCTCGGTGGTCGGTACCTGGAATAACTTCTTCCTGCCGCTGGCCGTGCTCAGCGACCCAAACCTGTTGCCTGTGACTGTCGGACTCAACAACTGGCAGGCGCTGTCCAACGCCGGAGCCGGCGGCGAACAGGTCTGGAACCTGATCGTCACGGGGGCCTTCGTCTCGGTGCTCCCGCTCATCATCGCGTTCCTCTCCCTACAGAAGTACTGGCAGGGTGGCCTCTCGCTCGGCGCACTCAAGTAGGCGGCGGCCCGGGCCCCGGACATCCGTCATTCGCACTCTCCCACGTCTTGACCAGCACGAAGAAAGAAACACCATGTCTACCGCCAGCCTCACCCTCGACCCGCACTTCACGGTCGGAGCCATCAACCGCCGCCTGTTCGGATCGTTCGTCGAACACCTCGGCCGGTGCGTCTACGACGGCATCTATGAACCCGGGCACGCCTCGGCCGACGCGGAAGGATTCCGCGAAGACGTGATCGACCTCGTCAAGGAACTCGGCGTGTCGGCGATCCGCTACCCGGGCGGCAACTTCGTTTCCGGCTTCCGCTGGGAGGACAGCGTGGGCCCGCGGGCTGCGCGGCCGACCCGGCTCGACCTGGCCTGGCATTCCACCGAGACCAACCAGATCGGCCTGCATGAGTTCTCGTCGTGGCTGGAGAAGGTCGGCAGCGAGCTCATGCTCGCCGTCAACCTCGGTACCCGGGGTGTGGCGGAAGCGCTTGACCTGCTCGAATACGCCAACCTCGGCAACGGCACGGACCTCGCCGAACGTCGGATCGCCAACGGGAAGCGGGATGCTTTCGGCGTGAAGATGTGGTGCCTCGGTAACGAGATGGACGGCCCGTGGCAGCTCGGCCACCGCTCGGCCGACGACTACGGCAAGATCGCCTCCCGCGCCGCGAAGGGGATGCGCCAGCTCGACCCATCGGTCGAACTGGTGGTCTGCGGCTCCTCAAGCGCGCAGATGCCGACCTTCGGCGAGTGGGAACGCGTTGTGCTCGGCCACACCTATGACGACGTCGATTACATCTCTTGCCACGCCTACTACGAGGAGAAGAACGGCGACCTCGACTCCTTCCTGGCCTCCGGCGTCAACATGGACCGTTTCATCGAATCGGTCGTCGCGACCGCCGACCACGTGAAGGCCGTTCGGGGGAGCGACAAGACCATCAACATCTCCTTCGACGAGTGGAACGTCTGGTATATCGACCGGTTCGAGGGCGTCGACAAGATCACCGGAATCGACAATTGGCCGGTCGCGCCGCGCCTGCTAGAGGACTCCTACACGGTGGCGGATGCCGTGGTGTTCGGCAGCCTGCTGATCTCACTGCTCAAGCATGCCGACCGCGTGACGAGCGCGTCGCTCGCGCAGCTCGTCAACGTGATCGCTCCGATCATGACCGAGCCGAACGGGCCGGCCTGGCGGCAGACGACCTTCTTCCCGTTCGCGGTCACCTCGCGGCTCGCCACAGGGGTCGCCCTCGAGGTCAAGCTCGAGGCAGAGCACTACGACACCGAGGTATACGGCACCGTGCCGCTCGTCGACGCGGTCGCGACCCACGACGCGGCGACCGGGGGGACATCCGTGTTCCTGGTGAACCGTTCGCAGATGGAGGACGCGACGATCACGATCGATGTCGCCGCGCTCGGGCCCGTGGGCATCGTCGAGGTGCAGACCCTAAGCGACACGGATGTCTACGCCGCGAACACGCTCGAGGCCCGCGACCGCGTCGGCCTGGCCACCAACGCGTCGGCGCTGTGCGCGAACGGAGTGGTCACGCTCACTCTTCCGCCGGTCTCCTGGACGGCTCTCGAACTGCGGGCGGAGTGACCGAGTCGTCATGAGCGAAGAGGGTGTGATGGCTGCGGCGCCTTCAGGGGCTCAGTACGAAATCACCGGCCACGGCTACCGTGCCGTCGTGACGGGGACCGGAGCCACCCTGCGAGTGCTGCAGTATGACTCACGGGACCTGATCGTCAGCTTTGCGGAGGATCAGCCGATGGTGAACTTCCGCGGGGTGCTCGCCGCGCCCTGGCCCAACCGGATCGCCGACGGGCGGTACCACCTCGACGGGGTGACCCAACAGCTGCCGATCAACGAGCCCTCGCGCGAGTGCGCCCTGCACGGGCTCGTCTACGACCGTGCCTGGCGACTAGTGCACCACAGTGACAGCGAGGTGGTGCTGGGCCTCCGGCTACCCGTCGGCGACGGCTACCCGTTCCAGCTCGACCTCCTAGCCCGCTACTGGCTCTCACCGGTTGGGCTCACGACGTCAATCGAGGCCACGAACGCCGGCACCGGCACGGCTCCATACGGGGTCTGCCCGCGCCCCTACCTGCGCGCAGGCGACTCGCCGCTGCACACCTGGCAGCTCAGCCTGCCAGCCGAGCGATACTTGCGGGTCACACCCGACCGGTTGTTGCCCGACGGCCTCGCCGACGTCGTCGACGGCCCGTTCGACTTCCGCCAGCCGTGCCCGATCGGCTCTGTGCAGATCGACCACGCCTTCACCGGGCTCGTGCGCGACTCCGACGGCGTTGCCACCGTCGAGCTGCGCGATACCGACGGCAGCGGCGTGGCCATGAGTTGGGGAACGGACTGCCCCTGGCTACAGATCCACACCGCGGACTTGCCGACGCCGGGGATGAACCGGCTCGGCCTGGCCGTCGAGCCGATGACCTGCGCGCCGGACGCCTTCAATTCCGGGACCGACCTCATCTGGCTGTCGCCGGGCGCGTCCCACCGGGCGAGCTGGGTCATCGCCGCCCTGGCGTAGCGGCGGTTGGCAGGGAGGATACCCAAGGACCGACGCTGAACACTGCTGCGGCACTGCGCGCCGTCTTAACCGGTTTCACGTCCGGAGCACAATCTTGACGACAATCCCCGAGTCCAAGGAGTTATGACATGACAACTACCCCCGCACAGCGACTGTGCGACGCCGGCGATTCCATCTGACTGGACGATCTCTCCCGCGGCCGCCTCCGGACTGGCAGCCTCCGGAAGCTGATTGAGCAGAAAACCGTTACCGGTGTCACCACCAACCCCAGCATCTTCCACGCCGCCATCACATCGGGTACGGAATATGACGCGGCTATCTCGCAGAAGGCAGCAACTGGCACCAGCGTCGAGGACACCGTCTTCGAGCTCAGCACGGAAGCCGTTGCCAACGCCTGCGACGTCTTCCCCACCATTTATGATTCGACGCATGGGGTCGACGGCCGGGTGTCCATAGAGGCCGAACCCGACCTCGCGAGCTGCAAATACGCGAGCCGGGGAGTACGAACGAAAAAGCCCCGGCATGTATCGCCAAGGACAGACGAGCATGAGTACCGGGGCTAATCGTTGGAGTGGGGGGACTCCGAGCCATAACGGCACCCGCGTGTCGCCCGTTGATCATTCCGCCGCGCCTAGTGACGGTAAGTTCGTGGCTTGGTCGCGGGTTTCGCACCGGTCAGCTCCGGCGGACCCACTGTTGTTGTGATGGGTCCCAGGCCCGTCCTCGATTTCGGCGCTCAGGGCTGGCAGCAGCATCGCGTTGACCAGGGAGAGCGCATCTTCATGGTCGAGGAAGTCGCTCTGGCCCTCACCCCGTCGAGTGGACACCTCACAAGAGAGAATGTTCACTATGGCAAGATCACGTCGGGACTTCACCCCTGAGTACAAAGACGAGGCCGTGAAGCTGGTTTTAACCACCGGCAGGGCTGTCGCAACTGTCGCCCGCGAGCTCGGAGTCAACGAGGCCACTCTGGGCCGCTGGGTGAGCGCGTTCAAGGCTCGCAACGAGACTGGGCAGACCGAGGTGACGGAGTCTGAACGGGCCGAGCTGCTGCGGCTACGCAAGGAAAACGCGGACCTGAAACTGGACAGGGCGTTCTTGAAAAAAGCGTCCATCTTCTTCGCCCAGGAAGCATCGGATACGAGCGTCTTGCGTTCGAACTGATGCTGGCGGAGAAGACCAACTTCACCATCACCCGCATGGTCCGCCTCCTCGAGATCTCCCGCTCGGGCTACTACGCCTGGATCGGCAGGGCGCCGTCGCCGGCGTCGATTCGCCGGGTGCACATCGAGCAGAAAGTCGCCTTCTTCCACGGCGATTCCGACGAGGTCTACGGCGCCCCCAGGATCCTGGCCGATCTACGTGCGGACGGGAAGATCATCTCCCGCAAAACCGTCGCCGCGACCATGCGCCGCCTGGGATTGGCGGGCATCTGTCCGGAGAAGTGGAAGACGACCACCATCATTGACCACACTGACGCGTACCCGGTCGACGCCGTGAAACGCCAGTGGGACACCGGGGCGCTGAACCAGGTCTGGGTGGGCGATATCACCTACCTGAGGACGTGGGAGGGATGGGTGTATTTGGCGACCGTCATCGACGCTCACAGCCGCTGCGTCATCGGGTGGGCCATCGCGGACCATATGCGCACCGACCTCATCCAGGATGCCTCACGATGGCCATGGTTCTGCGCGGGGACCGCCCGGCGACGGTGATCTTCCACTCGGACCGTGGCACCCAGGGCGTCGGAACAGATCACTCTCTTCGCGGCCAAGAGCGGCATCACCCGGTCGATGGGATACACCGGGATCTGCTGCGACAACGCCATGGCCGAGAGCTTCTTCGCGACCCTGAAAACCGAGTTCTACTACCGCCGGGTTTGGCCCACCCGAGCCCGCGCGATCCGCGGCGTCGCGGACTGGATCGAGGACCGCTACAACCGCCGCCGCCGGCCCTCCGCGATCGGGCACGTCACGCCAGTGGACTTCGAGATGCAATACTCGTCACAGGCCGCAGAGATCCAACTCGCCGCTTAACCCGTGTCCACTCTCCGGGGTCAAGGCCATGTGTGGCTCGACCCTACTTCGTGAAAGTTGAGATCACACGCGAAGCCTGAACGACCCTTGTTGCCGCGCATCATCACCGCAATGATGGATTTATGGCAGATAAGCAGAACGATGTCGATGAGATCTGGGATGACTGGAAAGACGCGGTCACGATGACCGCCAGTGAGATCAAATCGTGGCTCGACACGGACGAATCCAAGGAGGTCGGACAAAAAATCGATGGCAGCGGGGAGTCCATCGGGCACAAGTCCGGTCGCAGAATCGTGACAATTCTTGGAACGAAGAAAGCCGATCTGACTGCGTCCGATGTCGAACACATGCATAAGGTGGTCAGCTACGTGAAGCGGCACAGGGCACAGGGACCGGATTCTGATATCGAGCACTCACGATGGCGATACTCGCTGATGAACTGGGGAAATGATCCACTGAAGAAGGTATGACGTAATAGGAAGGTGCGGAGTTCACCATGCGCGCCGCTGCAGGAGCGCCTGTTTCATCATGGGTCGGGTTCGGGAGGTGCGACGATTTCGGTGAATCCGGCTCGGTGGAACATGGAGACGGGGTGCCGACAAACCTCACAAGCAGCGTTTTGGCGCACCTGTATATGGGCGTGTTCAGCGCCAACGCAGCATGGCTCGTCCTGCCCGTCATGGCGTTTGGGACTGCCCCGCCGACGCAACGATCGCTGAAAATGGTCTCTCACGAGCGACCACCGCACCGATCCCCCGGAAACTGGTCAGCGTCCCAGCCTGGGTCTCCTCCTCCCCGCGGCGCACTACGCTGCACCTGCCCGAGCACTGGCACTGTGAGAAACCCTGGACGGCCCTGTTCGACCAGAACTTCCGCCCACGACAACCCGCCTAATCTGACCAACCAACCAACCAGCCAGCATCGGCATCAACTGGAGTGCCAGGGATCACCCCGGGCCGCGAGACCCAGACCTCACCCGCACTTGAATCTCCCCAAGCCCGCCAAACCGAAACCAGGACTCGCTCAGAGGCACACCGGTAAATTGAGGCTAGGAGTCAGCGGCCCCCACGCCCGATAGACCTCAGAGCCGCGTTCACGCGGAGGGCTGTCCGGGCGCGGGCACGGGGTGCAGGTGCTGCGTGTTCACGGGCTTCAAGTTCGACCACGTCTGCCCCCTATCGCATCTGCGCGGCGCATATCCACCTTGTCACGTTTGCGGCGCTCCTGATCACAACGGCGCACGACGTAGAAAACCAAGCTGACGACCATCAAAACAACAACGATCACGGCGACGATCCACAACACATCGGCGGTATTCATTCGTGTTCCGCCCTTGGTAACGCAAGCGTTGGCGGTCTAGATGGCTTTCCTGAAAATGCGCTCCGCATGCTAGCCCCCCGGGTGCACTCCTCGCAGGTGTGTACAAACGAGTTGGTGCATATGATTATTGCGGAAGCGAAAGGAATGAAAACTTGAGCGGCACTGACAAATTCAAGAATGACGGAGAAAAAGTCATCGGTATGGCTAAAGAAGCGGTGGGTGATGCCACGGACAACGACAAACTCCAAGCCGAAGGCAGGGCCGATCAAACAAAAGCCGACCTGAAGCAGGCGGGCGAAGACATCAAAGACGCCTTTCGAGGTTGATCATCATCGCGCCCGAACGGCAGCGCCACAACCGAGAGACTCCTCGGAGGATCGCGCGGCGCGCCGTCACGCTTATCGTTCGCCGTTACCGACAAAACTCGGAGATTAGAGGATCAGCATGAATGGCAATGGCAGCACCCAGAATGAACCGATTGAGGCCCAGCACTCTCAATCGGATGACGACAAGGTCGCGGGGATTCTCGCACAGGAGGAGGCAGACCTCGCTGGCCACAGCAAGCCCCAAGTTCTCGACGCGTTGCGTGAACGATTCGCAGATACTGGTTACACCATGAGCGAGGCAGCTCTCCAGGACCATGCACGTCGAATTGCCGGACTCGACCCGAATGATTTTTCAAGCAAGTGACCGTGACTCAGTAGCAGCGCGCGGCGGCAAATTTTTTTGGATGCCAATAGGAGCCAGCGAAACGAGGCGGCGATGCAAATGTCTCGTAACCTCAGGACGCGGCCAGTATTTGACTTCAGCGACACTCCGAAGTGCGCTTCGACGCTGCCCGTATTCCCCGGGTGAGCCCACCTTCGTTTCTCTGCCCCGTCGCAGCTATGGCCTGGAGAATCTTGGCCCGGCGTCATCTTAAAATTGAAATGGTGCCCACCGGGCCTGCCTCTCGCTCGCCCACTGCGAGCCCGGTAACGGTGTGCTCCGAAATGAGTGGTCGCTCCGATTCGGCCAGGCCGCGAAGATCCCGAATACGATCTTTCCGGGGTGACGTCCGTCTGATCTGACCGGTGTGTACCCGGCGCCTACGACTCGGTCAAGGGCAGTGACGGGGACGAAATTATCGAACTTACATGCGACGTTGTCCTCGTCACTGGCGTGCTGATGAGCCATCCGGGGACCGGGACTCATCCGAGCAGAGTGGTATCCGTTTCTCGGGCCAGGCACTCGGTCTGAGCGTGAAACTCGGCGTGGTGTTCCGCTGTCCCAATAATGATGGACCAAGGCGACCCGTCCAGTCCCGACAACATCGTCGCATTTTGCCAGACGTACAGCCACAGGCCGAGCATGGCCTCGTCGACCGCGGCCGGGGTCTTTAGATGGTGGTTGCAGATCGCAAACGTCGTGTCACTCAAGTGATCGTAGATCAGGCCGAACGCGGCCTGATTACCGGAAGCCATGCTGAGCATCAGCGTCTGTTGATCGGATGCCTCAGACTTCGGCGTCACTGCACTGGTCCGCTTCGATAGCTGGCGTCCGTTGACATTGTTCTGCACATAGGATCTCCACTGCTGAAATGCCGAGGCTCGTGACATGTGGTGAAACTTGATTATGACCAAGTGATCTACGTGCGATACAGGTTGAGGTCATCGCGACAATAGCACTCGCTGCCGGTCTGGGGCTGTCTCCTGACCGGTTGAGTCGTGATTCGAGAAGATATCAGTGCCGGACACCGACGCCTCACCGGAATTTACAACGCCGGTGGAAGCGAACACGGACTTTCCACATTTCTGCTGACTACCGCAGAAGTCGCAGGCCATATTGGCCAACTCCTCTCGGCCGACGACGACTGGCCGATCAGTGGCCTCACCCAAGATGAAGTGGTCCTCCTCCTCGGCGAAATCAGCGGTTAGGGAGCCTACGACGCACGGCTATTGGTCATGCCACCGGACGCCTCGGTTCCGAACACCGTAAGGGGTTCGGCTACCGTATCTCTGCCAGCGCGGGGCTGCGAAGGGGGTTCAACCGACTTACGGTCCAGATGACGGCGGCGAAAATGACGGTGGCAACAGCGATAGCAAGGGCATAGAGCGCGACGATGCCGTATCCCTGTGCCGGGTTCAAGAAGGGGTAGGGCACCCATCCGTCGGTTGCCCCGCGGAGGAGCACGACCATGATCCACACGATGGGGTAGATGAGGGCAATCCATAGTTCGTTCCATCGGAGTGGGCTGCGGTCGTTGTAGATCAGCCAATCACACTGTTGGCCCAGGCCAGAGAGACGCCCCCTTCGAGCCCGGCGAGCAGCAAGTTGTAAACGAATCCGGTGATCACTATGTAGGTTGTGGCACACCCTCGCGCTAATACCAAACGTAGGGATTGGTGTCTCCCGGAGAAGGAAACGAAGACGGAGATTGCCAGCACGATGACCACAATGATGTTGCTCTGCATTGTGAAAAAACCGAAAAAGTTGAAGGGGTTGATCGTGGCGCGGGTGGCTGCGTCGAAGAATGTCGACACGATCGCAGTTGTACCGAGGAGCACGATGGCGAGGCGAAGTGAAGGAGCAAGGAGTTTCATATTTCATCTCTGATCGGTGGTGTTGGTGCTGTGCACATCTGTGTCACGAATCCTAAGGGTTACGACGTACACGGCAGATGCCAGTGCTGGGGAACTGATGCCCCCGACTTTGATTCCACGGGCCGGGGTGCATGCGCGAAGGATCGATGGGGCCATCAGCTCCCAGGCCTTCCGGTCGCTGGCGCACGAGCCACGACCGCGGTTCCCTGCGGGACCTGAACGGGTCGGCCAGGCATTCGCCCGGCTCGCGCGGCGTGACTATGTCAGTCGCGAAGCAGCGCATTGCAGCGAACGCATCCGAGCGCGCGCTCCTTTTCCTGCCCAAGGGCGCAGTGGTGTTGACCACGACGCGGACAGCGTTTGAGAACTCCGGCCGTGCGGTCAAGTTCGGGCAGCACTGCTACGCGCCCGACTTCTATAGCTTCGAAAACACCCTCGTCGACAAATGATCGGGCACCTGACCCGGAATCTCAGAGGTGCAACAACCTGAGTATCGAGACTGTCGCTGCGGTGCGTTCCGCTAGAGTTCCACGCCGTTAGGCGGCATCAACGCGGGCACGATCCTGGCGGTTGTGCCCTTGCGGCGGTAGAGGTGTCCTTGCTCAGGGTCGCCGTCCATGACGCCAGCGTCGGCTCGAATGATGGCGTGCCAGAGGGCCTTGACCGGGCGACTTCTCCCGGGTGGAGCCACCACGGGGCGCACCACGGTGTGGGTTTAGTTCCGACGACCTCGACAGTGGCGAGGTGGCTGGTGAGCCAGTCTGAGGAACATTTGGCGGACGTCGACCGTGTCCTCGTCAGTGTCGGTCGAGTCGCAGTCGTCGTGGTCCGCCATGTGCTGCCACCTCCGCTGCAGCGGTGTCGTCGGGCACCGCGACCGGTGCCGGCGCGGGGGTCGGTGTCCTGGTCGTGGCGCGGTTGATGGTGGTGGTGAGGGTTGTGTCGCGGGACCAGAAGACGGTGTTGACCATGACCGGTCGCGCTGCATCCCCAGTCGTCTGCGCGGCCACGACAGCACGAGCTGCGTCGTAGTTGGTCATGTAGTGGTTTGGGTCGGCGTTTATCTGCACGGCACGCGCGGCCGCGTTGGGCGTAAACGACCCCAGTTTGGCGCGCTCACGAGGCACTCAGCCGAACTGCACGCCGCGCTGCACCAGGAACGGCCGCGGGTCGACGGCGGTGCCGTCCGTTCGCACCTCGAAGTGCAGGTGGCAGCCGGTGGAGGCCCCGGTGCTGCCGACGCTCGCGATGACTTGCCCGGCGATGACCGTCTCGCCGACGCTCACGAGGGTCTGGCCCTCGGCGAGATGCGCGTAGCCGGTGGCGATACCGTTGCTGTGGTTGATCAGGATCCAGTTGCCGTAGGTACCCAGAGGTGCTGCCGTGGCCACGACCCCCGCGCTCGCCGCATAGACGGCCGCCCCGCACGCCGCGCCGATGTCGGTGCCGCCGTGGAAGTCGTTCACCTCAGGCAGCGGTTTATCGTGCCGGGGACCGAAGGCATCCGTCAGGGAGCCGACCGCCGGCGCGGCCCAGCCCGCACTGCTCGGCTGGCCTCGGAGCCGGCCGCCGAAGTCGTCGGTGCCGGCCGCGGGAACCAGGTTGGGCAGCGGTGTCAGAACCAGGGCGACCGGCGTGCTCGCCGCGAGATCGGCCACCTTAGCGGAGGCCGCATCGAGCTCCTGCTGGGCGCCCTCCATGGCGAAGCGGGTGTCGGTGAGCGGGATGGCCTCGATCGCTGCCCGAAGTGCGGCGTCCTGGTCCTGCAGCGCATTCTCACGCTTCGTGTCGGCGTCGACCTGGGCCTGCACCTCGTCGAGGCTGTTCGTGAGCCGGTCCAGGCTTTCGAGCGTGGCGAGCCGGGCGAGCAAATCATTGCCGTCGCTGCTGCCCGCGAGCAGCACGTCCACGGGCTCGGGCCCCGATCGCTGCAGGGTGGCGCGAACGAGCGTCGCCAGCGCCCGCCGGGATGCCTCGGCCCTGGCGGCGGCGTCGGCGCCCTGGTCGCGCACCAGATCGGCCTGCACGACAGTGGCGTCATAGTCGGCCTTGGCCCCGGCGTAGGCCAGTTTCGCTGCGTCGTAGGCGGCCTGAGTGGCGGCGGCGGCCGTTCGGGCGTCTGCTGCTGCTGCTGCTGCAGCTCGATCGGCTGAGGCTGATCCGGCATCCGCGGTCAGCTCTGCCGGTGCCGGTGCCGGTACCTGTGCAGTCGGCTCGGCGGCCGGTTCAGGCTCCGTGGGTGCGGGCGGCTCTTCGCCGGACGCTGGGGGAGTGGTGGGTGTTGGTGTCGGGGTCGGCTCACCCGTCGGCTCCGTGGTGGGGGCTGGAGCCGGTGCCGGTTCGAGCGTGGGGGTAGGGGCTATTGTTGGCTCGGGC
>NZ_PJJU01000031.1:0-46187 GCF_002929635.1 Cryobacterium sp. M25 | reverse complement strand
CACCCGGGTCAACAAACCAACCGACACCAAATCCGACAACCGGCGATCAGAGACCGGCTTTACCCACCCTGTACGCGCCATAGCCACAACGTAACACGAGAACGCTTAACTGAACGGTATTGAGGCTGAGCGGGACCCACTGACCTCCCGCCGATTTGGCTCCGGAGCAGGTCTGAGAGGCCGAGGGCATGATCCTTGAGCATGCATTTTTTCCGGTGCTGGCCGGTTCCAAGGTCGAGTTCGAGGTCGCGTTCAAGCAAGCGCGTCCTCTGATTGGCGGCCAGCCCGGGTTTCGTTCCTTATCCTTGTCAAGATCAATGGGATCGCCGAACTTATATGTTCTTCTTGCGGATTGGGATTCCGTGAAAGCTCACACGCGAGGACTTCAGCGTCGGGCCACGCACGTTGCTGGTTGAGAAAATCGGCGAACTGATTCGCGTTTTGACTCCGATCGCCAACTTTATTGTCGAGGTCGTTCCTCCTGTCATGACCTGGTTGCGAGAGAAGGCCGCGCTGCCCAACCTGCCGTATACGCGCACCTGCCCGGACCGTTGAGTCGGCCCGGGCAGGTTTCTGTCGTCCCCGTCAGCCGCCGTGGACCGGCGTCGTGGGACCGCTGCGGGGTCAGCGGTAGGCCACGCCGTTGGCTGTCACGGAAACCCGGGTACCCGCGGTTCCGTCCAGGAGCGCCGGCAACTCTGTCAGGGATCCGATGAAGGCGTCGCGACCGGTGTTGCGGGCGAAGTCGATCGCCGCCTCAACCTTGGGTCCCATCGAGCCCGCCGGGAAGTCGAAGCCCGCGAGCGTGTCCGGGTGGACGAGCATGATGGCGCGCTGTTCTGGCGTCCCCCAGCCGGTGTAGACGGCGTCCGCGTCGGTGGCGATCACTAGGGAGTCGGCCTTGAGGTCCCGGGCCAGCACCGCGCTGGCCCGGTCCTTGTCGATCACGGCGTCGACGCCGATGAGTTTGCGGGAGCCGGGCTGGTACATGGTGGGTATGCCACCGCCGCCGGCGCAGATCACCACCGTGTCGGCCGCCACCAGCGTTTTGATCGTGCTCAGCTCGAAGATCCGCTGCGGCATGGGCGAGGGCACCACCCGACGCCAGTGGTCGCCGTCGGGTTTGATAACCCACCCCCGCAGCACCGCCAGGCGACGCGCCTCGTCGGCGTCGTACACCGGCCCGACAAACTTCGTCGGGTCCGTGAACGCCGGGTCTGCCGGGTCCACCTCGGTCATTGTCAGGATCGTCGCGATCGACTTTTCGAACGGGAGTCGGTTGCCGAGTTCTTGTTCGATCATGTACCCGATCATTCCCTCGGTCTGGGCGCCCAGGACGTCGAAAGGGTACTCGGACGTGTGGTCGTAGGCGGCCGCCTGGAGCGCGAGCAGCCCGACCTGCGGCCCGTTGCCGTGGGAGATCACCAGCTGATGCTCCTGGGCGATTGGCGCCAGCGCGGCGCACGCCTTGGCGACGTTGGCACGTTGGTTTTGCACCGTCATCGGGGCGCCGCGCTCCTGGAGCGCGTTGCCGCCGAGAGCGACCACGAGGCGCATCAGGAACCCAGGGTGGCGACCATGATCGCCTTGATCGAGTGCATCCGGTTCTCGGCCTGAGCGAACACGATGGAGCTGGACGACTCGAACACCTCGTCCGTGACCTCAAGCTCGCCGAGGCCGGTCTGCTTGAACAACTGTTCCCCGACGGCCGTGTTCCGGTCGTGGAACGCCGGCAGGCAGTGCATGAACTTGACGTCGGGGTTGCTGGTCTTAGTCAAGACGTCCGCGGTGACCTGGTAGGGAAGCAGGGCGGCGATGCGTTCGTCCCAAGTTTCCTTGGGCTCGCCCATGGAGACCCAGATGTCGGTGTAGATGAAGTCGACCCCGGCCACGCCCTCGGCGACGTCCTCAGTGTGGGTCAGCCGCGCGCCCGTGCTCTCGGCGATCGTCTGGGCGGCCGCGATCACATCGTCGGTGTTCCACAGCTGGCGGGGGGCCACGATGCGCACGTCCATGCCCATCAGCGCCCCTGCCACCAGCAGCGAGTTCGCGACGTTGTTGTGCGCGTCTCCGAGGTACGCGAAGGCGATCTCGTGGTCGTTCTTGGTGGAGTGCTCGCGCATCGTGAGCATGTCGCACAGCGCCTGGGTGGGATGCCACTCGTCCGTCAACCCGTTCCACACCGGCACACCCGACGACGCGGCCAGCGTCTCGACGTTGGTCTGCGCCGAGCCGCGATACTCGATGGCGTCGAACATCCCGCCCAGCACCCGCGCGGTGTCCTTAACGGACTCCTTGTGCCCCATCTGTGACCCGCTCGGATCGAGGTAGGTCACGTGGGCGCCCTGGTCGTGCGCGGCGACCTCCATGGCGCAGCGGGTCCGGGTGGAGGTCTTCTCGAAGATGAGGGCGATGTTCTTCCCGGTTAGCCGCGGCAGCTCAGTGCCGGCGTATTTGGCTGCCTTGAGGTCCGCGGCCAGCCCGAGGAGGAACTTCCACTCCTTCGGGGTGAAGTCGACTTCCTTAAGGAAACTCCGGTTGTGCAGGTTAAAGCTCACAGGATCACCGCATCTCTTTCGATTGGACAGGACAGACATCGCGGACCGCCGCGCCCGCGGCCGAGCTCGGATCCCACGACGGGTACGACTTCGATGCCCTCGTCGGCGAGGTATCGATTGGCGGTCGTGTTCCGCTCATAACCCAGCACGACGCCGGGGGAAACGGCGAGGAAGTTGTTCCCATCGTTCCACTGCTCTCGCTGCGCACCCGCGCGATCGATTGGGGTGCGCAGGACCCGGACCTTGTCGACGCCGAGGGCCTCGGCCACGAGAGGAAACAGGTCCGTGTGCTCCGTAATGTCGTAGTCGCCGCCGGACCCCACCGGGGTGAGCATGAACGCGCGCAGCGTCTCGGGCAGGTACGGATAAACGGAGAACGCGTCGCTGTCGACCATTGTCATGGCGGTGTCCAGGTGCATGAACGCCCGCTCCTTCGGCAGCTCGACGACGATCACCTGGCGGACATGGCCGCCTTGGAAGAGCAGTCGGGCAAGTGTCTCGACCCCCTGGGGCGAGGTCCGCTCGCCCATCCCGATCATCAGCACCCCATTACCGATCACGAGCACATCGCCGCCCTCGACGGTAGCGGGCTCGTGGGGCAGGAAATCGTCGCCGTAGACGATCTCCAGCCCGGCGTCGCGGAACATCGGGTGGAACTTGTAGATCAGGCGGGAGTTGATGGTCTCGCGTTTGCGGGCCTGCTTGGCCATCGGGTTGATGCTCAGGGCGCCGTAGATCCAGGACGAGTTATCGCGCTGGAACAGGTGGTTCGGCAGGGGCCGCAGCAGGAAGTCGTCGATGCCGAGGGACTCCATCAGAAGGCTGGGCGTGTGCAGCATCGGCATGACGTCACTCTTGAGCACGCCCCCGATCAGGAGCTCGGAAAGCACCTCCGACGACGTTTGGTCGACGATCCGCTCCAGCGGCTTGTCCAGCGCGGGCCCGAACCGGATGGCCGTGGTCAGACACTTCTGCAGGAACTCCCGGGCACCCGGCGCGTCCAGCGCCGCGGCGAGCAGTTCGCGGAAGTAGTGCACCGTCACGTTGCGCTCTCTGAGCTGGCCGACGAACGCGTCGTGCTCTTCCCTAGCCCGATCGGCCCACATGACGTCGTCGAAGAGCAGGTCGTCGACGTTGTCCGGGGTCAGCCGGCTGAGCTCGAGACCCGGCCGGTGGACGATCACCTGGCGCAGCACTCCTACCTCGGATTCAACACGAAATGGCATGGCTATTCCTTACTATATTGATGGTGTAAATGCTCAGCGGTACTCGGGCACGGGGGCCGGCTTAGTCATCCGGTGCCGCTGCGCAAGGTAGACCGGGATCCCGACGACGAACGCGCCGCCGGCCATCAGGAACGGGCCCCAGACGACGTACCACAAGTCGCTGGTGTTCCTGGAGTAGTAGATGAAGGCGACCGAGAAGATCAGCGCCACGACCGCCACCGACACATCGAAAGCGAACCTCGACGTGTGGACTGGGTGGCTGTCCCGCCAACGCCACTTGATCTGGACCAAGGCGGAGAATGCGTAGGGCACGGCCGCCGTGATCCCGGTCATCAGAACCAGGGTGGTAAACACCGTTGAGCCGCTGGTTCCCAGATAGCTGATCACCACGGC
Source organism: Cryobacterium sp. M25 (assembly GCF_002929635.1). Classification (NCBI taxonomy): domain Bacteria; kingdom Bacillati; phylum Actinomycetota; class Actinomycetes; order Micrococcales; family Microbacteriaceae; genus Cryobacterium; species Cryobacterium sp. M25. The sequence continues at coordinate 42,010 of NZ_PJJU01000031.1, read as the reverse complement.
GACCGACGCCAGCGCGGTGGACGCGATGATCCCGAAGGCCGGAACCCGGCGCCGCGACAGGCTCCCGAACCGCGCCGGGAACAGCCCGTCCTTCGCGGCAGCCAACGGCATCTCCGCGCAGATCATTGTCCAGCCGTTCAGCGCGCCGATACCGGAGACGATGACGGCCAACGCCACCAAGTCCCCGGCCCAGGAACCGCCGCCGACGATCGAGTTGGCCGCGACGGAGTAGGACGCCTTGTTCACGTCCATAGCCAACTGCGAGGCGGGCACGATGCCGAACACGGCAACCATCGACAGCAGGTAGACGATGGCGCTAGCGAGCGTGCCGTAGATGGTCGCCTTCGGGACATTCCGTTCGGGATCGCGGACCTTCGCCGCGGCAACGGCCGCGGTCTCGACGCCCAAATAGCTAAACAGTGCGATCGCCATCGCTCCACCGATCGCCGACAGGCTGCTGTCACCGCTGAGGTTCCACGGCGTGAAGTTCCCCGCCTTGATGAAGAACAACCCGACGGTCGACATGATGGCCAGCGGGATGAACTTCAGCACCGTCGTCCAGACTTGGACCGAACCCATCACGCGCACGCCAGTCAGGTTGATCACGGCCGGGATCCACAACCCGACGAGGGCGATCAGGATGGACCAGCCGACCGCGCCGTCCTTGTTTAGGAAGTGCTCGACGTAGTACACCCAGCCGACGACGATCGCCGCATTGCCCGCCCATGCCGTGATCCAGTAGGACCAGGCGTTAACGAACCCGGCCGCGTTGCCGAACCCTGAGCGTGCATAGGCATACGGTCCGCCGGCAGCCGGCAGGCGTCGCGACATCACCGCGAACATCAGCGCAAGCGCGACCGCCCCGACGGTGGCGAGGCCCATGGCGACCAGGCTGATCGGGCCATACGACGCTAATGCGTAGGGCAGCGAGAAGATGCCGACACCGATGATACTGCCCATAATCAGTGCAGTCGACTGAGGCAGGGACAGGGCGCGCTCGGTTGTGCGCCCCTCGGGCTCGGTCGGGACAGACCCGACCTCGGACCTTGGTTGGACCATGATGACCTCCGGCGTTGATACGGATATTTGACATCCGATCGTCAGGTCGAAAGGTTTCCGGGCTTAGCGGCCGAGGGAACTAAGTGGCGAGTTCACGGATGTTCTTGAAACGGATTTTCTTGAAATCTGCCGTGCATTTCGGTGGAGCGTGTCAGAAACCGACGCAGGGCAATGCCTGATCAGGTTTTAAGAAACGCATTGGTTGAACTTAACATTGACGGCACGCCGATCACCGCCCCAAAGAGCCAGCGCTTACGGCCGAGCAGAAATCGAGACAATAACGTCAGCGACCAGACCGAAGAGATTCTTGGGATCGAAGGGACCGGCGATCAGATCGAGTTCGACGAAGAATGAGGCGCCGGCGGCCGAATCGCGCAGGTAGCGCAGCACCGAAAAGTCTTCGATGGCAAAATCGACCGAGTCGAAGATGGCGATCTAGTCGTAGTGCGTGCGCCCCGCCGCCTGGGTCTTATCAGTAGTGAAGGTCGTGATGATGTCGGCGCCCGCCACCGCGTCCCGCACGCTCGCTACCACGACGATGTCGAAGCCGAACGGCCGGGCGGTGATGTTCTTTACGTTCATAAAACGCACCACGACAACCTTCTTTTTGTTTTCTGTAATCAGCCTATGACCGGGCAATGTGCACGCGTAACGAGCAGAACGAGCCAATATGTTCCATTAATCTTTCAAGATGGTTACCCTGGCTGTACAGTGTGAATCATGCATACGCTCGATGACCTCGATCGCCGCCTAATCGGCGCGCTGCGGGCGGACGGGCGAACCCCCGTCACCACGCTCGCCCATGACCTCGGAGTCACGAGGGCAACGGTGAACATCCGGCTGCAGCGGCTGCTGGACACGGGCACCGTCCTCGGATTCTCCGTCCGGGTTCGCGAAGAGCGGGATCCCGACTCGATCCGGGCGATCGCGCTCATCGAGGTCGAGGGGCGCTCAACAGATCGGGCGATCAGCCAACTTCGCGGCTTTCCCGAAGTCCGGGCACTACACACCACGAACGGCGGCTGGGACCTGGTGGCCGAGATCCGGACCGACACGCTGAGCAACTTCGACCGGCTACTCGGCCAGATTCGCTCCGTCGAGGGCGTCGTTAACAGCGAGACGAGTCTGCTGCTCAGTTCGACGCTGTCCTAAGCCTCATTCCACCGACCGGCTGAGGTTGGGAGTCGTTTTCTGATTTGAGTTGCGGCGGCGTGCTGGGGCGTGGTTGTGCGCTGAGCCTCGCTGCTCGCGTTGTTCCACTTGGCTTCCAGGTCGTGCCGGGTCGGGGCGGGCGGGTCAGGTCGGGGTTGGGCTCGGTGGTGCGAAGGCGTGGTCGAAGAGGTGGGCCCAGCCGGTTTCCCAGGGCCAGTTCTCGGGCAGGTTCAGTGTGATGCGCCGGGCTGACGAGGCGATCCTCGCGGGGATGTTGATCAGTTTCCGGCGGATGGTCGCGGTCGTGGCCCGGGCCAGACCGGTGCCGGCGGTCACCGCGGTGGCGCGGGTGAGGTTGAAGGCGATGACGGCCAGGATTAGCCAGGCTGCGTTGGCGGCGAATACACCGGAGGGCATGTGGGCCAGGGCGCAGCTCTTCAGGTCGGAATTCACGAGCTCGATGGCCGCATGGGCGCGGTGGGTTTTATCCGCGGTGACCGTGTCCAGTGTGCTGGTGGTGAAGAACGCGTGGAAGCGGTGCAGGTCGAAGAGCGTGGCCTGGCCGGCGAGTTTGTGCTTGTTCAGCTCCGGGATGCGGCGCACGACGAGGCGGCCGCTGATGTGGTCCGACTTCTTCCGTGAGGTGAATGCAGTGTAGGGAATCTCGGCGACTTCAGCGTCGGAGATCCAGGTTCGGGTGTCCTCGTCAAAGATCGCATGGGTTTACTTGATCGGCGTCCACCCGGTCGCCGGGATGGCCGCGATGCGCTTCCTGACGGCGGAATCGAGGCAGGCAGTGACAGAGACGTCCGCGCCGCCAGCCATAGCGGCGTGGATGGCCACGAAAGTGTAGAACGCGGAATCGGCGCGGAACAGGATCCGGGCGGCGGTCATCCCAGGCAGGCGGCGGAGAGTGGCGAGGGCGTCCCGGATCAGCCGGGTCGCGCCGTGCGGGGACGAGCAGGCACCCCGGCGCAGACGCTGGGCGAGAAGGATCGGCGCGCCGGTGACCGATTTCAGTGTGGCGAGGATCGCGTTGAGCCCGCGGACCCCGGAGTAGCCGAAGCTGGCGCCTTGTTTCTGGTGCCCGTGGACCTCGATGATGGTGTCGTCCACGTCCAGGAACACATAGTCGTCAGGTTCCGGGCTGATCAGCGGGCTCAGGGCAGCGAGGTTGATCAGGAACCGGGACGCGACGGCATCAAGCTGGCGCACATGGCCGAACGTGAACGCGCGCAGGAACGACCCGAGCGTCGACGGTGCGTAGAGGTGGGCGAAGAGCTTGCGCATTCCGCCGTGACGCAACACGGCCATGTCGTCAATGGCATCCGCACCGGCCACCATCCCGGCAACCAGGGACGCGATCTTCAGGCCGGCGTTCGCGCCCTTGTCCGTGGGGACGCTCAACCATTTGTCGGCCAGCCGTCGCAGGCCCGCTCTCTCGGCCAGTTTCATCGCCGGGACCAAACCCGCAGAAGACACGAGGTTGGAGTCATCGAAGACGTGCGACACGGCGCGGGTGGTGTGCAAAACTTGCATCTACGAGATGTCCTTCTGGATCAGTTGAATTGTTCTGTGGTAAGTACAATTTTCCCTGATAAGAAGGGCATTCTCTGTTTAACGCGCCGCTAGATCCCAAGTCCGATCGGTGGATTCAGGCTTAGACGACCCCAACTTCCGAAGCGCATTCGGCGCAGCCGGCATGGTCCACCGGCCAGGTATGGCCAATGACCTTCTTCAGGAGATGGCACCGCTCTTGGCGGAAGATGGCATAGATGTCAATGATCCGTCGAGTTTCGACATGGCTGCCTTGAACGCGGCACTCGCACGCGCGGTTGAGCGAACAAACCTGGAACGATTCACGCCGATCGGCGTGACCAGGTCGAATACGTTGACCGTGCTCCTGTCGGCGTCGGAAGCAATCAGCTCGGGCGACGTGCAGAGTACTGAGGCCGTGATTCGTGGCATCGCCCCGGAGCCGAAGGAGACTGGCGAACCATCGGTCGCTCATGTCATCGGGGTGAGCCTCGGCCTGCTCGATTCGTGGCATCGTGATGCCAGCCTCACCAAGCTGCTTGCTCGTACGCGGATCCCTGACTGGTCGAGCCGTTCCCGTGCCACGGGGACAGACATAGTCGCGCTGGCGCGAAAAGGGCGAGCATTGGAAGCGGTTGCCGCACTGCACGGCCGGTACGACGGATTGACGATCTTGGAGGGCAGCATCCTCGCGATCGCTGGAACGCTCCAGTCCTGGGCCGCCGCGACGGACCAGAGCGTTCATGACCTCGGCGTGGCCGTTCTGAAGGACCAGAAGTAACAAGGACCGGCACCGACCCTTTCCGCGTTGGCGAGGCTCGTCGCGACTCTCGACGTCGTCGAGGTAGAACGGAACCCGACGCGGCACAGCGCGGTTCAGCATCCAGAATCGGCAATCGATAAGTTTGGTGGTCCTATCCTGCCACCGGGCGATCGCAGCTAACACTCGGCTTCCAGCGATCGCGTGGCCGTCGAGGCGGGCCGCGGCATCGACCTCACGCGGTCATCAACGCTGCGCACGCCACCCTCGCCGGCCACCCCGGCACGCCGCCGGGCACCTCCAAACCCCTCACCAACGAAAGATGCACCTCATGACCATTCTCGCCCCCGACGCCAGAAGCGTCGCCCGCCAGATCGACCACACCCTGCTCACGCCCGAGGCCACCGCCAAAGCCGCCGAGGCCGCGCTCGCCATCGAGCAGGGCGCCGACGAGATCGACATGGTCATCGACATCGGTTCGGCCGAGGCCGGCCGCTTCGACGACGTGCAGGCCGACATCGCCGCCGTGCGCGCGAGCATCCCGGCGCCGAAGGTGCTCAAGGTCATCATCGAATCTGCAGCGTTGACGGATGCCGAGATCGTCGCCGTGTGCCAGGCCGCCGTAGCCGTGGGCGCCGACTTCGTGAAGACCTCCACCGGCGTCCACCCCGCCGGCGGGGCGACCGAGCACGCCGTGCGCCTGATGAAGCAGACCGTGGGCGACCGAGCCCAGGTGAAGGCATCGGGCGGCGTGCGCAGCTTCGACGATGCCCGCACCATGATCGCCGCGGGCGCGAGTCGCCTCGGCGTCTCCGGCAGCGCCGCACTGCTCAGCGGCAGCACGCGCGCCGTCCCGACCAGCACCTACTAGGCGTCCGTGCCGGCCTCGCCGAACTCAATTGGGCGGACAGGTCTGCTCGCCTAGAACCGTCGCATCGTTCCGCGCGCGTTCGCACTGCATGCGCTCGACAACGGGCCGACGTGGCCGCCGACCGGGTCGCCCACATTCAGCCTGACCCCAGCCGAAAAGCACCCCTAGTTCGGGTTATGTTGCCTTACCGACAGTGACCCGTGGCCGGGCGCGACGACACATTTTGCGGCGTAGATCGGAACTCCGCCGTGCTCCGCTGTCTGGGTGAGGATGAGGACCGCCGCTGACGGCCCTATGTTCAGCAGTTTCGCTCGCGTGGGGCCAGCGTCGGTTGCGACGATCTGGCACACGCTGTTTGTGAAGACGTGGCCGTTGGCCTGCATGGATGCGAGGAGTGTCCGTGGTTCGGCGGCGATCTCCGAGAGTTCGGATGCGATTCGCGCGCTCACATCACTGAGGTAGCGCCCAGCGGGGAGATGCTCTTGAACAGTGGCAACGGGAACGCCATCCTGCAGCAAGACGCTCTCGCGGATCCAGGCGTTGGCAGCCGGGTCGAGCGAGAGTCGGTGGGACACGAAGTCTGTAACCCCTTCCAACTCGAAGCGCACCGGCTGGACAGTCAACGTCATGTTCGGGTCGGCTAGGGCGATCTCAAATGGCCGAAGCTGCTCCAGTCCGCCGTGCGGGATGAAGTCCGTTACGAATCGTCCAACTCCGCGACGGGTGACCAGTAACCCGTCTTCTTCGAGGAGCATCAGCGCCTCGCGTACGGGTGTGCGGCTGACGCCGAGCATTGCCGAGAGCTCTGTTTCCCTCGGCAGCATTTCGCCGAGCCGGAACACGCCAGAGCGGATTCCATCTGCGAGCCGCGTGTAGACGGCGACTCGAATCGGCTGGCCGACGGCGAGGTGGAGCTGCTGGTGAAAGAACGGGTGCGGTTCCAAACGGGTCGTCACGAGACCTCCTTGTCACCCCGAACGTATCACATTTGATATGCTACCTGAGAGGTATAACTTCATACTATTCAGACGAAGGGGTCAACATGAGTTCAACCACCACGAGAGTCGGATCACCGTCAACGATGAAGGGTCTGTATCCCCCCACGAGCAGCACGCCGCACATTGATCCGAAAGGGGTGGACATCGCCGAGACGATCCTCCTTCCGGGGGACCCGCTGCGAGCGAAATTCATCGCCGAGACCTACTTCGACGACATCCGGTGCTTCAACGAGGTTCGTAACATGTTGGGCTTTACGGGCACTTACCGGGGGCGTCCCGTGTCCGTAATGGGCACGGGTATGGGTATCCCTTCCATCTCGCTCTATAGCTATGAGCTGATCCACTTTTTTGGGGTCAAGAACCTGATCCGGGTGGGCAGCTGCGGCGCCATGCAGGAGAACATGGAGCTCTACGACGTGGTCATCGCCCAGGGCGCGTCTACCGACTCCAACTACCTGCACCAGTTCAACCTGCCCGGTTCATGGGCGCCGCTGTCGTCGTACCGGCTGCTCGAGCACGCCAAACGGATCGCCGACGAGCGCGGTCAACGCACCCACGTGGGCAATGTGCTCTCGTCCGATCTGTTCTACGGCGCCGATCCTGACGCCATGGGGAAGTGGATGAAGATGGGAATCCTGGCCGCCGAGATGGAGTCGGCAGGGCTGTACGCCAACGCCGCGGCCGGGGGCGTCGATGCGCTGGGCATCTTCACCGTCAGCGACCAGCTCGTCACCAACGCCAAGACCACCCCCGAGGAACGGCAGACCGCCTTCACCGGAATGATCGAGATCGCGCTGGAACTGATCTGATGAGCACCGCGACTCGCGCCACGCGTCCAACTCCGGTTTTCAACCCGACCCGGGCCGTCCCCATCCTGCTGTTCCTCTTCGTGTTTTCGCTGGTGCTGGACAATGGCTTCAAGTTCATGTCGCCGGCGCTGGCGCTGGATCTCAACCTGCCCGTCAACACTGTCAGCCTGCAAGCCACGCTGACCGGCATCCTGATCGGTATCGGTGCCGTGGTGTACGCCGCGCTGGCCGACTCGATCAGCATCCGGAAACTCATCATTTTCGCGATCCTCGTGATGACGATCGGGTCGATCGTCGGCTTCATCTTCCAGACCAACTTCTGGCTGATCCTGGTCGGCCGGCTGATCCAGACCGCTGGCTTGGCGGCCGCCGAGACCCTCTACGTGATCTACGTCACCAAGCATTTCAGAGGCGACGAGCAGAAGAAGTACCTGGGCTTCAGCACCGCAGCCTTCCAGCTGTCGCTACTGATCGGCACCGTCGGCAGCGGCTTCATCGCCACCTACATCGGCTGGGCGGCCTTCTTCCTGGTCACCGTACTTTCCCTGCTGACCATCCCGGTCGTGCTCCGTACGGTTGCTGCGGAGGCAACGAATGAGGGCCACGTGGACGTGTTCGGGCTTTTCCTGATCGCGGTGTTCGCCACCGGCATCATCCTGTTCATGCAGAACTTCAACTTGTGGTACCTGCTGCCAGTCGTCGCGGGGCTGATCCTGTTCATCTGGCACATCCGAACCCACGAAAACGCCGTGATCACCATCGCGTTCTTCGCCAACGCTCAATACTCGCTGATGATCATCGTGGTGTTCGTCATCTACTCGGTCCAGCTGGGCTACACCTTCCTCTTCCCGTTCCTGGTATCCGACATCTACGGCTACAACCTCGGAGAGGTCTCCCTGCTGCTGATCCCCGGCTATATCGCCGCCGTGATAGTCGGCTCGGCCACCGGCAAAATCGCCCGGGTCCTCACATCCAAGCAGGCCATCACCACGGCGTTGATCGTGATCATCGCCTCGATGCTGATCCCGGCTCTGGTGGTGGACAAGTGGATCGGGATCTTCGTGATCTCGATGATCTTGTTCGGAATGGGCTTTGCGTTGATGTACGGTCCACTCGTCTCGACCGCCATTATGCGGGTGCCGGTCGAGAATTCGGGTATCGCCATCGGCTTCTACAACCTCACCATCAACATCGCCGTGCCGATCGGCATCGCCTACACCGCAGCACTGATGAACCTGAAGCCCAACCTGCTTGGGGGGATCGTCGGCACCGACCAGGCGGCCTCTTACGGAACGGTGTTGTTGATTCTCGCGGCGGTCGCTGCCCTCGGCCTGGTGCTCTACCGCGCCTTCGTCGTGGTTCTGGAGCGCCAAGGCGAACCCGCACCCGCACCCGTCACCAACTAAGGACAAACCATGATTTCCGCCCCCACCTCTACCCTCAGCACGGCCATCGTCGCCAACCACATCGACCACACCCTCCTCAAGCCCGAGGCCACCGCAGCAGACGTGACCGCACTCATCGCCGAGGCCATCAGGCTCGGCACCTACTCGATCTGTGTCTCCCCGTCGATGCTGCCACTCACGATCCCCGCCGGCTCCGAGCTCAAGGTCGCGGTTGTCTGTGGTTTCCCCAGCGGCAAGCACCACAGCCGCATCAAGGCCGCCGAGGCCGCGCTCGCCATCGAGCAAGGAGCCGACGAGATCGACATGGTCATCGACATCGGTGCCGTCAAGGCCGGCCGGTTCACGGATGTGCAGGCCGACATCGCGGCCGTGCGGGCCTGCGTTCCCGCGCCGAAGGTGCTCAAGGTGATCATCGAATCCGCTGCGCTGACCGATGCCGAGATCGTTGGCGCCTGCCAGGCATCCGTCGCTGTGGGTGCCGACTTCGTGAAGACCTCCACCGGCTTCCACCCCGCTGGCGGGGCGACCGTGCACGCGGTGCGCCTGATGAAGCAGACCGTGGGCGACCGAGCCGAAGTGAAGGCGTCGGGCGGGGTGCGAACCTTTGACGACGCCCTGGCCATGATCGAAGCCGGAGCCACCCGCCTCGGAGTCTCCGGTAGCGCGGCACTGCTCTCCGGTGCGACCACGGCCGAAGCGGTCGGCAGCTACTGAGCATCGGCTGGGCTCGCACATTGCATCGTGTGCGAGCCTGGCGCGCGAGTTCCTACCGGTCGGCCGACACGTCGATCAGCACCTTCCCGACCGCGCCGCTCTCGACCAGGGCGTGGGCATCCGCGGTGTGCGCGAGGTCGAAGCGGTGCAGGGTCAGCCCGGCCTCCTCCCCCACGGCCAGGGCGCCGTCGGCGAGCGCGGCGTTGATGTCCTCGGCCGCCGCCCGGATCACGTCGGCGCCCACCGTGTAGAGCAGCACGAACTGGTAGCGCACGTTGAGGCTGAAGTGCTGGCGCACGTCGAGCGTCACCTGGTCGCCACCGTTGTTGGCATAGACCGCGATCGACCCGCGATTGCGGATGACGGCCAGGTCGAGCCGCGAATTCTGGGCCGGTGCGACCTCGACGATCTGGTCGACGCCGTCGGGCGCGATCGCCCGGATCTGGTCGACGACATCCGGGTCGGTGTAGGTGAGCACGTGCTGCGCGCCGGCAGCCGTGGCGAGCGCCGCTTTCGACGGCCCGCTCACGGTCGTGATGACGGATGCCCCCGCCCACCGGGCGAGCTGGATCGCCGCGTGCCCGACCGCACCTGCTCCGCCGGCCACGAGCACGACCTTGCCGGCGAGCGCCCCCGGGTGCAGCCGCCGCGGACCGTCTTCGGCCACCGTCAGCGCGCGGTACGCCGTGATCGCCGGCACTCCGAGGCTCGCGCCCTGGTCGAAGCTCGCATTGGCGGGCAGCGCGAAGACTCGCTCCGCGGGCAGCACGGCGTGTTCCTGGGCCGTGCCGCTGTTCGCGCGCTGATACGCAGCCAGTGCCAGCCACACCCGGTGCCCCACGCTGACGTGCTGCACGCCGTCTCCGACCGCTTCGACGATTCCGGCGCCGTCCTGCCCGGGCACGACGTCGTCGAACGCGAGCGCCTGGCCCGGTGCCGAGCCGCGGCGCGACTTCCAGTCGGTGGGGTTGACGGCGCTGACCACGATCCGCACCCGCACCTCGCCGGCTTCGGGTTCGGTCACCGGCCGATCGACGAGGTGGAGCACGGACGGGTCACCGGTCTGGTTGTACACAATGGACTTCATGTCAGGGGTAACGCGGGTGGGGGTGGAATGTTTCCCTCTCCTGAGTGGACTCCGACCACTGATCCGATCGTCAAGCGCAATTGCCCTGCCCACCTGCAGCCGTCGAAAGGCCAGCACAAGTGGGCGTGAACCCAAGATGATGACAAGTCATCGTCCTGAGCCCCGGACAGCCTGGTTCTACTCGTTGATGCTTGCCATGTCTCCCCTGACCGGAGAAAAGACGACTCGGTGGGATGCAAGCTCCGTGACCTCAAAACCGGGTGCGAATTCACCGCAGCGGCCATGAAGGTCCGAAAGCTGTCCCATGGTGCGGCTGGCTCCGAACGGGATCGGCGAGATGACGATGGAACCCGGCTCCGCACCCCACGAGACGGAGCCGTCCTCCAAGGGACTGCCAAACACCATCGAGATCTGGTGGAGTAGACCATCCACATACTGCTCTTCACCGATGAGGCGTGCCTTCTCAGCCCGCCCGACTACTGCTCCAACTACCACTGCGGATATCACGGTCAGGGCTGACAAGAGACTCGACGTTGCTCCTGCGCTGAAGACCGAAGTTGTTGCAGCCACGAGGAGCAGTGCGATGGGGGACAGAATGAAGCCCTTGCCGATGGTCCCGTAAGCCGCAAATGCGCCCCACCAAAGTGCCACCGTTTTAGTGATTTTTGCCCCGCCGGAGAAAACTTTCACGGAGGCAACCCCTGCGAAGAGGGTGCACAGCCCTCCGAAAACGATGATCCCAAATGCAGCCGTAGCGCCGGCCCGCCCGTTGGCTGCCCCGAAGAGCGCGGCCCACATCGGTAAAAAGACGATGCAGAGAATGTTCCAGATCTTACGGAACGTGCCTCGTGGCGCGTTCAGCGCAACTGAACTGATCAGGCCGCCAGCAGCCCCTGCCAGGAACGAATTTGTTCTTTCCCCCATTTGAAATTTCCTCTTTCGTGTTCGAAACCGCCTCGATTCTGGCGCTTTGCTCAACGTATCCTGTTTGATCACCGTGAAATTGCTGATCAGACACCCCATAACTGGGCTCATTACCTCGAGCAATCTGCGTTCAAGAATCAATTTCGCGCCCCTGCCAACCAGAGCACTTCCTCTCTGAGCTCGCGGCACAAGGTCCGCTTCGGTGACTCGTGCTGGCTAATCTTGGCTCCTGGCAGACTCACACAAGTCGGGCAACGACACCGTCGAACAAACGTTGGGAGCCGCAAGAACTGTGTGCCCGTCATGTCAGGTCTGGGCGAGAACAGTGAGGAAGTCCGATGTCCGATATTCCCAGCGCGGGTTACGTCCCTGTGAGTGGTGTGGTTTCCGGCTTCTGAGTGTTGCTTCGTCAACGTGAAGAGCCACCGTGGGATGGTCAGTGAGCACCGATCAAAGAACTCACAAAGGACACCACACGATGGCTCTAGACCAGTCTGCCCTGCTCACCCTGCTGGGAGAACTCAAACTCACCGATGTCACCGACCGCATCCGCGTCGCGACCGAAACTCTCTATCAAGAACTGATCGATGCGGAGGCGACCGCGTTCATCGGTGCCGCCCCGTTCGAACGCAACGGAGACCTCACCACCCACCGCAACGGGACTCGATCCCGGACGTTGTCGACCACGGCCGGGGATCTTGATTTGAAGATCCCGAAGCTGCGCGTCGGGTCGTTCTTCCCCGCGCTGCTGGAGCGCCGCCGCCGGGTGGACCAGGCCCTGTTCGCGGTCGTGATGGAGGCCTACGTCCACGGCGTCTCGACCCGCAAAGTCGACGACCTGGTCAAGGCCCTCGGCGCTGACACCGGGATCTCCAAGTCCGAAGTGTCCCGGATCTGCGCCGGCCTCGATGCGGAAGTGGCGGAGTTTCGGGATCGGACCCTCGCCGCACAAGACTTCCCCTACGTGTTCCTCGACGCCACCTACTGCAAAGCGCGCGTCGGGCACCGGATCGTCTCCCAAGCAGTCGTCGTCGCGATCGGCGTGGCCGCCGACGGGCGCCGGGAAGTTCTTGGGTTCGACGTTGGCGACAGTGAAAACGAAGGCTTCTGGACCAGCTTCCTGCGGTCGTTGAAGACTCGAGGTCTGGATGGGGTGAAGCTGGTCATGTCTGACGCTCACACCGGGCTGAAGAAAGCCATCGGGACCGTCTTTCAAGGCGCTGGCTGGCAGAGATGCCGGGTGCACTTCATGCGCAACGTCCTCGCGGTCGTGCCGAAGGGATCGCAGGAGATGGTCGCCTCGATCATCCGCACCATCTTCGCCCAGCCCGACCGCGAACACATCGAGAAGCAGTTCCGCGAGGTCACCACCATGCTCGGCCGCTCGCACCCCAAAGTTGCGGCGATGCTCACCGACGCGCAACCCGACATGCTCGCGTTCGCTGCTTTTCCGCGGCGCCACTGGCGACAGATCTGGTCCACGAATCCGTTGGAACGGGTCAACAAGGAGATCAAACGCCGCACCGACGTCGTCGGCGTCTTCCCCAACGCTGCCGCCCTGCTGCGCCTGGCCGGGTCAGTCCTGATCGAGCAACACGATGAATGGGAAGCTGGCGAACGCCGCTACTTCTCCGAAGCCTCCATGCTCGAGCTGACCACAATGAACAACCCCATCGAAGTCATCGACGAGGCGGTGATTCTCCCCGAACTCGCTGCCGCCTAAACTAAACCAACTGACCCGCACGGTGACGAGGAATTACACCACCCAGCGGGACGTGACCCCAGCGCGCCAATAGTCTTATGGTGCGCGCAGTTGTCACTAGGAGGTGCGCTGCGGGGTTCGAGCTCGAGCTACAGACCGTGGTGATCGACCGATGGCACTGCTGCTCTTGTGCGCCCAACTAGCTCATCCCGATCTATCTAAGAGCGCAACCGACGCTGAGTGTGAGAATCTGAGTTCCTGGCAGGCTCATACCCTGACCAATGAGCGGCGAGACCCCGACAAGGTCCACCCTCCGGCGCGATTACTGAAAAGTGGCGACGTCTCACTCGGTGCGGAGGGGAACCTGCTGAGAGTGGTGGCCCTGGCGTTTTCGCGGGACCGCTCACGGTCGTGATGAAGGATGCCCTCGCCAAACGGGAGAGCTGGATCGCTGAGTGCCCCGCCTGCCAGTGGCACTGGCCGTGCCGTGCCACCCAGGGCACCCTGCGCCCATTGACACGCGATGCGCGTGATGCATCGCGCAAATTTTATTGCGCCGCTGCGCACAAGTCTCTCGCGATACCGACGGGCAGCCCATGATCGCGTCCGCCCATCCCGAGCAACGTGTGGACATTTTGCAAAGCAAACAGCCCCCAGCCTGCACAATTTGTTGTAGCCCCTCGATAGGGTGACTGGTGGGGGCTTCACGATGAGTAGATTTTTTGGAACACCGGCAGGGGTCAGAGTCGGCCAATTCTTCATTGACCGTCGCGAGCTTCACGAAGCATTCGTCCATCGCCCAACTCAGGCCGGCATCAGCGGCACGAAGTTGGAGGGCTCCGACTCGATCGTCATTTCTGGCGGCTACGTCGACGACGAGGACAATGGCGATTACATCATCTACTCCGGTCACGGCGGCAAAGACCCCAACAGCCCGCGTCAATTCGCGGATCAGTCTCCGGATGCCTCAGGCAATGCTGGTCTCATCACGAGCCATGCCAAAGCTCTGCCCGTTCGTGTCGTGCGAGGAAAACACAAGGGTTCTCCGTTTGCACCCCCGGCGGGCTACGTCTATTCGGGGCTCTACTTGGTCACCCAATGGTGGATGGAGTCGGGTCGGGATGGTTTCCAAATCATTCGCTTCCGACTTGAGCGAATCGATGAACAAACCCCGCTGGAGCCGCAGGCGTTGAACCTGCCCGACCCGGAATTTGCCACGACTGTCGTGTCCCGCCGGATTCGAGACTCGCAGCTGGCGCGTGAGGTGAAGAAGCTCTACGACTATGAGTGTCAGGTGTGTGAACAGGCAATCCCGACCTCGAACAGTACGTTCTATGCCGAGGGAGCTCACGTTAGACCGTTGGGGCGACCCCATCTTGGCCATGATGCTCTGAGCAATATCCTGTGTCTCTGCCCGAACCACCACACCCAGTTCGATCTGGGTGGACTCTTTTTAACAGACGAGATGGAGGCCGTTGAAACTCGGACGATGACGCCGATTGCCACCCTTTCCTTCCGCAAACACCACATCGTCGCAGCTTCGAATGCCGTCTACCACCGAACCCTCTGGTTGGGCGCACGTGGTTTGTCGAGCGACATACGTCTGTTGCAGCCGTCAACGTAGGCCACGGATACCGCTGGGACTCCTTCTGGGGGTGGAGTGCCCGCAGCGCTTCGACTGCTGTCGTCTACATTTGGCCTATGGATGTCGTCGAAGACCTTTGTCACCCCCTCTCTCAGCAGATGTGGTCTGTTCACGGCGATCTGGACAATGGGCCAAGCCTGATTTTTCCGTTCAAACGCACCGGCACAGTGCGCGTGAGCGAACAGGAATCCAGAGTCCTGCTCTGCCAGGTTCTCGAGAGTAGCCCGTGGTTCTATTCGGTCGAAACGCCGACTCTCGAGACGTATTCTCAGACCGGTGCCAGCGCGCTAAGCGGGAGAATCGACGTCACGGTTCACGGCACCCGGTCCGCTGTTGATCGCGTTCTTAACGTCGAGTTGAAGGCAGGTCTACCCTCGCTCGAGAGCCTTCATATTGATTTCGAGAAGCTCGTCCCTGAGGCGGTTGATGGCTTGTGGTTCCACACTCTGGAGCGCACGAACAGCGCCAATCTGCAGGTCTTGCTTGGACGCATGCGACAGGCAATCGACTCGGTCGGCGAGGAAGGCCTCGCGGCTGGACACACGCTCAGCCTGGCTCTCTGTCTTCTCGACAAGAGAGTCTTACTCTCCGCCAACATCCTGCTGGGTGTTGATCTGGAATCCCAATTGGGCGCGCTTTTCGGTGTTGATGGTGCTGCATGGCGCGTCTTCGGGCCGGGAACGGACGCCTACACGGCCGTCGCTGTTCCTGTCCGCGCGCCTCTACGCCAAAAATTGAGCACCGACGGTTTACCGATCGAGACGAAGGTACGGGAAAAGTTCCTCTTCTATTGCCCTCAGATCACCTCGACTGCCAGCAGCTTTCTACATATCTACTCTCCGACCGAGACCATTGACGTGCGCAATGAACGCATCTCTGTCCAAGAGACAGAAGCCTGGGCCGGGGTGATCGCTGCTCACAATCGCCGCCTAGGAATCGGGAGCTAGCCGTCGCACATCGAGCCTGGAGACTTCAGACCGTCCACCACATTCCATCTCCGTCGGCTCTGACCGGGAGGCCGAACGTCGTTGAGTACAGGCTAGGGCTCTCGGTGTGAATGGGAACGACCCAGTCCGGGGCGATGTCAACAGCTTCGGGGGAATCGGTTGCGCCCTTGTCGCGCTCAGCAGAGACCCACTCACGGTAGACCACCGGTGAGGAAGGCGACCAGCGCGGCAGACACCGGCTGCCACGCCGTGAGGAACACGGCAGACAGTGTCACGAAGCCGAGCATTTTCCACAGCGCTCTCCGCGTCCGCGCGGAGCGCACCTCTGAGCGAAGCACCATGAAACGCTGCATCGGGTTCTTGGTTGGAGGGAACAGTGCCGGCGGCCACGTTGCAGGGTCGTCAATGATCGCGGAAAGCCGCTCCAGTTCGACCGCCGCGAGGACCTCAGGACGCTTCAGCAGCCAGCGTCGCAGGCCGGTATCAACGACGACCTTCAGCTGCTCCGGTTTGGTCTTGATCGTCAGCGTCTGAGGGCTCACCAGGGCCAGCACCGGTTGCGCGGCCGGGAGCAGGGGCATCCGTTCTCGCAGCAGCTTCGTGACCCGGCCGGCCTCGTATTCGGAGTTGCGAACGTAGGGCTGTTTCTGTCCGGAAACCATGATGGTGCGCCCGCCGACCCAGACGCGTTTACCTGCGTGGTGCTTGGTGTTGATCGTGAAGACTCCACCGGGGCCGATGACGATGTGGTCGATGTCCGCGCCCTTCTTCCCGATTGGGAGAGCGTGGAAGGATGTCCACTCGGCGGGCAGGGTCGCGAGGACCTGACCGACGGCGATCTCGCCCAGGGCGCCCAGGTACCAACTGACGCTCTCTTCGCTGAGCGGCGAATGCCCGAAGAACCGACCGAAGGCCGACCGGGCCGGCGTGTCGGCGTGCTGCCGCAGCAGTTCCTCGATGGCCGACTGGGCCGCGAACTGCTGCCTCATCGATGGCGCCTCAATAGTCATGAATCCCCCCGTTTCCCCAGGTCGAATCTATCGGGCGGGGCTCGCTGACTACAGCCCCAGAACGGGCACGCCGCTCTTGCCCGTTGTGTCGTCGAGGACCGCGATCCCGAATGTCGGTGGCCCCTGAGTCCCTGAACTGCTTCCGACCGGGAGCGTCACGGCCTGGAGGCACCCGATGACCACCCACACCGAAACCGCGCTATTCCGCCCGATCGACAACTCGGCGACGTCACCCGTGATCCTGCACGCACCGCACGGCGGGCGTGCCATTCCGGCGGAGCACCTGCACTCCTATGTCATCTCACCGGCCGAGTTGGAGGCCGAGAAAGACGTCATGACCGACCACTTCACCGACGAACTCGTCGCCGCCATCACGGGCGCGAGCGCGGTCATCAACGGGCTCTCCCGGTTCGCGGTCGACGTGGAGCGGTTCCCCGACGAAACCGAGGAGATGAACGCGGTCGGCATGGGCGTGCTCTACACCCACGGCTCCCGGAGCCAGGAGATCCGGCGGGTGCCCGTCGACGACGAGAAGCTCCTGATGGACTACTTCGCCACCTACTCGGCCCGGTTCACCGAGCTCACGGACGCAACGCCGGCCGTGCACGGGCGAGCCGTGATCTTCGACGTTCATTCCTACCCGGAGGCCCTGCTGTCGGATGAGCTGCACGGCGGCGGCTACCGGGCGCCGCTCTGCGTCGGGTCGGAGCCGTTCCACGCATCCGTCGACCTTCTGGCCACGGTTGACGGATGCTTCCCTGACCTCGACGCGCACGCCAATGCGCCGTTCGCGGGCTCGTACGTGCCGCTCAAGCACTACCGCAGTGATGCACGCGTGAGTTCGGTGATGCTCGAGATTCGCCGGGACGTCTACCTGGACGAGGCCACGGTGACTCGGAAACCGGAGGGGTTCGCGTCACTTCAGAGGTCATTGCAGCGGCTGATTGATCAGGTTCGTTACGGCTAAAACGACGCGGACGGTCACTACCGGAACGTACGCGCTCTCCCACGGTCGCGCGCAAACCATCGAGTTGCCACGACGCGCCTTCGTCAATCCCGGGCAAGCCCTGTGGCGAGTAGCGCTTGATAGCGCTTGATGGTAGCGGTAGTCCAGACACCTGGTAGCGGCGGTCGGGCATCCGTTTGCATCGAAACGGCGCTGGTTAGAACGGGGCCTCATCGGGCAGCGGCGGCCGGGCGGGTCTCGGCGGCCCGGCGCCGGCCCGAGACGCACCCGAGGGTGCACCCGGAGTGGCGATCGGGGTGGCCGGTTCCGTCACGAATGGGCGTCCGGTCGGTGAGTGCCAGGTGAGGATGCCGCCTGGCTCTTGTTTCACCGTCCACCCGGTTTCCGTCTTCAACGCATGGCAGCCCGGACAGAGATGGGCAAGGTTGTCGTGGGCGGTGTGGCCGAGGTCTTGCCATTCATGGGTATGGTCGAGGTCGGCGCCGCGCGCGGGCTGGTTGCAACCGGCGAAGCGGCAGGTTTCGTCGCGCAGGCGGAGGAACCGCCGGAGCTCTTTCGTCACCTTGTAGCGTGTGCGGCCGACCGAAAGCACGACCCCGGTTTCGGGATGAACCAGGATGCGCGTGAAGCTCGGTGCTCGCGAGGCCAGGTCGCGGGCGGTGTCGGGGTCAATCGGCCCGTAGCCCTCGAGGTAGCCGGGTTCTTCGCTGTGGCCGAGGAGGGTCATCACCGGGACCGTGATCTGGACCGTGGCACGGATGCCCGTGCCGATTCCCGACGGAGTCACCCCGTCGATCAGCAGGTCGGTCATCACGTCGGTGCGCACCTGGGTTAGGGAACGCGGCTCCCCCGGCCCCTGCAGGCTGCGCGCGGCGTCGTTCGCCCGGGCGAAGATGGCGTGCACGACGTCGGCGCTCGTGGTCAGGCTCAGCGTCGCCATTCCGTCGGGTTCCGCCTGCACCCAGGAGGTGCGTTCCGCGAAGGACTTCTCCCGCCGGGCGGTGATGGACTCCGGGTGCAGGCGCTCGCGGAGCACGCGGGCCTTGTGCTTGAGCTTGGCCGCCGTCAGAGCGCGCGCGGCCGGCAGCAGCGCCTCCTCGAAATCGGGCAGCGCCGCGGCGGGCACCGAGAGGGCCTGCCCGATGATCACCTGGGCGTGTCGGTAGCTGATCTCGCCGGCTTGCAGCGCCGCCCGGGTGCCGGGGAGGTTTTCGGCCAGGGCCCGGGACTCGGCGATCAGACCCTCGGCAGTGGGTGCGGGAATACGCAGGGTGCAGGCCAGTTCGCTCGAGAATTCGCGCCGGGCGATCTCGTCGGGGTCCCACCGGGAGCTCGTGTTGCGGGAAGCGCTCGCGGCCGTGGCTTCGCTGAACCTGCGGGCGTCATCGATCAGGTCGGCCCGCTGTGCGAAGCCCCGCGCGAGGCTGCGGTCGACGGCGGCTATCGCGTCGAAACGCGAGCCGAGCTGGGCCTGCGAGGTGCTGACTGAGGTGGTCATAGCAGTCACGTTACGGGGTGCCACTGACATTCGACGGCCGTGGCACGGGAGTGTGAATAAGCTGGTCAAAGTGGTTTTGTGGAGGAGTAGTCGGGGGTGTGCGGTGAGGGCCGAGGGGCAGCCCGACCTCCCGTACTGGGGGTCCTGTGCGGCACCGGAAGTCACTGGCCCGCTCCCCCATCCGCGATGCTGTAACCGGGGGACTTGCACGACGCTCGTCTTGGAGATCAACCCTGGAGGAGCATCCGCATGTCTGAGCAGTCGCATCCGCGAGTCGGCGTCTATCTCGACTTCGACAACATCGTCATCTCGCGGTACAACCAGTTGCACGGCGACGGCGCCTTCGGCCGGGACAAGGTGCGCGGCCGCGTGTCGATTCAGCCCGCGACCGAGGTCGCCACGCGCATCCAGCAGGCCCTGGTCGACGTCGGGGCGATCCTGGACTATGCGGCGATCATCGGGCCGATCGCGGTCAGTCGCGCCTACGCCGATTGGTCGGCGCCGGTCAATGCGCGCTACCGGAGGCAACTGGTCGATCGTGCCGTCAACCTCACCCAACTGTTCCCGGCCGTGTCGACGCTGAAGAACGGTGCCGACATCGCTCTGACCATCGACGTGATGGAACACCTGTTCCGCCTGGACGATCTCACCCACATCGTGATCGTCGCCGGCGACTCCGACTACATCCCGCTCGTGCAGCGCTGCAAGCAGCTGGGCCGGGTCGTGATCGGCATCGGGGTGTCCGGCTCAACGAGCAGCGCGCTGGCCGCGGCCTGCGACACGTTCGCGGACTACGATTCGCTGCCCGGGGTCATGCGCGTGATGCCCGTCACTCCGGTGCCGTCGGTGGTGACGGCATCCGTCGCCCAATCCCAACCCGCAACCCAGAAAACGGCGCCGAAGAAGCCCCCGGTCGCCAAGATCGTCGCCACGAGCAAGGCTCAGACGCTGACGGATGCGACGCCTCGGCAGACCGCGCCATCCGCCGGCCCCGCTGTGCCGCCAGTCGATCTCGATCTCAGCCCCAGGGCCAAGAAAGCGGCGACGGCGCTGCTGCTGCGGGCGATGGAACACCTCGCCGCGAACCACCTGGAGTGGCAGCATGCCGCCACGCTGAAGAGCACGATGCGACGGTTGGACCCGACGTTTCAGGAACGCGCGCTGGGCTTCAATCAGTTCTCGGACTTCCTCAAGTCCAGGCATCAGACGGTCGAGTTCCAGCAGGCGAGCCCCACCGCCCCGATCCTGCTGAAGGTGCGGTAGCGGCCGGCTGATCTAGGGTGGCCCGCCGGTCGAGCAGGCTGAAACGGATGCCTACCCGCCCAGCCCACAGCATCCGTCGCTACACGGGGGCGAACGTTGCCGCCAGCTCGGCCGGGGCAGCGAGCCGCACGATGACGGGCGTTGCGTTGCCCAGGTTGTCCGAGACCGGGCAGCGAAGTCCGGCCAGGCGGAGCACCTCGTCGCGTTCCGCCGTGCTGGAGTCCCAGTCGAACGCGGCGATGAGCTCGATGCCCTCGAATCCCGCTCGGTTCTCGGACAGCTTGCGCGAACCAATTCGACGGAGATTTTGCCTGAAACGCCCGAAAATGGGCCTCCCAGGCACTTTTTCATGAGAATCTCCGTCGAATTCGTTCCGGGCTTGGCGAAGGAACGGCAGCGGGAGCGGACGGGGGCGGGCGGGACCGGACGGGAGCGGACGGGAGGGAGCGGGCGGGAGCGGGCGGGGCACTAGCGGGGAGCGGGTGCTACTCCGCGCACCACACCCCGGCCTGCATCGTCGCCGTGACGCATAGGCCCGCGTCGAGAACGATCAGGTCGGCGCGGAGGCCGGCGGCGAGCCGACCGCGGTCCGGGAGGCCGATCATGTCGGCCGGGTTCTGGGTGGCCGCCCGCACCGCGACGGCCAACGGCACTCCGGCGGTGTGCACGGCGTAGCCCACGGCTTCGCTCAGGGTGAGCACGCTGCCGGCGATCGTGCCGTCGGCCAGGCGCGCCACGCCGTCAGCGACGCTCACGTCGAGGCCGCCGAGCTTGTAGGCGCCTTCGTCCGCGCCGGCGGCGGCCATGGCATCCGTGACGAAGACGGGCCGCGACGGGCTTTCGATGATGAACCGCACGACGGCCGGGTGCAGGTGCACGCCGTCGGCGATGAGCTCGGCGAAGACGTTCGGGTCTTCAAGCAAGGCGAGAGCCGGGCCGGGCTCACGCTGGTGAATCTGCCGCATCGCGTTGAATACGTGCGTGCCGGCCGTGGCCCCCGCCGCGATCGCCTGCCGCGTCAGGTCGTAGTTCGCGTCGGTGTGCCCGATCGCGGCCACGGCCCCGTGGCCCGCGATCTGCGTCACGGCCGCTAGCCCTCCCTCCAGTTCAGGCGCGATGGTGACCATGCGCACGGTGCCCCGCCCCACCCGCATCAACCGGTCGACGGTCTCAGTATCAGGCTCGCGCAACAAGCTCTCGTCGTGGGCCCCGCGGTGAGCCGGACTCAGCCACGGGCCCTCCAGGTGGATGCCGGCCAGCATTCCCCGTTCGACCAGCCCGGCCAGGGCTGCCACGGTGCGCTCGACTTCGTCGAGGGGACCGGTGACGAGACTGGCCATCATCGTGGTCGTGCCGTGGGCCCGGTGGGTCGCGGTGATCCGCGCCACGGCTGCGTCGGTGTCGGCGTCGTTGAAGCTGCTGCCGCCGCCGCCGTGCGTGTGGATGTCGACGTAGCCGGGCGCCAGGGTGCTCTGCTCGAAGACGTGGTCAGGAGGGCGGGGCGGCTCCCCCGCGCCGCAGGCCACGATCAGCCCCGCACGGATGTCCACCCACCCCGGCGTGTGCACCGCATCGGGTGCGATCACGGCCCGGGCAGCGAGGAGCATCGAGTCGACCGGGATGGGTGCGGGCGGGGTCATGAGGGTGTCTCCAGGAGTCAGCGAGTTGCAGGAACGGGGGTCAGGGTCGAGTCAGGGAGTGCTGCGTCAGATCCCCTGCCAGGCGTGCTTATTGGCCCAGGCGTACTTGTAGTAGGCGAGGTTCTCGAGCCGGGAGGCGGCGGCCTCGTCGACGATGACCGTCACATGCGGGTGCAGCTGGATGACGGATCCCGGCTTGCTCGACGTGATCGGTCCCTCGACGGCGGCGGCGATGGCATCCGCTTTCTCCTCGCCGAAGGCCAGCAGAATGAGGTGCCGGGCCCGCAGAATGGTGCCCAGACCCTGCGTCATGCAGTGGATCGGCACGTCGTCGGGGGATGCGAAGAACCGCGCGTTGTCGACGCGGGTCTTCTCGGCGAGGGTCTTGATGCGCGTGATCGACGCGAACGACGACCCCGGCTCGTTGAACCCGACGTGCCCGGTGCGGCCGATGCCGAGAATCTGCACGTCGATGCCGCCGGCGGCGCGAATGGCTGCCTCGTAGTCGACGCCCGCGGTCTCGATCGTGGCCAGGTCGCCGTTCGGCACCTGGATGTTCCCGGGCGTGAGGCCGATCGGCACGACGGCGTCGCGGGTGATCACGGAGCGGTAGCTTTCCGGGTGGTCGGCGGGCAGGCCGACGTATTCGTCCAGTGCGAAGCCGCGCACCCGGGAGACGTCCATCGGGTTCTCCGCCAGGGAGGCGGCGAGCGCCGCATAGACCGAGAGCGGGGTCGAGCCGGTGGCCAGACCCAGCACCGCGTCGGGCTTCTGGGTGATCAGTGCGCGAATGGATGCCGCCGCGAGCGTTCCCGCCGCGGCCTTACTGTCAACAAAAACTACTTCAGCCATTTTTCGTACTCCAGATTCTGGATTGTGTGGACTAGACCGACGTCGAGGAGGCGGAGTCCGGCGCACTGGCGTCGGGCACCTCGTCGTCGCCGCGGCCGGGGGTCTTCAGATTCCACTTGCGGATCACGAAGCGGAACAGGAAGTAATAGATCGCGCCATATGCCAGCCCGATCGGGATGAGCAGGAGCGGTTTCTCGGCGAGGCCGAAGTTGAGCACGTAATCGAACAGACCCGCGCTGAAGCTGAAACCGTCGCGGATGCCCAGTGCGTTCACCAGGGCCATCGACGTTCCGGTGAGGAACGCGTGGATGACGAAGAGGGGGAACGCCACGAACATGAACGAGAACTCGAGGGGCTCGGTGACGCCGGTGAGCATGGCGGTGAGGGCGCCGGAGAGCATGATGCCGCCGACGATCTTCTTTTGGGACGGCTTCGCCTCATGCCAGATGGCCAGGGCGCCAGCGGGCAGGGCGAACATCATGATCGGGAAGAACCCGGTCATGAAGGTTCCGGCGGTGGGGTCGCCGGCGAAGAACCGCGCGATGTCGCCGCTGGCGCCGTTGTAGTCGCCGATCACAAACCACACCACGGAGTTGAGGATGTGGTGCAGCCCCACGGGGATGAGCAGCCGGTTGGTGGTGCCGTACAGGAAGCCGCCCCAGATGTCGTTGGAGGTGACGACATCGCCGAAGGCAGTCAATCCGCCGGCGAAGGCCGGGTAGACGAAGCTGAGTAGAACACCGAGTGCGAGCGCCACCACGGCGGTGATGATCGGGACGAAGCGTCGGCCACCGAAGAAGGCGAGGTAGCTGGGCAAGGAGATGCGGTGATATTTCTGCCAGAGCACCGCAGAGACGATACCCATCAGGATGCCGCCGAGCACGCTGTAATCGACGAGCACCTGGGGGTCACCCTTGGCCGGCAGCCCCAGTACCAGAGGCGACATCGCCTCACCGACCTTGGAGAAGACGAGATAGCCGACCACGGCCGCGAGGGCGGTCGAGCCGTCGGACTTCTTCGCGAAGCCGATCGCGACGCCGACCGCGAAGAGCAACGGGAGGGCCCCGAACAGCGCCCCGCCCGCCGACGCGATGACGGCTCCGCCCGTTTCGAAGCCCGGAATGGCGCCGAGCAGGTCAGGCTGACCGATGCGGAGAAGCAGCCCGGCGGCAGGCAACGCCGCGATGGGCAACATAAGGCTGCGGCCGACTCGCTGAGCCTGGCCCAGGCCCGGTATTTTTCGTCGCGTCCCGGCGTCTTCGGTGATGCTGGACATGAATTCCTCCTGTGATGGGTGTGGTGTGTGGGGCCCGGCCTCATGCCGGGTCGGAGATCAGAGCTGGTGCCGGAGATTCAGGGTCATGTGAATCTGGTAGCGATCACCGCGGTACCAGGACGTGACGTACTCGATGGCGGCTGACCCCGCCGATGAGGTGCGACGGAAGACGATGAGCGGCGCCCCCGCGGTGACGCCCAGCGTCTCCGCGAGTTGGGGACCGGCGGCATCCGCCCAGACCGCCTGCTCGGCGTTGTCGATGCGCAGGCCGTATTTGGTCGCGAACGTCGCGTACAGGGAGCGGGTGAGGTCTTGCTCGCCAAGATTCGGCAGCAGCTCCGCCGGATAGTAGCCGCGTTCGAGGGCCATCGGGGTGCCGCCGGCCAGCCGGAGCCGTTCGACGACCTGCACCCGGGCGCCCGCGCCCAGACCGAGTGCCGCCCGCACATCGAGCGGTGCCTCGATCAGCGCGGTGGCCAGCAGGAGTGTTGCCGGAACAAGGCCGCGGCGGCGCATGTCCTCGGTGAAGGAGGCCAGGTGCAGATCGCTCTGCACGCGCTCGCCCGCCACGAAGGTGCCCTTGCCCTGGATGCGGTAGAGCAGACCGTCCTCGACCAGCTGACGGATGGCCTCCCGCACGGTCGACCGGCTGACGCCGTATTTCGCCATCAGCTTGCGCTCGGGCGGAATCGCGGCGTGTGGAGCCAGGGTCTCCTCGACCAGATCCTGCAGGATCGAGCGCAGCTGCGTTTGCTTGGACACCGGCCCGGCTGCGAGCATTGAGCTCTCCTCCTGGGTCTGGCTCATGGCGTTGCCTTTCACTTGTTGATCGGTTCGGTCGGCGTCGAGCCCGAGTGGTGTAGTACCACTTCCGCTGAGTGGTCCGTACTGGTACGATCCAATAGTTAGATCATGAAGGCAGGGCACCCCACTTGTCAACACCGAGTGCGGCCCGGGCCTTCGATCGAATCGCAGTCGATGAGCCCGTCGCAGTGCCCACCACAGAAGGAACAGAAGATGACTAGCAAAGCCGCGCAGATCCTGGCCGCCCTCGGCGGAAAAACCAACATTGTCGAAATCGAGGCGTGCATCACTCGCCTGCGCACCGAGGTGACCGACCCCGCGGCCGTGAACGAGGCGGCGCTCAAGGCCGCCGGAGCGCACGGTGTCTTCCGTTCCGGCACCATTGTGCAGGTCGTCGTGGGCCCCGAAGCCGACAACCTGGCCGAGGACATCGAGGATCTGCTATGAGCCCGGCCGCACCCGTGAGCGCCTCCGTGGTCGCCCCCGTGATCGTCCTTTCCCCTGTGCCCGGCCGCGCTGTGGCGCTCGCCGAGGTGCCCGACCCCACCTTCGCCCAGGCCATCGTGGGCCCGGGCGCCGCGATCGACCCGCCCCGCGGCGTGGTCGACGCCATCGCCCCGATCAGCGGCACGCTGCTCAAGGTATTCCCGCACGCCTACGTGATCGTCTCCCCCGACGGTCTGGGTGTGCTTGTGCATTTGGGGATCGACACCGTCGAACTGCACGGCGAGGGCTTCACCCTGCGCGCACAGCAGGGCGACCACGTCTCTGCCGGCGACATCATCGTCACCTGGGACGTGTCGGCCATCGAGGCCACCGGACGCAACCCGATCGTGCCCGTGATCATCCTCGAACAGAAGGCGGAGAACATCACGCTGGCGGATGCCGTCACGGCCGGCGCCCAGCTCGAGTCGGGCGACACCTTCCTGACCGTCACGCGCTGAGCGCCCACCGCTGACCGTCGACCGCGGACGCATCCGCCGGGGGATTCATGGCGCTGGTGCTGGTGCTGGTACTGGTGCTGGTGCTGGTGCTGGTACTCGTGCTCATCGTGCTGCCGCTTGCGGCTCGCCTGCGGCCAGGTCGGAGGTTACGCGGGAGGCCGCGTCGCCGATCTCGGAGAGCAGCACCGTCAGGCGCCGCCGGCACCCGTTTCCGGACGGTCGTCGCCGACCTCTTCCTGCGCCATCGCCCGAGCCGAAGCCTCGGGCACCCACATCACGTCGCCGTGCTCGGCGTTGGCTCCCCGGGCCAGCACGAACATCAGGGACGACAGCCGGTTCAGGTACCGCGCGGTGAGCGGGTCGACGGAGGTCGGGTGCAGGTCGATGGCAACCCACACCGCTCGCTCGGCACGGCGCACGACGCCACGCGCCTGGTAGAGCAGTGCGGCTGCGACCGTTCCGCCGGGGAGCACGAAGCCGCTCAGGTCGGCGGCCTGCTGCGCAAAGTGATCGACGGCACGCTCGAGCCGGGCAAGGTGCGACTCGCGGATGCGTGCCGGCGCCGGCTCGGGGTCGTCGAGGGGCACGGACAGGTCGGCCACCAAATCGTACAGGTCGTTCTGCACGCTGGCGAGCGTACTGGTCACCTCGATGGGCAGGCCACCGGCAGCCATGGCAAAGCTGACGGCCGCGTTGGCCTCGTCGCAGGCTTCGTAGGCGGCGACACGCACGTCGGTCTTGGCCACGTCGCCGTGCCGGCCGAAGGTGGTGCGGCCGGAATCGCCCTTGCCGGTGTAGAGGGCCGGTTGGGCCGGTTCGAATTCTCCGAGGTCAGCCATAGCGGCCACTATAGTAATCGCCGCGCCATCCGCGTAGCGTTTAGGCGAGCCGCAAGCAGTTTTCTTCTCGCACCTTTGGCGGCAGTGACGTGACGGGAACTGTCCGATCGACGGGTGTTCGATCACCGAGGAGCGATATGTCCAAGGAATCAGCAGATGGCATCGAGTCGGAACTCGGGGACGCGGTCAGTGAACCGCACCGAGAGGGCCTGGGCACCATCGACAAAACGGTTTTCGGCGTTTCCGCCGGCATCATCGTGGTGATCTGTCTGGTCGGGGTGCTGTTCACCGAGGCCGTGGGTGACGTTTCGGCATCCGTTCTCAGCTGGGTAACCGGCAACCTCGGCTGGTTGTTCATTCTCGGGGCGTCGGGCTTCGTCATCTTCTCGTTGGTGCTGGCCTTCGGGAGGTA
The DNA here is from genome assembly GCF_002929635.1 of Cryobacterium sp. M25. Classification (NCBI taxonomy): domain Bacteria; kingdom Bacillati; phylum Actinomycetota; class Actinomycetes; order Micrococcales; family Microbacteriaceae; genus Cryobacterium; species Cryobacterium sp. M25. The sequence goes on along the minus strand of NZ_PJJU01000031.1, from coordinate 14,895 downwards.
CGGCAGCATTCCGCTCTCCCGCGACGGGCAGAGCACCGAGTTCTCGACGGTCTCCTGGGTGTCCATGATGTTCAGTGCAGGCATGGGGATCGGGCTGATGTTCTTCGGCGTGTACGAGCCGGTCACCCACCTGGCGACGCCGCCGCCGTTCGTCGACGCGGCGGCGAACAGCCCGGAGGCTGCCAACGCGGCCATGGCGTACACCTTCTTCCACTGGGGTCTGCATCCGTGGGCGATCTATTCGGTGGTCGGCTTGGCCCTGGCCTACTCCACCTACCGGATGGGCCGCGGCAACCTGATGAGCGCTCCGTTTCAGGCCCTGTTCGGCAAGGAACGGATCGAGGGCAAGGGCTGGGGCAAGCCGATCGACATCCTGGCGATCATCTGCACCCAGTTCGGTTCGGCGACGTCGCTCGGGCTGGGCGCACTGCAGATCGCGGCCGGTGTCTCACTGCTTCGTTCCGGGCAATTCGAGGAGGAACCCGGAACGGTCGTGCCGATCATCATTATCTGCGTGCTGACCGTGGGGGTCGTGTTCTCCGCGGCGAGCGGGGTGGCGAAAGGCATCAAGTGGTTGAGCAACACCAATATGGTGCTGTCGGCCCTACTCGTCGTGTTCGTCTTTGTGGTCGGCCCGACCGTCTTCATCCTGAACCTGTTGCCGTCGTCGATCGGCGTCTATCTGGCCGATCTCGTACCGATGAGCTTCCACTCGGCGGTGTTCGGCGGCGAGGAGTGGCTGGCGAGCTGGACGATCTTCTACTGGGCGTGGTGGATCTCCTGGACCCCGTTCGTAGGCACCTTCATCGCCCGGATCTCCCGCGGCCGCACCATACGTGAGTTCATTCTCGGCGTGCTTCTGGTGCCGACGGGGGTCAGCATCCTGTGGTTCGTCGTCTTTGGCGGCATGGGGTTGAACCTGCAGCTGAACGGTGTCGACATCGCCGGCACCGGCAGTGCGGCGGCCGGCTTCTTCGCGGCGTTGCAGCAGTATCCGTTCTTCATCGGCTCGGCTCTCGTAGTGATGGTGCTCACCGCCGTGTTCTTCGTCAGCGGGGCGGATGCGGGCGCTCTCGTGCTCGGGACGCTGTCGAGTCGCGGTCGTAAGGAGCCCTGGAAGCCGCTGGTGATCCTCTGGGCGATCCTCACCGGCGCCGTCGCTGCGGTTCTGCTGTTCGTGGGCGGGCTGGGTGCCCTGCAGACGTTCACCATCCTGGCGGCGACCCCGTTCGTTCTGATCATCATCGGGCTGTGCGTGTCGCTCTATGTGGATCTGCGTCGTGACCCGTTGCGCAAGCGCACCGTCGGGCCGGTGCGCACCTCCTCGGAGGCGCTCAGCGCGGTCCCGTTCACGAATGCGACCGCGGAGAGCATCGACCTGGGCGTGCAGCCGGATGCCGCGTCTCCCCTCGACCCGGATGGCCATCGACCCTGAGACCGGCTTGTTTTTGCAGGCCGATCGCTCACGCCTCAGACTTGAGCGCCTGCAGGAATGCGGTGTTCGGATGCGCGTGCGGCAGGACATCCGTCACCTCGCGCAGCGCCTGCTCGATCGGGATCCCCCGGTGTCTCGCAGCGTAGAGCGCACCGACCGCGGGCGTGCGACTGACCGCTTGCACGCAGTGCACGAGCACGGTGCGTCCCTCGGCGCGCAGGGCCGCGATGACATCGACGGTGTCCGTGAGCACGAAGTCGAGGTTGGGGTTTGCCTTCTCTGCGGGCTCGTCGATCAGCCAGACCGCAACCTTGTTCTCGGCACGGATGCGGCCGGGCACCTGGGTGCGGCCGACCCGGCAGAGCGACACGACGGCGTCGATTTCCGCTGGCAGGTCACCCAGGATGCCGATCGCACCGAGCCAGACGCCATCGTCGTGCGGGTGCCGCACGAAGGTGGAAATGTCGCCGGAGGTGGAGTAGGGCAGGTGATCGGCGGTAGGCCAAGTGGTGGCGGCACGGTCTTTGCGGGACCGACGGTCGAGCACGGCCACGTCGCGGCGCTTGGCTGCACCAGGCTCGTTCCGGTCGGGGCTGGCCCGGTCGCGGCGCTCGGCCAGCCCCGGGGACCTCGACACGCCCGACCACCGGGACCGCCCACCGTCGGCGCGGGCGGCCAGCACACCGCGGCGCACCAGTTCGTCGGCGCGCAGTCCCTCCGGCCAGCCGTGCACGATGCGGCGCCAGGCGGCCGGCACCGCGGATGCGCCATAGCGCGCCCCGAGCAGCCCACCGGCGATCGCGGCGACCGTGTCGGTGTCGCGGCCGCCGCGCACGGCGATCTCGAGGGCGTCCTGCAGGTGCCCGGCAGGGGTGGCGGAGACGGTTTCCGCACCGGAAGCGCCACCCGGCGCGCTCCGCGGCTGGCTGATCGCCGACCAGGCCGCCTGCAGCGCCTCCACGACCCAGCCGTTCCGGCTGAAGTCGGAGGGAACGCCGGCCTCGGCCACGATGAAGCGCGCCTCCCAGAGCGCGCGGCGGTCGGCGGGCAGGGCGTCGAGGCCCACCCGAACGTCGAGGGTGCCCTCGAGCACCGCGTGCCGAATGGCCAGGCACCAGAGCACGCAGGCGTCGCCGGCATCCGTTTCATAATGGGTAAGCGTGCTGATCGTGCGGGCAACGCCGGCGAGCGCCACCGGGTCGTCGAGGTAGGCGAGCGCCACGGGCGCCGTGCGCATGAGCGAACCGTTGCCGCCGCTGCGGCCGTGCCGGTCGTGATGGGCGCGGGCGACGACGCGCACCGCGGATGCCGTGGGCTCGGTTCGGGAGAGCACCGCGCGCAGCTGGTTGCCCACGTCCGGTGCCGTGCGGGCCCACTCGACCCAGGCAGCCACGATCTCGTCGAGCACGGCCTCGTCGCGGAGGTCCTGACCGGCCGCGATCGCGTTGACGATCGGCACGGCCATGGAGGTGTCATCGGTCCACTCTCCGGGAGCCCAGTCGAACCCGCCGCCGCCCCTCATCGTGACCACGGCGTCGCCCGCGAGCGGCGGGCCGAACTCGTAGCCGGCGCCGAGGGCGTCGCCACAGGCCATGCCCAGCAGAACGCCGGCGGCGCGGTCCAGTTGTGCGGACGTTAGTTTCAAGCGTTTCCCCCGTGCAATCGTGCGGTCGTGCAGCCAATGAAGTCGGGCTCCGGCAGGCCCGTTTTCCGGGCCCCCCGAGGCACAAACCCCCGCGTCGAGCCTACGGGCGAAACGCCGCGTCCGTCGCCGCCGCATTCGAGGGTCAGTGCCGGCCGTGAATCGGGGGTCGTTCGTTTCCCCGCCCGCGGCCCTGCAGCACCTCCGCCCCTAACGAATTCGACGGAGATTTTGCCCATAAGCCCTGTTTTCGGCCTCAAACCGGCTCTTTTCGGCAAAATCTCCGTCGAATTGGTTCAAGGCCGGGCACGGGGCTCCGGATGCGGGGCTCCGGATGGGGGCTCCTCGGGTTCTACGCCGCCGACAGCACCACGGCGGTAACCATCTGGTCCCGGCCGGAATCCTTGGCCTGGTAGAGGGCCGCGTCGGCGCGCGCGAGCCAGTCCGCCACGGTCTCGTCCGGGGAGAGTTCGGCCAGGCCGACGCTCACGGTGCAGGCCAGCTCGGGCGCCAGGGCACCCCAGTGGTAGCCGCGAACGGAGGCCAGCAGGCGCTCGCACGCCTGCTCGGCACACTCCAGGGTGGTGTCCGCGAAAACGAGCAAGAACTCCTCGCCGCCCACGCGCACGGCCATATCACTGTCCCGGGTGACGGCGCGCAACAGGGTGGCCATGGCGTTCAGCACCTGGTCGCCGGTGGCGTGCCCGTGCTCGTCGTTGACCCGCTTGAAGTGGTCCATGTCGATCATGGCCACGCAGATCGGTTGCCGGGTGTCACGGGAGCGGCCCATCAGGGGCGGCAGCTGGCGGTCGAGCGCCCGGCGATTGGGCAGTCGGGTCAGCGGGTCGGTGTTCGCCTGGTGGTCCAGATCGTCGGCACGGATGCGCAGCCGCGCCGCATCGAGCTGCGACCGCTCCGCCTCGTGGCGGGCCTGCTCGATCCCCAGGGTGTTGATCAGCATCTGGGACTGGATGCCGGCCGTCTCGGTCGTGCGTTTCAGGATCAGGGCGTGCAGCTTCTCGAAGTGCCCGAGCGCCTGCTCGAACCGGCCGGACTCCTTGTGCATTTCGAACAAGGCCTGCTGCAGCTTGATGTGCAGAGCCGGATCGTCGTCGAGGGCGGCGACCAGCAGCTGGGCGTTCATCATCGCGGTGGCCCCATCGAGGTCACCCTCGGCCCTGGCCACCTCGGCCAGCTGCGCGTCGTTGTTCTCCTCGAGACTGCGGAACCCGTGCGCCTTCGCCAGAGCGCGGGCCCGGCCGGCCTGCTCGCGGGCCTCTTCGTGCTCGCCGAGTTCGATCAGGATGCTGACCAGGTTGGTGCGGGCGATGCTCTCGTAGAAGTTGTGCCGTTGGGCGTGGGCCACGGCCACGGCCTCCCGCACGAGCAGGAGGGCCTGCTTCAGGCCCATCTCCACGTTCATGCCCTGTGCGCTCTGCCGCTGAGCCTGGATCAGGCAGGTGTCACCGAGGTTGTTGAGACCCACGAACCGCGCCTCGGGGTCGTCGATCGTGCGCGTGAGGCCCAGCGCCTGCCGCCCCAGTTCGAGCGCCCGTTCGGACTCGCCCATGCCCTCGTGCACCATCGACGAACGGCTGAGCGCCCAGAATTCGGCCAGGGCGCTGCCACTGCCGCGGGCCGTCTCCACTGCCGCGAGCACGTGGCGCAGCGCCGGTTCGTAGAGCCCCGTGTCGCTGTAGGCCAGCACCAGGGTGCAGTGCACCTTGGACTGCCGCAGCAGATCGCCGGTGCCGTCCAGGAACTCCAGCGCCAACAGTCCCTGCTGAACGGATGCCTCATAGTCGCCCAGTCGCAGCCGATGCAGCGCCAGCAGTTCACGGGCCCGCGCCTGCTGCAGCAGCGTCGCCCCGGCCCGGGCCAGCACCGCCTCGGCCTGCCCGACACCGTCGAGATGGCTCCCACTCGCGCTCGATCGCTCGCAGTCGGCGAGGAGGTCGTCGATCGAGGATTCTGGCGCCGGTTCTGGCGCTGATTCTGGCGCCGGCGCTGCGTGAGGCGCTGCTGGTCGTGGCAGGTCGATGGCCGGTTGTCCCCCTGAGTCGTGTGCGGCATCCTGGTCTGAATGCATGTTCAGTCCCCCAACTGTTCGTGCTCAGACTGAACCTAGCAGTCGGCCTGCCTCAAAAAACCGGTTCTCGAGGGCATCGACGATGGCCCTCTGCCCCAAAACGAGGCGCACGCACGCCGACCCGCGGGGCACTCAGGGTGCCGACCTAGGATGAGATTATGACCGACCTCGCCGCTCCCCCTGCTTCCGACGCCCAGCGCCTGACCATGTTCGGGGCGGAGTGGTGCGGCGACTGCCGCCGGTCGAAGAAACTGCTCGACGCGCGGAACGTCGACTACGACTACGTCGACCTCCTGCTCGTGGGGGACGGCGCCGACCGTGCCCACGCGATCAGCGGCCGCACCCAGATCCCGGTGATCCTGTTCCCGGACGGCACCCATCTGGTGGAGCCCAGCGATTCGACTCTGCATGCGAAGCTGACCCAGCTCGGCAGCATCCGCTAACCGGCTCGCTTGCCCTCTCCGCGGCGGGGGCCGGCTCGCCTGCCCGAGTGCCTGCGCCCGGTTCAGGGGAAGTAGTCGGCGAGCACGTGCGCGGTCACGAGCGCGAGCTTGCGGTCGAGCCGCTCATACAGGGGCATCAGTGCCGTGGCGCCCGAGGTCGTGTGTACCACCCCGGCAGAGTCGAAGATCGCGATCGGCTCGAGGTCGCGCAGCAGCGCCCAAAACGGCTGGAAGAAGTACACGCTGCGACCGCCCGCCTCGAACTCATCGAGGGTCATCGCGACATACTCGGCCCGCGCCCGAACGGTGGAGGGGAAGTCGCGGAAGAACTCGCATCCGGGGTTCTCCGGATCTTCGTCGTGCAGCATGGGCGCCGGAACCGCGTACCACTCGTACCGGTCGTTGGTCGCGGTGGCCAGCGCGCTGGCGATCACCCGGTAGGTCAGCGCCCGGGCGGACGTGGCCGGTGTGGTCTTCGGGATGCCGAGTCCGGTCGCCACCTCGATACGCTTGACGATCGTGTGCGGGTTGAGCGCAGCCAGCATCTGGATCCAGCTGATTTTTTGCACGACCCCGTTGACCAGGAATTTGCAGCCGCCCTCGAGGTCCCACTGCACGCTCATGCCGTCCTGCTCGTCATGCACGATCAGGAGGCGGTCGGCCTCGTCGACCTCCACCCCGGAGATGCGGAGATGCGGATGCCGCCGCACCAGTTCGCTCGCTATCCACCACATCTGGGCGGTGAGGAAGCGGTCCGCCGGCGGGTTGTAGACCTCGTAGCCGTCGACCTCGCTCTCGCTGACGCCGCCGCTAACGCCGCCGCTGTCGCCGCTGTCGCCGCTGTCGCCACCGCTGTCGCCGCCACTGTCGCCGTCGCGGCCGGGCAGAAAGTTCTCGCCGGAATCGTTTGACTCTGCATCACTCATAGTCGCGTCCCTCCACTCGATACGGCTCTGCCCGCTCATCATCGTCGATCCGGGCCCCGAGCGAAACTCCCCGTTCGAGGTCGGTCGGCGCACGGGGTTCCTGCACAGCCGGACCCGTGCGGTGATTCTGCACACGCTGCGTCGGACCCGAGGTCCCGACCCCGGCCCGCGTCTACGGTACCGGCATGACCATCGCCGAGAGCCGTTCCCGTTCCCGTCACCGCTTCTCCGCCGATTCCGTGGGCGCCTACCTGCACGAGATCGGCCGTGTGCCGCTCCTGACCAAGACGGATGAGATCGAGCTCGCCCAGCGCATCGAGGTCGGGCTGCTCGCAGCGGAGAGACTCTCACGGCTGCGGCCGGGTGCTTCCGGCGAGGGGGCCGCCGACCTCGGGGAGGAGCTCCGCTGGCTCGCGGCCGACGGCGGGCGGGCCATGAATCACCTGATCTGCGCGAATCTCCGGCTGGTGGTGTCCGTGGCCCGGCACTTTACCGGCCGCGGGCTCGACCTCCTCGACCTGATCCAGGAAGGCAATCTCGGCCTGATCCGGGCGGCCCCACGTTTCGACCACACCCGCGGTTTCAAGTTCTCGACCTATGCCACCTGGTGGATCCGCCAGAGCATTCAACGCGCGCTGGCCGACCAGGCCCGAACCATCCGTCTCCCGGCCTACCAGGTCGAGGCGCTCACCGCCCTCAACCAGGTGCAGCACCGGCTGCGGCAGCGGTTCGGCCGCGACGGCACCATCGCGGAACTCGGCCAGGCCAGCGGGCTCACCACGCAACAGATCCTGACGCTGCGGAACCGCACCGGCCAGCCGCGGTCGATCGACGCCCCGGTCTGGGCCGACCTCGGCAGCGGCCTCGAGAACGTGCCCTTCGGCGACACCATTTCGGATGTCGCGGCGCTCGACCCGTGCGACGCCGCCGGCCGCACCCTCCTGCTGGAGCGCCTGGCCTGCCACCTCTCCCTCCTGCCCGACCGCGAAGCCAGCGTCCTGAGCATGCGGTACGGCCTCGGCGGCGACATCCCGAAGCCCCGGCGGGAGATCGGAGCGCACTTCGGTGTGTCCTACGACCGGGTGCGGCAGATCGAGCTTCAGGCCCTGGCCCGGCTGCGGCCTCCGTTAGCCTCTGGACGGGTTCCCGGGGCGCGGGTCAGCGCCAGCGCGGAGACTGCGGAACGGGGCGACGGCAGGTTCGCGGCAGCATCCGTTTCTCGAAGTGCTTGACGGCGAATCCTCCGCGAGCGTACCTTCAAACTGTTGCCCCGGACCCCGGCGACCGCACTGGAAAAGCCGACTGAGGGGGTTCGATGTTTGGGAACGCGGGTGCACAACCGCCGAAGGACGCCGAAGGCCGGGATTTGATCTCCGAGGCGTCGTGCTCGGTGCCGCCGGGGCTGGCGTGTCCCGCAGAGAGCAGCATCTCCCTGGTGAACGACGATTCGGTCGGGAACTGGCTCGAGGACTTGCCGGAGCGTTCCTGGGATGTCGGCCCGGGAGAGTAGTCCCGTCGGCCCGGCCCGAGGCGGCCCGAGCGGCGCATTCGCCCTCGCGCGGGAGCTGCACGAGCCTGGGAATGAATCCACAGAAACATGTGTTTGCATAGAAGTCGGCATCACGCCGGACTGCGCAGCTCAGAACGCGCATGCCAGACCCGACGCCAACAGCACACCGACCAGCTTCCCGCCAGAAAGGGACCCCGTGACTCCGCACACCTCCGGACTGCACCACGTCACCGCGATTGCCGGTGCACCGCAGCGCAACATCGACTTCTACGTGACCGGCCTCGGCCTGCGGCTCGTGAAGAAAACGGTCAACTTCGACGACCCCGGCACCTACCACCTCTATTACGGGGATGACGCGGGCCGCCCGGGTTCGCTGCTCACCTTCTTCCCCTGGACGGGCATCTCCAGCGGGCGCCCCGGCTCGGGCCAGTCCACGTCCACCGCGTTCTCGGTGCCGGCCGGCAGCCTCGGCTGGTGGGCCGGCCACTTCAGGCAACTCGGCGTCGAATCCGAATTCGTGCGCCGCTCCGCCGACGAGGAACGCCTCTCCCTGCGTGACCCCGACGGCCTGCAGCTGGACCTCGTGGCCTCGTCGACGGTTGATCCGCGCAATCCGTGGGACTCGGCATCCGTGCCCGCCGAGTACGCGGTGCGCGGCCAGCATTCCTCGGTGCTCACCGTCGCCGACCCGACCGGCACCGTCGAGGTGCTCACCCGCGACCTCGGCATGCACGTGATCGAGGAGACAACCGACCGCATCCGGGTGGGTGCCGGCGACGGAGCCCCCGGCAACATCGTGGACATCCTCGCCGACCCGAACGGACAGGTCGGCCTGACCGCCGGCGGCAGCGTGCACCACATCGCGTTCCGGGTGCCGGACAAGACCACGCAGGAGCAGTGGCGCCAGGAACTCGTCGCGCGCGGCTACGGCGTGACGGCGATCCTCGACCGGCAGTACTTCACGTCGATCTATTTTCGCGAGCCCGGCGGCGTCTTGTTCGAGATCGCGACGGACACCCCCGGCTTCGACATCGACGAGCCACTGCTGGAACTGGGCCGCTCGCTCAAGCTGCCGCCGTGGCTCGAGCCCAGCCGGGACCAGATCGAGCGCGCCGTCGTTCCGATCACCCTGCCGAGCGAGAACAACCCGGCCCTCGTCGCGGAGAAGTAGGACCGTCGATGACCGAGCAACGCGACTCCCCACAGACCGATCTCGACTGGGTGCACGTTTTCCGGGCGGGTTCGCCGACGGCATCCGGCGACTCGGGCCCGCCCGGCTCAGACCCCACGGATGTCTCCGCCCCCGTGCTGTTGATGCTGCACGGCACCGGCGGCGATGAGCGGGAGATCCTCACCCTTGCCGACGCGCTCGACCCCGGCGCGACCGTGCTCGCCCCGCGCGGTCGCGTCACCGAGGGCGGCATGCTGCGCTGGTTCCGCCGCCTCTCCGAGGGCGTGTTCGATGTCGAGGACGTGGTGCTGCGGGCCGGCGAACTGGCCGGTTTCATCGCCCGGGCCCGGCAGCACTACGACCTCGGCGGGCGCCGCATTATCGCCGTGGGCTTCTCCAACGGGGCCAACATCGCCCTGGCCACGGCCCTGCTGCACCCCGACGTTCTCGACCGGGTCGTCGCGTTCTCCGGCATGTTCCCGCTCGACGATCGCGCGCTCGCCACGGACCTCGCCGACACGACGGTGCTGATTCTCAACGGACGCTCCGACTTGATGGCCCCGCTCGCGAGCGCCGACCTGGCCGTCGCCACCCTCATCGGGCGCGGCGCCCAGGTCGACCGCGAGCTGCGCGACGGCGGTCACGGCATCGCCGCCACGGATGTCGCCGCCGCCCGAGCCTGGCTGGCCCGCCCCATGCAGACCCGCGCGTAGGCGTGCCGTGAGGGAGCAGCCCGTCGGGCCGGGCCTCGATTTCGAGTATCGAACGCAGCGACAGCGCGTGCTCTTCGGCACCGGGCGGGCCGGCGAGGTGCTCGGCGAGGTGCTCGGCGAGCAGCCGGCCACGGTGCAGGCCGGCGGCACGGTGCAGGCCGGTGGCACCGGCACCAGCACGGCGAGCGTGATCGCTACGGCGGGCACCTTGGGCGCCAGCGGCACCCCCGGCGCCCCGCGCGTGATGGTGATCGCGACCCGGCGGGAACTGGAGCGGTCCGCGGCGGTGCTCGCCGGCATCCGTTCGGTGCTGGTGTTCGATGAGGTCGTGCAGCACGTTCCGGCGGAGTCGGCCGAGCGCGCCCATCGGGCGGCCCAGGCGGCTCGCGTCGACGTGGTCGTTGCCCTCGGCGGCGGGTCGGCGATCGGGCTGGCCAAGATTCTCGCGTTGCGCAGCGAGCGGACCGGCGGACTGCCGATCGTGGCGGTGCCCACCACCTATTCCGGTTCGGAGGCCACCGCGGTCTGGGGGCTGGTCGAAAACGGGGTGAAGACCACCGGGTTCGATCCGAGGGTCCTGCCCGGAACCGTGATCTACGACGCCGACCTCACGCTGTCCCTCCCCCGCGAGCTGAGCGTGTCCAGCGCGCTGAACGCCCTCGCCCACGGCGTCGACGCCCTCTGGGCCCCGGGCGCGAACCCGGTCAGCGCGCTGCTCGCCACTGAGGGAATCCGGATGCTGGCCCACGCCCTGCCGCGAATCGCCGTGGCTCCCGGGGCCGGCCCGCACACCGCGGAGGCGGCCGGCTCGGACACATCGGGGAGCGATCCGGTTCTGGGGGGCGGCGGCATCCACGGAGCCCTGGCCGCCCGGAAGGATGCCCTCTATGGCGCGTATCTGTCGGCGAGCGCGTTCTCCAGCACCGGTTCGGGCCTGCATCACACGATCTGTCACGTGCTGGGCGGGGCTTTCGGGCTGCCGCACGCGCAGACGCACGCGATCGTGCTGCCGCATGTGGTCGCCCTCAACGCGCCCGCCGCCACCGAGGCCGAGGCGCGGATAGCCGCCGCCCTGGGCTCGCGCACCGCCGTCGAAGGGTTACTCGCCCTGCGGGACAGCCTGCACGCACCGACTGCGCTGCGGGACTTCGGGTTTCAGGAGTCGGACATCGCCCGGGCCGTGGCACTGATCCTGCCGGCCGTTCCCGCGTCGAACCCGCGCGCGGTCACCCCCGACGACCTGACTCTGCTGCTGCGGAATGCCTGGTCCGGCGCCGCCCCGGGCGGGCGCTAGCCGCTGGGTGGGCGGCGCGGGCGGGCGGCCCGGCGGTCTGCTCAGGCCGTCTCGGCGGGCCGTCTCCTCGGGCCGTCTCCTCGGGCCGTCTCCTCGGGCCGCGTTCCGATCAATCGGCGGGCCGTCTCCTCGGGCCGCGTTCCGATCAATCGGCGGGCCGTCTCGTCCGCGAACCGCCCAGTGTCGCCGTTTCTGCCCAATGACGCCGCTCTACCGGCGACGCTGGGCAGCAACGGCGACTCTCAGCGCAGCAGCGGGCCTACACCGCCGAAACCGACACGAGCGGTCGAGTGTCACGAGGGAGTGGCCCCGCCGACGCCAACACGCACCCCGCAGGCCCCGCCCGCCGGTTCCATTTGCCGCAGACACCTGCCGCGCTAGGCTGCCAGCGGAAAAAGGGAGACACGATGAGCTACACGGAAAGCGGCGACGGGGCCGAGCGGTACAACACCAAGCAGAACGGGTCCGAGCAGAGCATGGTTCCCGTCGAACGGACCCCCGCGGAGGCCACCGACCGCCTCTCGCGGAAGTTCGCGCAGGAATCGAGGCTGCGCATCCTCCGGAGCAAGGCCGCCGTCGCCCGGTCCGAAGTCGACGCGCTGACTGCCGTGCACCTCGACCCCGACACCCTCGAGGACCTGCTCGACACGGCCAGCCCGCGGGCGGCCGAACGATTGCGCACATCCGAGCACGAGATCAGCGTGCGCGTCGCCGACGCCCGTGAGAAGGCGGAAGCCGCCGAGGCCGCATACGAGCAGGCCGTGCTCGACGACTTCGACGAGGCCGAGCGCTAACCACACCGAACACGTCACACGAAGACGGCGTGTCCCTTGTACGGCGTGTCCCTCCTACGCCGTGTCGTGGTCCCGCTCCGCCTGCGCGATTCGGCCCACCGTTTTGAGGAAGCTGTCCGGGTTGAGCGAGATGGAGTCGATGCCCTCCTCCACCAGAAAGGCCGCGAAGTCGGGGTAGTTGCTCGGCGCCTGCCCGCAAATGCCGATCTTGATCCCGGCGGCGTGGGCCTTTTGAATGGCCTCGCGGATCATCTGTTTCACGGCGTCATCGCGTTCGTCGAAGAGGGCGGCGAGGTCCTCGGCGTCGCGGTCGACGCCCAGCACCAGCTGGGTAAGGTCGTTGGAGCCGATCGAGAAGCCGTCGAACCGGGTGGCGAAACGCTCCGCCAGGATCACATTGGCCGGAATCTCACACATCATGTAGATCTGTAGCCCGGACTCGCCGCGCACCAGCCCGTTCTCCGCCATCACCGCGAGCACACGGTCGGCCTCGGTCACGGTGCGGCAGAACGGCACCATCACGATCACGTTGTCGAAGCCGATCTTCTCCCGCACCTGCTTGATCGCCCGGCACTCGAGGGCGAAGCCCTCCCGGTAGCGCTCGTCATAGTAGCGGGAGGCGCCACGGAAGCCGAGCATCGGGTTCTCCTCCGAGTGCTCGAAGACCGACCCGCCGATCAGGTGCGCATATTCGTTGGTCTTGAAGTCGCTCATCCGCACGATCACGGGGTCAGGATGATACGGCGCGGTCAGCTTCGCGATACCGAGTGCGAGCGTTTGCACGAAGTATTCCTTCGGGTCCATATATCCCCGGGTGAGCTCCTCGATCTGACGGATGGCGGCCCGGTCGGTGACCCGCTCCGGGTGCACGAGCGCCATCGGGTGGATCTTGATCAGATTGTTGATGATGAATTCCATCCGGGCCAGCCCCACGCCGTCGGCCGGCAACCGCCACCACTCGAAGGCGGCGGCCGGGCTGGCGATATTGACCATGACCTTGGTGCGGGTTTTCGGCACGGTGCCAAGGTCGATCTCCTCGGTTTCGAAAGCCAGCTTGCCCTCGAAAACGTAGCCCTCGTCGCCCTCGGCGCAGGAGATCGTGATCATCTGGCCATCCGTGAGCGTGTCGGTTGCGATCCCGGTGCCGACGACGGCCGGCACGCCCAGCTCGCGGCTGACGATCGCGGCGTGGCTGGTGGGACCGCCGTGGTCGGTGACGATGCCGGCCGCGCGGGTCATGATCGGCACCCAGTCCGGATCGGTCATCTCGGTGACCAGGATGGCGCCGTCGACGAACTTCTCGATGTCGGCGGGGTCCTTGATCACGCAGGCCACGCCGCTCGCGATGCTGTCGCCGATCGCGACCCCGGTCACCAGCAGCGGTCCCGTCTCGGTCCGGGTGCTCACCGTGAACCGGGTGCCGCTCGCCTGCGAGTGCACGGTCTCCGGGCGCGCCTGCACCAGAAACAGTTCGCGGGTCAGGCCGTCTTTGGCCCATTCCATGTCCATCGGCCGGCCGTAGTGGTTCTCCACGATCACGGCCCAACGGCCCAGCTTCACGATCTCCGCGTCGGTCAGCACGAACGCCTGTCGCTCGCGATCGGGGGTGTCGATGGTGCGGGTGCGGGCGCTGCCGCCCTTGGCGTAGACCATCTTGCGGGCCTTCTCGCCGAGAGTTTTCTCAATGATGGGCGTGCAGTCGGGCTGGTCGAGCAGCGCCTTGAACACCAGGTATTTGTCGGGATTGACCGTGCCCTGCACCACCGTTTCGCCGAGCCCCCAGGCGGCGCTGATCACGGCCACGCCCGGAAAGCCGGTGTCGGTGTCGATGGAGAACATCACCCCGGAGCCGCCGACGTCGGCTTGGATCATCCGTTGCACGCCGATCGAGAGCGCCACCTCGAGGTGGTCGAATTTCTTGACCTCGCGGTAACTGATCGCCCGGTCGGTGAAGAGCGAGGCGTAGCAGCGGCGGCAGGCGTCGAGCAGATCGCGCTCGCCCGTCACGTTGAGGAACGTCTCCTGCTGGCCGGCGAAGCTGGCGTCGGGCAGGTCTTCGGCGGTGGCGCTGCTGCGCACGGCCACGGGCAGGTTCGGGTGCCCGGCCTTCTCCGACAGTTCCCGATACGAGGCACGGATGCCGTCGGCAATGACCGCGGGAAACTCACCCCCCAGGAACAGTTCGCGCAGGGCCTCGCCCGTGACGCGCAGCGAGGCGCGGCCGTCGTGGAACAGGTCGAGCTGGCGCCGCAGTGCCGGCTCGATCCCGTTCGCCGCGATGAACGCGCGATAGGCGTTCGCGGTCGTCGCGAATCCGTCGGGCACCTTCACGCCATCATCGCTGAGGGCACGCACCATCTCGCCCAGCGACGCGTTCTTGCCGCCGACCTGCGGAATGTCACCCAGTCCGATCTCGTTGAACCACACCACACTGCTCTCGAGCATTGTTCTTCCACCCCTCAGTGAGTTCTGCGACCCGGTGATCTACGGCCCTACGGCCCTGCGGCCGCGTGGCCGCGGATTGTGCCACGTGGTGGCAACCTACTCCCCCCGAAAGTGTCTCCGGCTCGTTGAACCGCGCCCCGAACGAATTCGACGGAGATTGTGCCAAAATCCATCCCAAACACACCGGAAAGCCGCTTTTTCGCCAGAATCTCCGTCGAATTGGTTCGACGTCGAGCATCCGTGCTTGCCAGGCTGCGCAGGCCTGCGGGCTCGCGGAGAACGACAGTTCCGGTCGAGTTCGGCCCGCAGACCTGTCGCACTCGACCGAAGGTGTCGAACTCGGCAGCGGATGGCCAGAGCCGCACCACACCACCGCCGCACCACACCACCGCCGCACCACACCACCGCCGCACCACTGCCGCACCACACCACC